>CAIQLG010000045.1 GCA_903872565.1 uncultured Lentisphaerota bacterium | reverse complement strand
CGCGCGCCTTCGGATATTCCTGCGAGCTAAAACTCATTTCCGCTACGCGCTCCTGGTGTTCCCGCTGGAAGTCAATTTGGAAATTCGCGGAAAAGGCAAACGCCGCCCAAAGCAAAATGAACGCCGACACACTTCGCTTCATCATCGACCCAACAACAAACCGCTTCATAATATTCATATTCTTCATCGTCTCCTCCCTGTTTAATATCATACTATCCGAACTTGTTTGGTTTATACTGCCCAACATCGGTTGGGTTAGGACTATCGGGCGTCGCCGGCTTTTTGGGAAGGCACACCAGCGTTCAGAATCTTCAAATAATTCTGAACTCCTATGCTTCGGGGTCGATCCGCTCGAATATTCCAACACCGATTCGCCCATTCCTATACCCATTATTTGCAGGAGGTTGGGGTGACAAAAGGAAAGCTCATGATAGTGTGTGTTCATTGTCCCGTTATCCTCCTCGCCTGCCGCACGAACCACCGTCCTTCATCAAAGTTCGAAACCCAGAGATCCAGGATGAACCGGCCGCGCAAAAGCTTTTCCACGAACGCCTCGTAGCTACCCTGTATTTGGTTGGCCGACAGCATCAGGTGGATAGGGGTGCAAAGAGAAGCATCGATCAACTCGTCACTGATGCAATCGGCGATGCGCGGACCATTCGGATCCTGAGTCAACTGTTGCACGGTAAGGTTACGGACCATACTTACTGCCCGCACTCGTGCAATGCCAATGGAATGATGATGCAAATAAGTACTGGGAGCATAGTGCGTCACCGTTTCCAATGCCGGATTGTTGAACTGCAGCACCATCTCATCGGAAATGAGATCCAACGGATCTCCGTTCATGAGAATGGTCTGATGCCCGGACGCGACACCGAGCGCTCCGCCAGGATTATTGCGCAATGTCGCGCTGTCCGCGCGCAGAATCTTGTCAATAGCGATAATGCTGTCCGCACACTTGCCAACGAACGCCGAGACTTCATCAGGAAAGTCGTAGAGATCCATGAAAAGCCGGTCGCCGCGCAGGTCGTTGGCCAGATCCAGTGGGCTGCGGCAGAAACGAGGAGCCACGAACACCCCGCGGGCATCAACCGAGTCCACACCGCGCCAGAACCCCTTGGCATAATGAACCCATTGATTGTCATGATTGAACACTGCGTCCATCCTGTCCCAGTCGGCCAAGACCGGCCCGATTGTGTAGCTGGTGCCCATCCCCTTGAAGAACAGCAGATCTCCGCCTGATGACATCGCCGCCTGGTAGCCGGCACCAGGATGAAAACAGATCGTAGAACAAAAATCGTCCTCCAACTCCTCCATGTGGAAGCGCGATGCTAGCTGTGCGTCCCTGACATGTTGCGCGCCCCAGTTGAAGGCGTGCTCGGCAAGGAAGTCTTCTGTCATGGGATCTGGGATCTCAATGTTTGGCTGGCCAATTATGCCGGCCGCGCGTTGTTTCTCGATCCACCTCTCGTAGTCACATGAAATATTCACCATTAAAGCGCCGGACACTCTGTTACCGAGAAAGTTCCTATATCGCTGTGACTTGAGTTCCGCATCTCGTAAAAGGTCATCCATATTCATAAATTCCTTGTCCCTGGGCCTTTTGTTTGCATTCACCTTGCTCCGCTGACTACCATGCGCTTTATACGGACACGTTTTTCAGTGCGCCGGCCTGACAGCGCTTTCACATGCCACGGAACGGCAAAACACGCTCCGCGCGCATCCAGAGCGGCGCCAGGTCGGTCGCTCTGCACTCCAAGGCTTGGTCGCTTTGCTCCCGAGCAGCATCGTACCATATCTTGTGGCCGGCCGATGGCCTGATTTTACTTCCGGGAATCCGGATACCTACTTTTCCATGAGCTCTGAAACCCGTGGTAATAGATATAATTCTCCTTGTTCTTGGCGATCGGATCGATCTCTTTCCAGAGTGCGCGCATCCGGTCGGCCGCTTCCTTGTCCGTCTTATACCGGGTATTCAGATCCATCGCCTCGATCATCTTTCGCGTGAACTCCAGCCCGACTCGCACATACGCGATCCGCCGGCGGTAGATATCAGGAGCTTTTGCTACTGTGGCATCCGCTTCGTCCAGCAGGCCGGCGGCCCGCTTGAAAAACGCGGCGTCATAGACCTGTAAATACGTAAGCTTGCCGTCAACCATCCGGTTGCGCGTCTCCTCCATCAGAGTCCAGTATGCCTTCAGTTGCCCGGAGGCCGGCCCGAACCCGCGCCGGTAATAGTCGTCCATGATCGCGTACCCGTCCTGGTAGGGATTCCAGGCCAGATGCGCAAACAGATAATACAGCGGCCCCAGCGTCGGCCAGCACTCGTCGATGCCATCGAACCAAATGCCGGTACAGTTATGTTCGGCCACGAAGCGAAAGGTTTCCGTGGCCCGCCCAAAGGGCACGTCAGGCAACATTAGGTCAAAGCCGCTACCGCCGGGCAGATTGGGCCGGTAGAATATTTTCGCGCCGGTCGCCGCCCAGTCGGCGAACTGTTGCGAGGCCTTCTCGTCATCGAGACTGTCGCGGTCGTTGTCTCCCAGACCCGCGAACCAATTTGTGACATGTGCCACGATCACGTTGTCGTCCGGCTTGTTTTTGAGCGGCGCCGGCCGGGTTGGACCGTAGCCGAAAATCTGGACGTAACAGTCCTTGCCCGGATAGCGTTGCTTCAGTTTGCGCGCCAAGATGTTGGCGAACCTCACATCCCGGTCGCTCAGCGCCACATATTCCTTGACCATACCGGCCCAGGTCAGGAGCCGCTTTTTCGCCTCGGGCACATCCCAGGCAAGGCATTTTTCGCAGATGCAATGTCCGGAGGTATTGTTGTCGGTAAACGCTGCGGTGAAAATGGTCCGTGTCGGATCATTTT
>CAIQLG010000044.1 GCA_903872565.1 uncultured Lentisphaerota bacterium | reverse complement strand
CTCCTACGGAGATATTTATTCCCCTCCGCTCATGAAAGACAGAAGAAAAGAACTGAAGAAATAAAACTTGAATTAGAACAGAAAGAATTGAATATTAACGAAGGAAACTATCAGAGTTTTAACAATCACAGGGAAATCCCCGTATAATATGAAAAAGTTATTAGTGGGTGTTTTATCGTTGGTGTTAGTTTTCAATGTTTTTTCTGCAACTAAGAAAACAGTATGGGCAGAGTATGTCACTAAATTAAGCCTACAATGTTCGGCCAACTTTTTTGAAATAGGAGATAACGAGTTAGAGCTAAGACGGATGTACATTGAGTTAAAAGGTAAAGTCAAAGAACGGACAAAGATTGATTATGTTATTGTAAAAAAGTTTGGAGAGAATGTTAAGGAAATAACAGGTAAAACCATTTTTAAATATGAAACGAATGGTAAACGAATTGAAAATGCAGAATATGATGTAAACGGGACTTTAACCTTTAAAACTGTTTTTAAATATGATGCCAAAGGTAATCCAGCTGAGAAAGCGATATATGATGCAAAAGGGATTTTGTCTCGTAAGAATATTTTAAAATATGATGAAAAGAGCAATGAAATTGAGGCGGCATTTTATCTAGGGGATGGACTTTTAGTCTGGGGATTAATTTTCAAATATGATGAGAGGGGCAATCCAATTGAATGTACATTAAATTACACAGGGGTAGTATTTGGCGGGAAAGGGTTTTCATCCAAATTAATTTTAACATATGATGAAAAGGGCAATCCAATTGAGATAGCAAGTTATGATGAAAAAGGGACTTTATCTTGTAAGACTATTTATAAATATGATGAAAAAAACAATCCAATTGAACAGTCAGAATATAATGCAAGCGGAAATGTATTTAAAATTACCACATACTCATATACATACTATTAAATCAATTGGAAATTCTTTAGAGGTCTCGGTGGAATCTTTTGAAATGGAAAAAACGTGGTAATTATGGTGTCCGAAAGTAAAAGACGAAACACTTCCTCTACTGCGAAAAGTGCAGGAGAGAGGGGCCGTATCATGAGGCGGGGAAGTAGGAAGCAGTGAATGGCTCAGGGTGAACGGGGACGGCGGGAAAGTGCCGAAGATAGAGTAACTTATATAATGTGCTTGATAATAATCTTTAGTCAAAGGAATTTCTTAATGCTTCCACTTATCGTTACAAGTCCGACAAAAAGTACAATATGGATTCAGTTGCATAAATTACATTTGAAGTCAAATTGGGCGTATGGTGTTAAAAGAATTGATATACTCGTGTTTTTGTCAACACATATAGATAATTGCAACAGGGATAATGCATATTCGCTCGGGATTGCATTGGATACAAAGCTTATAGGTCTTGAGCGTACCCATCGTGATTTTATTTCATGTGCGACAGCAGTAGGTGATATCAGTCCAGACCCCAATATAAGAATTAGTGACGATGACGATGATTTTTTATGCGCTCTTGATAGCCATCTTCACGCACTTTATGCAACACTTGAAATAACAGCCGAATTCAACAAGGCATTCAATCATGAACTGCCAAGGGGATTTAGAAGGCAGGCAAAGAAATATGAATTATTCTCATTCGATAACAACCCTTGGCTTAAGGAATTTTATGACCTTAGAACTGAGCTAACACATTACAATACAGGAAGGGGGATTTCCCTGTGATTGTTAAAACTCTGATAGTTTCCTTCGTTAATATTCAATTCTTTCTGTTCTAATTCAAGTTTTATTTCTTCAGTTCTTTTCTTCTGTCTTTCATGAGCGGAGGGGAATAAATATCTCCGTAGGAG
>CAIQLG010000043.1 GCA_903872565.1 uncultured Lentisphaerota bacterium | reverse complement strand
TTGCAGAAACAGGATATAAACCTGCCAAGGATCAGCGCCTAAGTGTTTATCTTACAAACAGCTTGGAAGAAGCGCATCCCGACACTCAGACGCTTTTCGCAAGCTGGCTCTCACGCGAGGCCGAAGAAGCGAACCGTATAAAACGCGACTGCCCAGTAATGGTCGTCCTCGGAAATCCACCGTATGCTGTAAGTTCCAGCAACAAAGGGGAATGGATTCAAAAACTGCTCGCTGACTATAAAAAAGATTTGAACGAGAAAAAAATCAACCTTGACGACGACTATATAAAATTCATCCGATTTGCAGAACACTTCATCGAGAAAAACGGACAGGGAATTGTCGCGATGATAACAAACAATTCCTTCATTGACGGAATAACTCATCGCCAAATGCGGAAACATCTCCTCGAAACATTCGACAAAATATACATTCTGGATTTGCATGGGAGCTCGAAGAAAAAAGAAATTGCCTTGGACGGAGGGAAGGATGAGAATGTTTTCGATATCCAGCAAGGAGTTTCTGTTTCAATCTTTGTGAAGAATGTGATGCGAGCTTCGCAAAAACAAAGCGGCGTCAAGTCCCCGCAGTCCAAAGACGGCAATGCCGTCAAAATCCAACATGCTGAGATCTTTGGAAAACGTGAATCTAAATATGACTTCTTAAATGATAAGTCGATTGGCTCTGTTTGTTGGAACACATTGAATTGCAATGAGCCGTATTATTTTTTTGTTCCAAAAGATTTTAATGCCGCCAATACTTATGATAAATATTTTGGACTTGATAAATTGTTTATCTTATATAACTCTGGCATACAGTCCAAAAGAGACGATTTTACAATCCACTTTGAACAGGCGAGTCTAATTGAAACTGTCACCGATTTGAAAGAATTGAATGAAGAAGATATCAGAGGTAAATACCATCTCCCGGCAGATGGAAGAGACTGGACAATTAAATGGGCAAAAGAGGACATAGAAAAAGGATATTTAATAAAGGATATTTTTTATAGACCTTTCGATATTAGAAAAACATTATATACAAATAGATCCAAAGGATTTATTGCTTATCCAAGACAAAAATCTTCAATTCATTTTATAAAAGATAGAAATTTTGGGTTGGTTACATGTCGGCAATTAAGTTCATTTAACTTTCAACATATTTTTATTACAAATCTAATCTCTGATTTAAATTCTGTTTCATTGCAAACGAAAGAACAGTCTTATGTTTTTCCCCTTTACCTCTACCCTTCTGCTGACGAATTGGATTTGGAGGAAGGAAAGGAAAAATCCCGTGTCCCGAACCTGAACATGGAAATAGTTGCGAAATTCGCAGAGAAGATTGGGGTTGCGTTCAAAAGTAGCGTAGACATTCCTGTCTGCGATTCAATGGAAGCGAATTCAAATGACGGACAAGAATGTCCATCCTACTTTACACCTGAAAATCTTCTCGACTACATTTACGCTGTCCTGCATTCTCCGAACTACCGCGAGAAATACAAGGAATTCCTCAAAATAGACTTCCCTCGGATTCCCCTCCCCGAAAACTCCGAACAGTTCTGGAAGTTCGTAGAAAAAGGCTGCGAACTTCGCAAACTTCATCTGATGGAATCACCCGAACTCGACACCCCAATTACAAACTATCCGCTTCCCGGCAGCAATGTCGTTGAAAAAGTAGTCTGGAGCGTGGGCGTCTCTGCCCCGCCGAATGGCTCGGGGCCGCCCGGCGATGTAGTAGCACAGGCGTCTCGCCTGTCTGCCCCTTCCGGCAAAGTCTTCATCAACTCCACTCAATATTTTGACAATGTCCCTGAGATCTCCTGGAACTTTTACATTGGTGGCTACCAACCTGCCCAGAAATGGCTCAAAGACCGCAAAGGCCGCACCCTCTCCTACGACGACATCATCCACTACCAGAAAATCATCGTCGCCCTAAAACGCACCGCGGAAGTTATGGGGGAAATTGACGATATAAAGAAGTTTTAAGAGAAGATAAGGATGCACGATCATACAATACAGTAACAAAATTCTTTGATTAGGAGGCTGTCAGACTTTCGGGTTTTCTCTCGGAGATGTTTGTAATATGACAACACAAGAATTGAGTTTATACAACAATGGGGGGGTATATGATTACTGAAACCGCAGAAATTAAAGAAGAAACAAAACCATTTCGGGTACTTACTCTTGATGGTGGAGGGATGCGTGGATTGTATACTGCCATTCTTCTTCAACGCATGGTTCAACTTTTTGATTCAAAATATCAAGTGAAGAAAAGCGATGGGAGTGTAGCGATACCTGATATAGGTAAAGCATTTGACTTAATATGCGGAACAAGCACAGGTGCTATTCTTGCATGTGCTCTTGCGGTTGGAGTTCCAATTGATGAGGTCATTAAATTATATATTGAAGAAGGTAAAAATATTTTCCCTTCACCTCAACCAAGTTCATGGCTAAAATATTTGTGGGCTTTAAAATATAGGAAAAAAGCAGCTGCAAATGCAGATAAATTAAAAGAATTATTGGATCATTTTTTCAAAAATGAGACCATTAAAAACATGTATGATAAAAGAAATATATCTATTTGTATACCTACGATTAATGCATCGAACCATAGGGCATGGGTCTTCAAGACCCCTCATTTTCCAGATAAGCATCGTGACATCAATTACAAGTTATCTGATGTTTGTTTAGCTTCGTCTGCTGCACCAATATTTTTCCCAATTGCAAATGTAGCAAATCCAGATAACGGTTCTGAACAATATTTTGTTGATGGTGGATTATGGGCAAATAATCCCATTATGGTTGGATTAATAGAAGCTGTTGCATTTACGAAAAAGGAACAACCGGTTGAACTTATTTCTATCGGAACATGTGAAATGCCAACAGGTGACCCTAATCTATTGAAGTCCAATCTTGGGGTTATGGATTGGAAAGTTGGTATTGGTATTACTGAGATGTCTATTTCTGCACAGGCTTTTGGATACAGCAATATGGCTAAATTTTCAGCTACTCTTATCACATCATTAGGAAAGAGCGTTACTGTTATAAGGTTAGAGGAGTCACAGAAATCAAAAGGGCAATTAAGTTCTATCGGCTTAGATAAATCAGATAGCACAGCGATCAAAACGCTGAAAGACCTAGCCTCATCGGATACGGATTTAAATCATAGTAAAGTGATAAATGACTTACAGAAGAAAGATCCACAGAAAGAAAGTCAAATAATCAAAAATATATTTTCAAACATGGATGAATTAAAAAAATAAGGAGATGAACATGGCAAATTGTCATAAGCTATTTATCGAATTTAATGAAGCAATTATGCTTGTCGACTCAAAAAAGGAGATATTAAGAAAATCGAGAGACCTTTTAAGAGATGATATTCGTTCTTATTTCAAAAAGGAGCAACCAGATGAAATCCTTCCCAAATTCCATGGACAAGGTTCATACAGGATGCACACCATCGTCACCCCGATTGCTGATGAAGACGGGAACCTGGAATACGACATAGATGACGGAATATATTTTATTGGAGGAGAGACTGATAGGAAAGATGTAAATACATATCACAACTGGATATATTCAGCGGTTAAAGGCAGAACTAAAAAGGAAACAGATAAAACCACTTGCGTTAGGGTAATATATGCAGATGGTCATCATATTGATTTGCCCATGTATTTTATTATTAATGGAAACTGCCCTGAGCTTGCACACAAAAATGCCGGGTGGGTAAAAAGTGACCCTAGAGAATTCTATCAATGGTTTAACAATAAAGCAAAGGCAGATGGGCAATTGCGAAGGATTGTACGATATTTCAAGGCATGGTGTGACAAGCGTAATAATGATAACAGTGCTATCGAAATGCCTCCAGGAGTAATCATGACGATATTGACTGCAAATAACCATTCTCCTAATGAAAGGGATGATATTTCGTTTAAAAATACAATGCAGTCAATTTATGACAACCTTCAGTTAAATTTTGTTTGTTATCGTCCTACGACACCCACAAACGAAGATCTCTTTGCTGGCTTTAGCGAAACTCAAAAAAAGGGAATTCTCAAGAATATTTATTCATTTTTAACCTCAGCAAACCAAGCAATTGAAAATCCAAACCAAAAGGATGCTTGCCATAAATGGCAAAAGCACTTTGGAAATAGGTTTTCATGTTCAAACGCAAAGGATGAAATAGAAGATTCAAATAAATACAAGTCTCCGGCGGTCATCAGTTCAAGTGCAAAGAGTGGAATAGTATGTCTATAGATTTTGAAGAGGCGAGAGAAAAAGCATACCACGAGTTGTCTAAGTTCGAAACAATTCGAAAATGCTCAAATATTCCAATACAAAAAATGCCACCTTTCGTGTCTGCTTGGGAAGTTGACACAGAGGTAGAATTTGATGGTTCACTACATGCGATTACTTTGATATTGTGTTTCCCTAAAGATTTCCCTTTCTCTATTCCTAAAATTTACCTTTCAGGAAAAGACTATGAAAAGCTAAAATTCATTCCGCACATCGATACAGATAAATTTATCTGCACCTTTCGTCTTGACACAATTATCTTGGATTATAAAAGACCTGAAGTGATTGTCAGAGACTGCCTTGCTCAAGCAAAAAAAAATATTTCAGACGGCAAGAAAGGTACGAACATAGATGACTATGCCGATGAATATCTGGCTTACTGGAAACTTCGGTATCCCGAAGAAGAACCTCCAACAGGCTCCTGTCTAGACATGATTGAAAATGAGATTGATGAGATATGCTTCATAAAATTTGGTGAATTTAAACAAGCAATTGGGAAGTATACATCTTGCATTTACATAGAGGATGATTCTTATCATAACTTTAGTGCAAATCTCGGTTATATGGGAAATACTGTAGTCTACATTAATGAAGCACTTTATTTCCCTGTGTTTCCAGATGGAATGGAAAAGCCCCCATTCAATAAGACTTATGAGGAAACATTGACAATTGTCGAAACTCTTGGCGACAATGCGGTACAGAATTTTAAGAAATATATGGATAGCTGGAAATTCCCACCATTTTTGTTCTTTAAAAAATGTATCAATGATGACAAGTATATAATTGGCTGGGTATATGAACAGCCTTTTAAGAAAAAAGTAAATGGTTTTAGAGACGGTGCCTTTAAACCTTTTATGCAAATGAGATCACATTTGAAAAATTGCTCAGTGAAGAGAATCTCAACAGAAGCAATTAATGCAAAACGAATGATGAAAAGAACATCTGGAACTATCAATTATCCGAGTTTATCCTTCTCGGTTGCAGGATTAGGCAGTATAGGTTCGAATCTAGTATACTTCTTAAATTCCTATAATCCTGAAGAAGTTCGTTTAGTTGATAATGGGAGTCTCGATGTCGAGAATGTCTATCGGCATTTATTAGGACTGAACCACACAGGCCAGAATAAAGTAGATGCTATAAAAATCTACCTTACTGGTAAAAATCCTAAACAAAGAATTCAAACAAGTACAGATTCTATAATCAGTCTATTGAATACAAAACCTGAATTTATTAATGAGACGGATTATTTTTTTGTAACAATTGGAAATGAAAATATTGACCAATACATTGGACTGGCTTTAACGAATGGCATTATCAATACTTCAACATTCATGATTTGGGTTGAGCCATATCTCGTTGGTGGACATTGTTTATTTTTCCCAAAGAATACATCAAGCACATACGATAGCTTGCTTGATGGGTTGTTTTACAAAAATAACGTGGTTAATAAGCAAGAGTTTCTGTCTCAGAATAAAAATCTGAGTCTTTCGGAAGCTGGATGTCAATCATGTTATGTTCCTTATGGGGGTAGCGATGTCATGCTCTTCTTATCTGCTTTATTTCCTAAAATTGATGATATTCTTAAGGACAAGGCTAAAAAAGCCACAGGTTTTACTTGGTTTGGAGATTTGAGCATTCTTAGCAGTAAAGGAATCAAAGAGTCAGATTTTGCGAAAGAACATGGAGAAGCAGGGAAGATAATTCAATATGATATATAAAGTTGGAAAATTTAACGTGGAACTATCAGGTAATGTAGTCGATATTTTCAGTAAATTTAAACAGGTGAAACACAAAATCCATGAGTCAGGAGGAATTCTACTTGGTCAGGTAAAAGAGAATTATGTTTACATTTCTAAAGCAACACCCCCGTCAAGGCATGATACTTCGTCAAGGTTTAATTTTATAAGAGACTGTAATATTGCTCAGATAATTGTTGATTATGAATTTTATAATAACAATGGACATTTAATTTATCTTGGAGAATGGCATACTCATCCTGAAAATATTCCCATGCCTTCAAGCCAGGACATTATGATGATAAAAGAGCAATTCTCAAATAATAAATTAAACGAAAAATATATCCTCCTGATTATTATCGGTATTACATCGACTTATCTGGGAATGTTTAACGGAAAAATACTTATAGAAGGAGAATCAAGAAATAAGTCCCTTTAAGGATTTATGTGCACATGTTCTTCCCGAATAAACGTGAACATATTGTCAAAATTAAGGTACAAACCTGAATTGAATAATAGAATAATGAACATAAATAATGGAGAAAGAATGAAAAATGTGTTGCTTACGATTTTTTCGGCTGTGGCTTTAATTATTATTTCCGGCTGCATGAGCTTTGAATTGGAGGGCGATGGTCTGAAAACTCCTAAATCAGCGCACGGTAGTGAGACTGTCCACGGCTCTCTTTATGGTTTTGAGTGGTCATCACGAGAAATTGAAAAATGCTCAGACAACTTAGGACTTTTACGAGTGGAATACCACACCAATATTTTATACATTCTTGCTTCCACATGCTCTCTAGGGCTTTATGTCCCTCAGGCAGTGGAATGGTGGTGTCAGGCTCCACCACTCGACGACAATGATGGTCCAATTCTAAAACCGGCTAAATAATAATTGGAAAGGCTCTAAACAATGGCAGATATCCGGAAACTAATAATATTGTGTGACGGTACCTATAATGAACCGGAACAGCTTGACAACAAACAACCTGCCCCGACCAATCTTGTGAAATTCTTTAATGCTCTTGCCAGTGACGGAGGAAAACAGGTTCCACAATATGAGGAAGGTGTTGGAGCTAGGAAATGGGAAGCCTTACCTGGTGGAATCTATGGCTATGGTCTCGACAAACGGATTCTCGGTTGCTACCGCGACCTCCGGAGACGCTTTGCAGATAAAGGTTGGCAAAGAGAGGATAACAAAGTATTTCTATTTGGATTCAGCAGAGGTGCCTATACCGTGAGAAGACTCGCCGGGCTGATCGCACATAGTGGAATTCCAGTTAAACCAGCTGATGAGAAACTTGGATGGGAACTATACAAAGAAAAGGACACTGCCAGCTCTCAGAAGCTGAAAGAAGAAGGTCGGTTCTTTGACATTCCCATCGAAATGATCGGTATATGGGATACCGTCAAGACCACAAATGACGAGGACTATCACGATAACCAGCTCAGTCCAAACGTTGTTTCAGGATATCACGCGATGTCAATTGACGAGAAAAGAAAATTCTTCCCGGTGCTGAAATGGGACAATGATCCCAGGGCACTACAAGTCTGGTTTGCCGGAGTTCATTCCAATATCGGCGGAGGGTATTCTGAAGCAAGCCTCTCCGATATAGCATTGCGATGGATGATTGACCGTTCTATGGAACACGGTCTAAAATTCAAGGCTCAATATGTCAACCAGAATGTTGCTCCCAAAGCTACAGGAATAATTCACAATTCATATGAAAAATTCTGGATACCTTTTGGGACAGCCCAAAGAACAATCTTTGATGAAGATTTAGTGCATCCTTCATTAAAAGAGCGCATAGAGGCAAATATGGGCTATGATCCTGGAAATCTGCCGGCAAAACCAAATTATTGGAAGGAATAAATTAGATGTTAAGAAAGTTTCTATTTGAAAATAAAGAATCACGGCCGCCTTTTCTGAAGCCACCGTTGTCACTGCCAGGAGAAAGAGTGCGTGAAAAACTCGAAGATGAATTAATGCGCCTCGTTCTTATAATAACCCTTCCGCTCTGTTTTGGCTTGATTCTAATCTATAAGACGATCTTCAGCGCCCCTCTATCCCATTCTTTGTCTTTTCTCGTTCATGCGATTGCAATAATCCCCTTTTTATTGTTAGCATTTTTTTATGGAAGGAAAACAATTCGGATCATACGTACATATCGGCTGGGCTTCACCGGAGAACAGATCGTAGGTCAAGAACTTGAGAGAGGGAGGAACATGGGATATTCAATTTTCCATGACATATATAATGAGGAAAAGAAGTTCAATGTAGACCATATCGCCATAGGCACGGCTGGAATAGTCGTGGTTGAGACAAAAGCCAAGTCAAAACCCAGAGATAATCCCCCTAAAATCTTCTATGACGGTAAACGCCTTGCCTTTCCTGACAAGAGTTACACGACAGCGCCTTTAGATCAGATAGAGGCAAATGCAAGATGGATTCAGGAGCTTGCCCATAAGCTGATTTCCGAAAAGAAAAATGCAAAATGTCAATTCAACAAGGAGAATCCTGTTCCGGCTGTCCGTGTAGTTGTTTATCCCGGCTGGTATGTTGACTATGAGGAAGCGCAAAAAAACAAGGCCACAATAATTGTCACAAATGACGTAATGCTGGTTGATAAGGTTATAAAAAGCCTGAAGCAACCCTTTGCTCTGACCAATGAAATGATTGAAGAACTCCAGATCCTCTTTGATTGCCACCTTCGGGAAAAAAACAAAAACCTAATCAAGTATTAAAATATTTCTTTTTCGTGTAGTTCGTGCATTTCGTGGTTAAATGGGATTGAGTCATAAGCCGCACTATGAAATATATCCAGGTTTGACTTATTTTGTGAATCTTGTGCTTTTTTGTGGCAAACTGGCACCACCGGAATTCAACTTGCGATCTTCTCCGCCATCTTCAGGAGTTTCTTGCATTGTTCGTCTGTCATTCTTGGTAATAGCTTCGCCAGTTTGTCCCTGTCGCCGCCGCGGCTGGCCACAGGAGCAACTGAATGCAGGATATCCCTGTTTTTCTTCATCTTCCCTTGTGATTCCTGTATGATTTCCATTATCCTTCTTTTCGCAAAAACGCCAGGGCTCCGGACATCGTGCATCCAGTTCGAGACGGTCTGTGCGGAAACACCGCATTTTTTGGCAAATTCCTTTTGCGACATGAGATTACCATCTTGCCGGGAGGAACTTCGGAACCATGGCAGTGGACGGGTTCACTGGTAATTGTCTCTGAGAGTTTTATTAGGATATTGCCACCATTAGGCATGGCGTTTCGCGCATTGGACAGCAGGTTCATTAGCAGTCTCTCGATTTGTTCCTTATTCCCCATTACTGTCCCGGTCAGCCTCTCCAGTCTGGTTTCCATCGTAATATTTCCATGCAGCATGCTGGACAATAGTTCCCTTACTTCTTCTACAACCTCGCATAGGTTCAGCTCGACCATATCTGCAGATTCCTCCCCGCGTATGACAGAGAAGAGCTGGCCGGAAAACATTTTCCCCTTTTTTATCAGGATGCTAATATTTTTGGCGTAGTCGCTTAAGGGACTGTGGGTTGGTATGCCATTGGCCATCATCTGGCTGTAGCCGAGAATCATGAAAAGCAGGTTGTTCAGGTCGTGTACCAGTGCCGCCGTGGAGTGGCCTATCCTCTCATACTTCCACAGCCTGAGAAGATCGGTGCTTGAATGAACTATTCCAGGAAGGTCAAGACCGAGCTTGACGGTGCCAACCGCATTCCCGTCCTGATCCCTCAGGATCACACAGTTCCATATGACACTTATCTCATTCCCCGCACGGGTCAGGATGGAGCTTTCAAAACGCGTTTTCATCGTGCCAGATCTCATAGCCTCATGATATTCTGTCTTTCTTTCCTCGCACTTTCCTTCGGGCACGAACGTTTCAAACCAGCACCTTCCGTGAATATCATCTTGGCTCCAGTTTGTCAGGTCCAGAAAATGACTGTTGCAGAACTCTATCGCTCCGCCTCTGTCGAGCATCACTCCCGCCATCGGCATCCCTTCCATCACGTTTTTAAACATAATCAGCCCACTTTCCATATTTTACTTATCCTTATTTTCCCACCAAGGAACCTGAAGACTACCTCGACACCAGCCTTTTTCCGGCCAACGCGTTTCTCCCTCACCCTCATCGCATCCTTTTATCCAATTACTCCACTATAACATACATTGCTTCAGTTTCATACGCTAATCAAACTAATAAATAATTTGACAAAACCTTCCATCTTCTGCTGAAACCTCAATGAATCCTGTGTGAATTTGCCTTTCCCGCAGAAAAATCTATTTTAGCTGCTTTTGCACATCATATTAAAGGACTTGCACCATATGCCATGGAAAAGAATGATCGCGTATACTGCGGGAAAAGTAAACGGTGAACTGCTTGAGGAAGCCGAATATCTCCGGGAGGAGAACAAAATTCTGAAAAGCCAGATGGACAAGACTGAAAAAAGGATTCTCCTCAGCAACGAGGAGCGCATAAGTCTGGCCGTCAAGGGCAAGGCACTCGGAAGTAGGCTGGCCGAGAACATAAGCATCGTCAGTCCGGAAACCCTGCTCAAGTGGCACAGAATGCTTGTCGCGAAGAAGTTCGACTATTCGGAAAGACGGAAGAAACAGGGACAGGAACCAGTCCCGCCGGAAGTCAGGAAGCTTGTCGTCGAAATGGCAACAGAGAATCCTTCCTGGGGCTGCGACAGGATCGTCGGCGCAATGAAAAATCTCGGGCACAGGATCTCGGACACAACTGTTGGCAAGATACTGAGAGAGCATGGAATTTCCCCATCTCCAGAAAGAACCAGAGGCACGTCCTGGGCGCGGTTCATCAAATCGCACAAGGACGTACTGTGGGCAACGGACTTCTTCACGGAGGAGGTCTGGAGCCCCTTCGGACTTGTCACTGTATATGTCCTATTCTTCATCCAGATCAGCACAAGGAAGGTCGTCCTCGGGGGAGTGACACAACATCCGAACAGCGCATGGGTCGAGCAGGTTGCGAGGAATCTCACAGGCTATGATGGAGAACTGGCCGGTGCGAAATATCTCATACACGACAGGGACGGCAATATACGGACAGGTTCGATTTCATCTTCAAAGGCGCAGGATGCAAAGCTGTCAAGCTTCCGCCTCGAAGTCCAAATCTGGACGCCTTCGCGGAAAGGTTCGTGCGCTCGATAAAGGAGGAATGCCTTCATCGGCTCATCCTGTTCGGGGAGGAGTCACTGAAACATGCAGTGAAGGAATACATCGCGCACTACAATCACGAAAGAAATCATCAGGGAATGGGGAATCAACTGCTTTTTCCGGACGAAAAAATCAAAGGAAGAGGCGAAATCAAGAAATCAGAGCGGCTTTGCGGTCTGCTCAACTACTACTACCGGGAGACTGGATGAAGAGGACTCCCATATCCGACATTTCAGACACCTCCACCTTATATGCCTCCCGTGGCTGTCCCCGGAGAACTCTGTCCATGTCAAGGAACTTAGCCAATCCGGATGAGTTTTTGCTGTTCTGAAAAGGCCTTCAGCAACTCCCGCCAGCTCTGAAATTCCCCGTCATAGCACCGTCAGATTCAACGGATGAGTGATTTACGATACGGGATCTTTTTTTGCAAAATTTTCAGAAAATCTCTTGAACTTCAGTATAAACTCTAACCCCATTCACCCCAGAATGCCCATGGAATGATACTAAAATCAATCAATATTATTTCTACTTATTTGTCGCGCAGGACACTATTTTTTCAAGATTTTTAATTATTATTGAATTTATATCATTCGGGTTATTTTTGAAATATGAATTCCCGGTTAAGTTTTTAGACTCATAACCGTCGTGTATTGAATAAGAAGCAGTTTTCAAATTATAAACTATGTTATTGCCAATATGTAATGTGTTAGAAAAGTACATACACCCCCAACTCATTTTGATCTGATCGTCTTTGATTTCAATACCATTACCCCAAGCAGTAATTTCAGTTTTCAGGCTATCTTTCGCATGAATTATATAACGCTCTGAATAAAAATTCTTTTTAATATCTTTATCCTCTATTTTTATGTCAATATATTTAATCTTATGGATAGAATATGCATCGTTTTTCTCTACTGTTTCCAATATAAATTCATCCCCATTGATATTAATTTTATTATTTTCCTCAGAGTTTGAGTTGAAACAGAAACAAAAAAATACGGACAAAATTGCGATAAATAATTTCATTTAACACCTCTATTTTTTCTTTTCACATTTCTTTGCTGAAGCGGTTATACTATCACTACTGTAAAACAATGCGCAATCACAATCATTATCATGGTGTACCACTATCTTAAGATCTTTCACTATTAGATGTCCAGTTTCAGTACAACAATCAAAGTTACTGCAAGATGGAGCATTAAGAAAGCTGGCAATAGAACTTGGCATATTTGGAAGAGAAGAAAGACTCGGCCCCCCAGAATACTGTAAGCATGTCCACCAACAGCCGTCCGTTACTGTTTCATAATGATCGTAGTTTATAGTTATATCAACACAATCAAATGAAGACGGATTTTGTGCATCTAAGCTTGAAAAATAAAGATCAACGCTTGTCGCATTTCCCTGGCCAAGCAACAAACCAATATAGTCCCAATGATTAATAGGATTATTTGAAACGAACCCATATAAAATATTAAAATTATTCCTTTTGTGTTTCGAGAGAGAAATAATGTCGTTTTCTCTTTCCCCGATCGGATCTCGACTCAACCATCTTCCAATTTCTGGATTATAAAACCTGTGGCCATAATAACTCAACCCACTTGAATCTGAAGCCTTTGTTGAGAAAGTAAAAGGCAGATCAGCACCGGAAAGCTTTTCCCCGAATGGAGAATATGTGAGTTTTGCCGTGATGGAGCCGGTTGAGTCGGCTACGGCGATGACATTACCGTTGCCATCGTATAAGTAAGAAAGAGTGCAGGGGTTAGGGGACAAGGAACAATAAGAAGTCGAGGATAGAACTGCCCCGACTCCGCCCGTGGAGGTAAGGCTCTGGACTAGATCAAGCCCAAATGTGTGGAATTGCGCGACACTGTCAGTCATGCGTGCTTGCTCGACCATGCCACTCATAAGAAACTTCGTTTCGTTGACCGTCGACTGTTCACCGTTGACCGTTTTGATTTCGGACTTAATTCTCTGCCCCAGAGGGTCATAGCCATATTTCACGGTGACATTCGGTTTCTTAACTTCTGTCAGGCGGTTGTGCAAGTCGTAAACATATTCGGCATCCTGAGATTTTGTAAGATTGCCATACGCATCGTAAACAAAAGGACTGCCCACAGATGGCACAGATGAGACAGAACAGATTTGATTCAGGGTGTTATACTTGTAACTCTGCGCCGTTGCGCCGTTGCGAGAAACAAGTCTGTTTCCTATTTTATCAAAATCATAGCCATAAATATAACCATCGGAAGAAGATGCTGAAGTTAATTGGTTGAAATTATCGTAGCCATAAGACCATTTGACGCCGTTGACTTCGGACTTGACTCTGCGGTCTAGTTTATCGTATTCATAAGAACACAGAATTGTGCCGTTTTCCGTTGACCGTTCACCCGACTTCGCCAAGGCTTCGCCGGGCAGGCCGTTGACCGCAGGGGAAAAAGATTTTGAAACCAATCTTCCAGCCTTGTCATAAGAATAATTAACCGTGAAGGAAGCGGACGAGGTGGAACTCGTCCCTCCAGGAGTTGACGAAGAAAGCGATGCTACCCGTCCTTTGTTGTCATATTTGTAAGAGTAAGTGCCAGCGGGGGAAGAGACCATTGTGATGCGGTCAAAATTGTCGTAGGAATATGTTGTCTTGAAACTCTGCGTCGTGGCGTCGCTGCGCGAAAATAAACATTCCTTCCCAGACAGCAATCCGATATTGTTGTACTCGTATTTTATCACACCTATTTCCCCTGTTTCGCTAGTCACTCTGCCAAATGAATCATAACTGAAGTTTACCCTACCACTTTCATCGGAAATTTCAATCATCAATGTTAACAGGTATAAAAAATGACTCAACATCAATATTATTCTCCTTAAGAATCGACCTGACTTTCTTCTCCTCATCTTTCGTCATCATTACTTTAGAGACAATTGTTACGGAAATACGATCATGATCTTTTGACATGTCTTTACATATCTGCGGAATATCATATATACTGTTTATTTGCTTTGTATTACCTTCACATGATATTATAAAGATATCGCCATAATCCTTTTTATAGTCAATAGTAATTTTAATGTCTTTTTTATTAAAATCCCCGCTGGATGTATTATTACAACCGATTAGCATTGATAATAATAAAGCGAATATGGTATATTTCATAATTAGATTCATCCTTAATGCTCCATATTTCAGGATTGTTATTAACATCTTTTTACTTACAACAACAAAGCAGTGGAGTATTTTCGAAAAGACTCCATTTTATATCACTGTTATTAATTATTGGTTTTTCTTCACTGAGTATATAAATATGTGGAACTTGTGTGTAATCGTTGCTATTACCAGGCTCTGCCCTAACTGCATGGATATCTGCAAGACCTGTGTCAGTTCTACCAAAAATAAAAGTTGGGTCGGTCCATGGATCCTTATCTTTGTTTACTGGATTATCTTGATATAATGTGATGAGGATTTTTACTTCATCACATTCGCATTTGCATTCGTCTTTATTCGTTACTTTTTTGCAATCCCAATTTTGTTTTTTCATTGCATCTATAAACGAATCCTTTGGATTTAAATCATTCTTTGGAGAGAGATATTCATTATACTTGCCTGTCATTGCATACCCTAGGCAATTGACTTTACCACTGGCGGTGCCTCCTGAAATTCCAACTGCTCCCAGAAAATCGAAATAATCTATAGAGGAATTATTTACAAATGCATATATGTTTATTCCTCCCCGTTCTCTAATCGGATCCTTTGAAATCCATCTCCCAATCTCCGGGCTGTAATATCTGAAATTATAATATACCAAGCCTGTTTCGGAATCGAAATATTCACTACTGAACCTGAACGGATTCTTTTCTGCGAAATCTCCGGAAAATTTGATTTGTTCGGAAAATGGGGAATAGGAATATTCTGCGGCGGAATTTCTATTGGAGTCAAGAATCTTGATTATGTTCCTGTTTCCGTCTGTTAAATACGAATATGACTTACTTTCATTATCCACTGCTCCGAGCAATTCATTGTTGTTCCAGACATAGTTCATGAGCACCTTGCCCGAAGATGCATCAATCTCCCCAATGCAATTAAAGCCGCTGTAGGCAAATTTCAGATGTTTTGTCAACTTGCCGTCAGTGAAGATTCTCTTCTGGATTCTACGTGAAAAAGCATCGTAGGCAAACTCACAGCGGATGTTGCCCTTTTTGACTTCTGTCAGTCGGTTGTGCAAGTCATAGGAATATTTGGTGTCATTTGCCTGAATAAGATTGCCGTAAGCGTCATACTGGAAGCCTTGTTTTGCAATCTGGTTAAGTCCAT
>CAIQLG010000042.1 GCA_903872565.1 uncultured Lentisphaerota bacterium | reverse complement strand
TTCATTATCATCGCTCCATGTTGTTAATGTTTTGTAATATATTGCATTATAACATGTTGCGATGATATTTCAAGTAATATTTCAAATTATTTTTTATTTTTTTTAGCCTAGCTCGACCTTTTCGAGCAGGCTCTAACTATGGATTTGCCGCTGAAGGCTCCTGTTCGTTTTTCTCAAAGTACAATTCGAATGGCGCCGTGCAGTGGATAAAACAGTTTGGAGACTACGACTACACAGTAGATGGCACACAACCTCTCGTCAACAACCTTTCAGTGGCGGACACCGGCGACATATTCATGGCTGGAGATGCACCGACAGGAGATTTCAACTTTGGTGGAACTACATTCACAGTTGCCGGTTCGAGCGAGATGATACTTGTCAAATACGACAGCGATGGGAATTTCAAGTGGATTAACCATGCAGGAGGGGCTGACTATGATACAGGTGCCGCTTCCGCATACGATGTATCCGCCACTCCATCCGGAGATGCCTATGTGATTGGTGAATTTGCCGGCAACATGTCGTTCAACGGTTACGAATTGACAAGCTCAGGAAGCACCAGCTATTTTGTCTGTTCTTATACTGCCGATGGCAGTTTCAGTTGGGCGAAGAACTTTTCCCACAACAATGAATGGGATTTTAGCGAAATGGGCAGTGTTCCAATGCCTTCAATCAATTCCGATGCTGATGGCAACGTCTTCGTCTTCGGTTCATTCTCCAACAAGCTGTCATACGAGGATGAAGAGATCTTCGTGTCGGACGGAAGTAGTATGAACTATTTCCTGGCAAAACTTGACAATGCCGGCAACTTGGATTGGGCAAAAGAAATTGAGCTTGCTGACAACACCGGTGGTGATTTTTATTATTTGTATGATGGTTCCCTGCCAATAGTTAGACTAGCTTCTCAGTTGATCGGAGACAATATTCAAATATCAGCAGGATATCCGGATAATGTAACTATTGATGGATATACATTGACAGCGGCTGGCAGTTGCAACACATTCATTGCCAGCTGTGACACTAATACTGGAGACCTGATTACTGTGGCAAATGTCGGAAAAGGTATGACCATTGATGATTGGGTACAGCCAATCGCCATTTCGTCCGGAACTCCAGATTCCACATATATGATCGGTAATTTCCATGGAGATGTTAATGTAAGCAACTATGAATTTTCATCATATGGAACGGGCTCTTTTGTATGCAGATTACCAAAAGAAAGCACTATCACATCCTCATGCGACGCAAACGGCGCAATCGCTCCTTCCGGCAGTGTCGTTGTGATTTATGGAGCTGACCAGACTTTTACAATCACTCCAATGGCTGAACACCGTATTTTGGATGTCCTTGTCGACGGAAAATCGGTGGGTGCTGTCGAAAGCTACACATTCTCAAATGTGACAGCAAATCACACAATTTCAGCTACTTTCGCACTTAATGTCAAGACTAATCTGACATTTACTTCCGATCCGGTAGGAAAAGCGACGGTCACACCATCGAACGGGGAATTTGATTCCTACACGGAAATCGCCATCAAGGTGGTACCGAACACGGGGTATTTCTTTGTTGAATGGATAATCACTCCTGCCGATGCGGGCACACTGGGGAACCCATACAAGAAAGAAACAACTTTCACCGCCTACAAAGATGCTACGATAACGGCCAAACTCACAGATACTGTTCCGGGGAAAACCGTAGATGTCGTGATGGCAGTATCGCCAGGAGCGGGTGGCACGACAACTCCAGTTGCAGGCATTCCTTTCGAGGTTCAAACGGCAAAGGCTTTTAAGGTATATGCATCTGCAGATACAGGCTATTACTTTGATGGGTGGACCGCAACTAACGGCTACGTAGAGTTTAGCGACAAAACGGCCCGTGTCACTTATGCAACAGTCTATGCCGCAACCGCCACAGGAACTCCTGTTACTCTAACTGCGAATTTTGCAGACATCCCGGTGAATGCCATTCTTACAATGAAGGCCAGTCCGTCCTCCGGCGGAAGAACAATTCCGGGATCCGGTTCGATTCCGACAAGCAAAGCTACTCCCATTTCGGCGACAGCCACAAGCGGCTGGTATTTTATAAACTGGGAAATAGACGGTCCAGGCAGTATCGACGACAAGTTTGCCGCAAGCACGAAGGTCATGATTTACAGCAACGCCACGGTTACGGCAATATTTTCCCAGACCGCCCCTGTGCCTGCCATACTCACAATGGCGGTTTCATCGCCGACCTTAGGAACAGATGCCGGAGAAATTAAACCAACGATCGGGGTTCACACTGTGAACGTTGGAACAGAAGTCGGGATAATCGCCACCGCTGCCAAGGGATACGCTTTCGCAGGCTGGACAAGCTCAACAGGATCTGCGACAATCAAAGACCCGAACCTTGAGGAGACCACTGTGACGCTTGCCGGGGCCGCCACTGTCACCGCGAACTTCACAATAGCTGCCGAACTTTCACCAATGCAGATGAGTCTTTCCTCGGCGCATAAAGAATCCTTGAGCAAGACAAAGATAGGCGGTAAGACCACCTATACAAAGCATTTCAAGGACACATACTCCATAACGGTCAAAATCCCTCTGCTAGACGATTTAGAT
Source organism: uncultured Lentisphaerota bacterium (assembly GCA_903872565.1). GTDB lineage: Bacteria > Verrucomicrobiota > Lentisphaeria > Victivallales > GWF2-50-93 > CAIQLG01. Next base: position 1,125 of record CAIQLG010000042.1, on the reverse strand, counting down.
TTGTCGGAAATTGACAAAAGCACCCAGATAGGTTTCACGCTTGGTGCCATCTATGACATCGCCGATTCGAAGTTCCTGACTCTCGGCGATGCCCAGAAAAAAAGCTTCGGGGGAGAAAAAGGTGGTTCTGCGACATTTCTTAGGCTTGATGAAAACGACAAGAAAAAAACAACCGAGAAAATAACCTTCAAGTGGAACAAAAAGAAGGAGCTTGTTGTCACGGTGACCGGCAAACCTATGATAGATAATGCATACAATATTCTCTATCTCTCAGACGATATAAAGTATCCCGTTGGCCCAATTATGAATAAAAAAATCACCGGGATGAGTCTCAGGTTTGGTGGCCTGAGCTGGGATGGAAGTGAATTTGAGATTCCCTACTCCGGGAAGAAGACTAGCAAGCCCGTAACCAAAGGCAATGAAGATTTCGATCTCATGTCATGGAGTGTAAAAGGCAAGTACAAGAAACAGTAAGAGGATGATCAAAACACACACAATAGGGATGATGATTTCAGTCCTTTTCCTCGTCACATTGACAGTCATTCCGTATGCGGGAACCTTGGATTGTCCTTTTGTTTTTGACGACACTATAATTGTGGAGAAAATATCCACAGGAGACTTGCGTTCTATCCTGCTGGAATCAGGCTGGAGGCCTCTTTTCAATTTAAGCATGCTCGCTAACTACGGATTATCGGGCAGAGATGTTTTAAGCTATCACGTATTCAATATTTTTATACACAGCTTCAACACTGTTCTTATTTTCTTGTTGCTATACATGATCCTGTCTCTTGACAGCCTTGCCAGATCCTACTCATACTCATACGCAGAAAAAATAATAATATCATTTGGAGTCGCCTGCTTGTGGGGGCTGCATCCTCTATGTACCGAATCGGTGACATATATTTCTCAGAGGGGAGAGTCGGCGATGGGGACATTTTTTCTTTTGTCAATATTTTTCCTTATGCTAGGCGCTCTTTGCAGGCAGAGTAAAAATCCACGCCCAAAGGACGTGGCTTTGCCTTGGCCACCCAAAGGGCGGCTTGTGGCTTGCCCCCAGAGGAGGCAAGCTTGAAACTGTTCCCACAGTTTCATCGTTACTTTAGGTTTAAATGCATTTGTTGTTCC
>CAIQLG010000041.1 GCA_903872565.1 uncultured Lentisphaerota bacterium | reverse complement strand
TTCATTATCATCGCTCCATGTTGTTAATGTTTTGTAATATATTGCATTATAACATGTTGCGATGATATTTCAAGTAATATTTCAAATTATTTTTTATTTTTTTTAGCCTAGCTCGACCTTTTCGAGCAGGCTCTAACTATGTAAACGTGTTCTTGAAGGACATCTTCAACCTGACTAACGGGCTTCCGCCGATATTGCTGGTAGTGGCGATCCTTGCGAGCGTCGCGGGATCCTGGTATATAGCATATAGGGACATAAAGCTTTCGACAAGGGTGATGCTCGGGCTTGAGCTTGTATCTGTTGCGTTCATTCTGATCGTTGTGATTGCCACTCTGTTCCATCAGGGATTCTCGATCGATCTGAGCCAGTTCGCATTTAAGGATCTCACACTTACAAACCTGAGGCTCGGGCTTGTTATGGCTATATTCAGCTTCACCGGGTTTGAAAGTGCCGCAACTCTCGGTAGTGAAGCCAAGTCACCTTTGAAAAGCATTCCTAGGGCATTGCTGCAGAGCGCGATCCTGGTGGGATTGCTCTTCGTAGTGGCTTCCTATGCGCAGGTCGTCGGATTCAAGGGCAATGAAATCACGCTCGACAAGAGCGACGCGCCACTGCAGGTGCTTGCCAGCAAGGCCGGAATAGGTTTCTTCGGGATACTCATATCCGTCGGGGCCATATTCAGCTTCTTCGCATGCGTGCTTGCCTGCATAAACGCAGGGGCTCGGGTCCTTTTCCTGATGGGCCGACATGGGATTTTCCATTCATTCGTAGGAGGCGCCCACGAGTCAAACGAAACCCCGCATAACGCCGTGTCCTTGGTATCCGTCATTGCATTCATACCGGCCGCATTCCTAGCATGGAAGGGCAACGGGATGTTCGACATCTACGGATGGCTAGGGACGATCGCAACGCTGGGGTTCATCCTGACTTATATCATCGTCTCGGTAGCGGCTCCTGTATATCTGTACCGAAGGAATGAACTCAAGACAAGGCACATAGTCGTATCACTGGCCGGAATTACATTCATGGTCGTCGCCCTGATTGGTGCAGTCTATCCTTGGCCGGGCGGACCAGCGGGGTTTTCCATCATAGCGTTCGGAGTGCTTCTCCTGCTCGGAATCATCTGGGGAGTGGTACTCTACTTCGCTTTGCCCAAGGTGCACAGCGCGATCAACAAGGACATGGATGAGATAAAAACACGCTATGAGGATGGAGCTGGGATATAAGCAACACTTGCAATGAATCATTTATTATAAACATATTTGCTAGTGTACCAATAGTAATGCAAGACATTGAATAACGGAGGTGATATATGATGAAATGCTGTCGATAGAACTTTAGCCTATGCCAAATGTGTTTCTCGTTATAAAAGTAAAACAACAATAAAAACAAAATGAGTACAAACAAAAACAAAGGATTAATAAAAATGAAATTCAAGATTTATTCGGTATTGTTGATCATGGCATCGGTTTTCAGCCTGGAGGCGCAGCAGGCCAATTCGCCTGCAACCCTCCCCGCCCAGAACCAGACGGTTGTCCAGAATCAGATAGATGTTAAGACTCCTACTCCGGACAATGTGGCAAACACGCCGGTCGGTAGCCTTTCCGCTTTTCAGAAGGGGCAGTTGTTCTATCATGCTGTCCCCCAAACGCCGGCGATAGGAACATCTCTGAAAATAATCGATTCTAAAAAGGATACCGATTATTTGATAAAAACTTATAAGCTGAAAACAAAGAACGTAGCGCAGGAAATTGCGCAATTTCTAAGAACAGTAGTCACCAAAGAACAGGGGCTTGTAGAGGTCTCTGTGAACACAAAGTCAAAAGATGAATATATCCTTGTCACTGCTCCCATCTACCAGTTCCCCTACGTTGAAGATGCCATAACGGCACTTGACAATGAGGGCACTGCGTACTACGAAGACGGCTCCAAGCTGGGCGTCTATGTTCCGAAGAACCGCCTGGCATCGGAGCTGGGCGCTCTTGCAACATCGTCATTGGCCAGCAAAGGCGCGGTAGCCTATGCGGACAACACGGTAAACAAGATCTACTACGCGGACGCTCCCAGCTATTTTGACGGTACGCTCAACATCTTCAAGGAATTCGATGTTCCGCCAGAACAGCTCAGGATCGAGGCGCAGATTGTCGAGATTGAGATCAACGACGACTTCAATTTCAGAGATCCGAACCTCTGTGATTTTTTAGTGGCACAATTTTTCTATTTTTTATTTGGGTGGTGACCGTGCTGCGGCCTCGAATATCATGCGTAGGTTTGTTCCGGGATACTCCGTTTCCGTCTGATTAAGATGCT
>CAIQLG010000040.1 GCA_903872565.1 uncultured Lentisphaerota bacterium | reverse complement strand
GGTTCGTTTTCATTTTAAGTGGGTACCTATTTTATGTTAGTGGTTCATAATGGGCGTTGACTTTGGTAAAGTCCAAGTCTCCTGTAACGAGATAAATTACAACCATAAAGTTCTGGAAGGTTTTAAATCCCCTTGCCTTGCTTTTTGCACTTTGGATCAACGAATTAAGTCCTTCCAGAATACCATTGTTTATTCTTGAATCATACCATTGGATAACGCCATCCCAGTGTTCCTTTATTGTTTTAGCCGCCTTCTTCATTGGCTCAAGACGGCAGCGCAACGCCCAGGAATACCATTTTTCAAGATTCTCAATGAACTGCTCCTTTGTCAATGATTTATAGATTTCCTGAAATGATTCGCGAAGATGAAAAGCTCTCACAGTTTTCAATCTCAACCCTTTAAGCTCCAGTTTTTCCTTGAGATATTTCAGCTGTTCCTCAGACATGTTTTCCCGATTCTTATCAAAGATGTATTTTGTTCCTTTCAGAACCTCGTTCTCCTGGGATTCAGATTTTCTTACATCTCCAACAGCCGTGCTGATAATCTTCACAAGATGAAATTTGTCGAATGTGATTTTTGCATTTTTAAGATTTCCGTCAATACCTTTGATAAAAGCTGGAGACATATCGCAACTGACATCTGTAATATTCTCCTTTTTACCTTTATGCGCCTCCAGATCCTCGGTAAAACGCTCTACCGCAGTATGGTCTTTTCCTTCCGTCACATAAACTGTTTTCCTCTGTTCCAGATCCACAAACAAGGTGACATAATCATGATGTTTTTTCTTGCTGGTCTCGTCAAGACCAATCTTGGTCACATTTGAAAAATCCTCGTGTTTCCTGGCCTCTTCAATATAGCGTTGCAACATCCGCCATAACTTATTGTCGTCCGCGTTGGTCAGACGTGAAACAGCATTGACAGGCATCTCGCAACATAACTGCATAAGTAAAGCCTCAAATAAAAGTGTGAACCCATTGCTCTTGCCTGCCCAAGGCACATCAATTTGCCGTATCTTGCCGTCCTCCGGCTTTACTCTGGGAACACGGCAATTCAAGTAGCATTCATGCTCAAAGAAGTTCAAATGTCGCCAAGTCTTTTCAATAGTATCGTAAACGCCAAACACACCTGAGATGTTTTCTTCCTCGGAGAGGTATTCAAATTTAGAACCGATTTCAAAGTTGATGTGGATGTCAAGCCTGCGTTTCTTTATATCGAACTTGACATCATCAATGAGCCATGGCTTATGTATTCCAAGAGCCTTTTCAAACAGTTCTTTCATCATTTTATTTTTTCCTTGTTTATCGTGTTGAAATTCTTTGAATGATGAAATATAATATAGTTGTTGGGGATAGATATGAACTATTACCCACTCATTTTAAGAAAGAACCTAAAGAATAATGTGCGGAATGGGTATTTTAAAAAGATATGATTGCTTCACTATGAAAATATTTCCAATTCAAGGCTTGATTTACATTCTGTGAGATGATACTATACGGCTTAAGTTCTTAAGGCTATAAATATGCATAACATTTTGTGTTGCAAGATATTAGCTACCACTGTGTGGAATACGAATACGGATTGCGACTCGATATTTGAACTTAACCGGCTACGCCGGGACTTATGTAGCCGCCTCCATGTTGGAGGCGTCACGGCCAACATGGCCGTGGCTACAAGTTTCAAGCCATACGGCGTTCCTTCGAAAAATACAATTTCCTATAAGATGTACTTGACCGGCTACGCCGGGACTTGTCGGAACGCCACCACTCCCGAAGAACCGTGGATATTTGCCTAAATCATAACTAGAAAAAATCAGTCGAATGGACATCCTTCCTGAAAGGACGCAATGGTTAACAAAGTAGGACTAGCATATCGAAGCGAGATCGATGGGCTTCGAGCGATTGCGATAATAGCTGTTCTATTGTTCCATGCTAATTTCGGTGTCACTGGGGGATATGTCGGTGTTGATGTATTCTTCGTAATCTCAGGATTCCTAATTACATCGCTGATTCTATCCGACCTAAATCAGGGGCGGTTCAGTTTCATTCAGTTTTGGGAAAGGAGAGCTAGAAGAATAGCTCCGGCGATGATTGTCCTGGTTTTTGCCGTGTTGGTGTCGGGCTGGTTCATTCTATTTCCTATTGAATTTAGAAATCTTGGAAGGGCTATCGTATTTCTGTCGCTATTCATAGCGAACATCTTTACTTACATGGACTCTAGCTATTTTGGCGGTGCGTCTGCAAACAATCCGCTTCTCCATACTTGGTCACTGGCCGTGGAAGAACAGTTTTATCTTTTAATGCCGCTTCTTCTTTTGATTTTGTTTCGATACAAAAAGACAAAACCAAAACGCTCCATCGTTCTACTGCTTTCACTCATGGCCATAGGAAGCTTTGTCATTAGTGCATTGGGAGCGAATCTGTATCCTTCTGCTGCGTTCTATTTGCTACCTTCCAGAGCTTGGGAACTGTTGGTCGGGTCAGTTCTCGTAGTGATACCTGAAGGGATCTTTACTCCCAAGAAACGAGCAGTTCGGGAGATTCTGTCTCTTGGCGGACTTTCTTGTATCGTCTGCTCTTCCCTATTTTATTCTGACAAGACTGTTTTCCCTGGAGTAGCTGCATTGCTTCCGGTGCTTGGTACAGCTTTGATCATTCATTCAAACCGACGTAGAGAAACTGAGGATGTCGATACTTGGGTTGGTGAGTTGTTGTCGCTTAAGCCAATTGTATTCATCGGATTGATCTCCTATTCTCTTTACCTCTGGCATTGGCCTTTTATCGTAATGTCGCAGCAGATTTCTGTGGGACCCCCTGATACAGTCTCGAGGTTGGCTACGGTTGCGCTTTCATTTGTTGCCGCCGTCACATCTTGGAAGTTCGTCGAGACACCTTTCAGGTTGAAAAAGATTGGGAAGGGCACAAAGATCTTTGTCTGGGCGGGCATCGGACTTTTTGTGCTTGCCATCCTAGGGCTATGTATCTATCTGTTGGGAGGAGTTCGTCAACGTTATAGTGAACAATTCTATTCGTACTATGAATCAATAAACGACAAGTCCTTTAGGATAGATTTGTCATTGGAGGATGCCAAGCAAGGTAATTTCTACAGAATCGGAAATCCGGATACCAGGAGGCGACCAACAGTACTTGTCTGGGGTGATAGTCATGCAAAGGCGGCTATGGAAGCCTTTGCTCACTACTTACGCAGCAGGAATTTGTCAGGCGTTGGCGCAACCCATTCATCTACTGTACCGGTCTTGAATTGGTACCAGACATCGCCTTGGGGGCTAAATGCCCAGTCGCCAGAATACAACCAAGCTGTGGTCGATTATATCTTGAAGAACCGCATCAAGTATGTATTCTTAGTCAGTTATTGGGAGAGTAATATCAATTGCCCACCTGTCAATGGAAAGACTTTTGAATCTGCATTGGTCGAAACAGTTGAGGTGCTCAAATCGGAAGGAGTGCAGGTCTACTTAATGCTCGATGTTCCACGAACAACGTTGAATGTTCCTCGGTTGCTTGCCAGAACCTATATCAACGGATGGGATTACCGAGATTATCTGTCGAATCCTCATAACATAGACCATAATGATCGGCTAGATAGTAATCTCCTGAAGAAAATTCATGAATCAGGTACCATAGTACTGAATCCCAAAGACGCATTTCTCTCCGAGTCAGGAGACTATTATGTTATTGAGAAAAGTGGGCAGGCTTTATACATAGACGATCATCATCTATCAACGAAAGGTGCCTTGCTAGTCTATCTACCGTTTCTTGAACATTCCCTGGAAGGCGCATTACTATATTGAGCCACTACCACCCCGAGGTCAATTAACTAAGCATTACTGCTTAAATAATTACTGTATAAACGCTTGACATATGTTCCATGACCAGTCCAGCTGTATGGCAAGCCGCATGAGTTCAGGATTTCCCTGTTTGCTTATTCCCTGCTCCCGGAACATCTTTCCGCTGGTGATCTGTTCTGCGATGCTCCTTTCCTTTATTTTCAGCCTCCATTCAGCCGCCCGCAGGTGTGTGACGACTTTCTGTACCGGCCTTCGCTGGAGAATTAAAATAATTCTATTATTATTGCGGGATATGTCGCGCTTCAGACACTGCTCTTCGCACGGGATCACCCTCAGGCATTCCTGTCTCACTTCAGGAAGCCACACTGAAGGGATGCACTTGTCCAGCGGATTGAGTTCCGACAGGAACACGCTGTCGTTGTTGTCCGTCTTCGCCTTAATAAACTTTAAAATTGGGAGCGCTCGATTTCAAGTCGCCAACCCGTCTGGTATAGGCTCATGTTATCTTCTATGATTTGACAACAGTAATAGTCATGTCATGTTATTAGTCCATTAGTGGAGATTTTTGTTTTCCCATGTACCCATGTCCCACCCCGGGGTGGGATATGGGGAATGTATCATAATTTTGTTGGCCGCAATTGTTCTAACAGGAGCATGGCCAGACAAGCAAAAGGAATATCATGGAATTCAAGGCTGAAATATCAAAAGTTCTCAAGAGATACAAAGCGTTTTGGAGTTATGATGAAGTTGATGACAGACCAGTTGTCCAGATAAATATTCCTCTCAAAACTGATGAGCAGAAAGTTAGTGTGGGAGCAAGTCTTGACAAAATACTCAGTTATTATGAAGAGGTGTTCAAGGAAAGACAGGAATTGTTAGATGATACAATTCCCATTATTAGCACGTTTAGATTTTTCGGCCACACGCTTTTGCCTTCATTGCTTGGTGCCCCCGTATCCTTCGGAGGAGGATCATTCTGGTCGGAACCTATACTGGAAGATTTGGAAGATTTTCGCGACCTGCAAATAAATTGGCAATGTGACAATTATAGGACATTTCAGGATTTTTGCACACATTTCAGTGAAAAAGCAAAGAATCGGTTTTGTGTGCCACAGCATCTTGCAAAATCACCCGGAGAGCTAATGTGCAGCCTCCGAGATCCGGAAAAGCTAATATTTGACGCTTATGATAGGCCAGACTTGGTTAGGGAATTTGGACAGAAATGCCTATCCCTTTCAGTTGAATACAGCAAACGGATTATAGAACATGTAGAGTTGACCGAGATAGGAGATGGACATATATATTGCTATTCCAACTGGATTCCAAGAGATACTGTCTGTTTTTCAGAGGACTATACTTCAATCTGGTCACCGCAATTCTACGATGAGTTCGTCAGGCCACTAGATGTTAGTTTCATTAAGTCTTTTGCGGTATCGAATATGGAGTGGCACAGCGGGTGTTTTCACATATTTGCCAATATGCCAAAAGTTGATGCCATAGAGTTCAATCTCGATCCCATCCACTCAAGCATTATTGATGTTTTCCCTGATCTGACCCCCTACGTCGGAACAAGTAAAATATTGATACCTTGCAAGAAAATGGAGGTGAAAACTGTGATTGATACTTTTGGAGTCAAGGGATTAATGCTTGTTACCCATTGCGAGACCGTAAATGAAGGGAATAGATTGTTGGAAAATATAATAGAGTGGACGCAAGAATATAAAGATAAGCGGCTTAAACATCGGCAGAAATAAATCGGGAATAATTTCAATTGCACTAATCCAATGTCCGAATCCCGTTGTCCGCATCTCTGCAAGCTTCATGAAAAATACTGTAAAGTTTTGTGTAAGGCATCAGCTTCTATCTTCATCTCTTCCTCATTTTTCTGGTTTGTAGTAAACTGCATCAACTGAGGTTGTATCTTTTCGGCTATCGGACAGATTCCACTTTCAGTGTTGAAACTATCAGCCAGTCCAATAGGTCCTAAATGTCTTTTTTTAATGTCGTCAATGGAATCTTCCTGGTAGCATAGCGCCCATGCGGCATAGGCGCCATTCCCCCCATATTCGACATATTTGTTTCTGATATCCATCCAGTCAAGATACTGATTTGTCATTTTTACCGCATACGTGAAATATGAATTTCTGTCACCGTCGGGAGTCTTTTGCGGGCACATCCACTTACACCCAGCAATCGCATTGCCGTAATACTGGGCGCTCTTTTCCCTCAGTCCGACAAACCAATCAAGTTTTTCGAGTTGCGCCAGACCGACTGCCGCAGCGACTTCCGGAAGGCGGTACATGAATCCATAATGTGAATGTCTTTTATATCTCGGATTTTGAAAAATTTCTTTTGCTGCCCTTATTCTCCCACTTACAGCAGTAGCATTCCTAAAGCCTTGGCTATTAAGCTTTCTTACTGTATCAGCAAGTTTTTCTTCATTGCAGGCTAGTATTCCTCCATCGCCAGTAGTCAGGTGCTTGGAATTTTCAAAACTCCAGCTTGCAATATCACCAATTGTCCCACCGATTTGGCCTTTATACGTTCCGAGAAAGCATTGTGCACAATCTTCAACGACCCCGAGGTTATGCTCCCTGGCGATCTTCATTATGGGCTCCATGTCACAGACCTCCCCATACAGGTGTACAGCCATTATTGCTTTTGTGCGTGGAGTAATTTTTCTTCTGATGTCTTCCGGATCTATTAAGAAGGTATCCGGATCAATGTCGGCAAACACCGGGACGGCATTACAGTAGAGGATTGAATTCATGCAGGAGACAACTGTCAATGGCGTGACAATTACCTCGTCGCCATACCCAACGCCGAGAGCCCATAATGCCGCATGTAGTGTGGTTGTACCGGAATTGAACGTCACTGCATATTTCAACCCCATCCGTTCTGCAAACTTGCTTTCAAGCCTGCCGTTCATATTCCCAGCAGTGCCGCAGACAAATCCCGAATCAAGGACTTCCCTCACATAGTTCAGTTCCCTTTCATCAAATCGCCATGCCAAACTTCCCATAAATAAATTACTCCTCAGCAAAATTTACGATTTTATGTAACTATTAAGATGATTATTTAAAGCATTTTTAAATTCGGAGACTGTACCTTTCTTGAGCGCTACGCACAAATCCATATGAGTTGGCGCATTGCTGTTTATATAATCGGAGGCGTGCCTTCTCCATAATATCTTGAAGAATGTGCACAGGATGTCTCCAAGCCTTGAAATTGTTGAATTACGTGCAATCAGCAAAAGCCTGCTATGGAATTCTACATCCGTCCTATCCATGATATCCGATGCTGAAAGAGATTCGTCATATCTTGATGCAATTTCCTCAAGTTCCTGAATATCCTCTTCAGTTTTCCTGAGATAAATGAATTCGGCGAGACCGATTTCCAGCACGACTCTTAATTCAAACAGCTCCTGTTCCTTTTCTTTGCCTATGAGATCCAAGTTTATGATTTTCTCAAGACCTATGAAAATATCAGGTTCACCTAGAAACATTCCCTTCTTCTTGCGGCTTTCGATAATCTTCAGCATTTTTAAACGGCTCAATGCTTCCCTGACGATGTGCCTGCTTACCCCTAGCAATTTGGCTATCTCTATTTCCTTGGGAAAGGTTTCGTTTGAATCAGAACTTCTTGCTTTCAAATACTCGTAAATTCTAGATTCAACCTCATCGGTTAAAGTTGACGAGAAAACTGGTCTAAGAGCTTTCATAATGCCTGTCTCCTTACAAAATTCCACAATATTATGTTGTGCATGTTCAACATATTAATTCCGGTTTTTAAATTTTCAATGTATAAAACACATTTTTTTTATTTTTTTTGACAAATAGTTTCAGCCACCTCGACTTGGGAAGAACGGGATCACACCGAATGCCCTCCAACTTAAGCGGAATTGAACTGTAATTCGGCCTCAATTTCCCATCACCATCAATTTCTCATCCTTCTAAAAAACAATCCTTCTTTCCTAAAATATGATTTGCAATCTATTTCTCGGGCTTTATGATATACTATAACGCATATCATAAAACAAGGATTTAAGATGAAGCTGGAAAAGATGGTTGAGAGGCGGAGGAAACATTTGAAGGAACTTCGCTGCATGGACAGCTGGATTGCAGGTTCGCTGGTCGTCACGGAGCGCAAACTGGCTGGAGGAGAAAGGCCTTTCCGCTACCTTTCACGGAGCATAGACGGGAAAAACCGCATAACTTACGTGTCTAAAAATCAGGCGGTGGAGTTTGGACGTCAGTTGAAAACTGCAAGGCGCGCCGAGTGGCTTTTCAGGGAAATCTCCGAGCTGACCATCAGCATTGTCAAATCGACATCCGATGATGCAAAAGGAGAAAAATGAGAGAGATATTACACAGGTTCGAGACGTTTTTCACGCTTTTCAGCGCCAGCCGCTATTTCATTAAAAAAAAGATTTTACAAGAGATCGAGATCTGCCTCTGGCCACTCTTGTGTACATTTGCATAACAAGGGCGTGCCGACACTTTATCTCGGAGCGCCTACAAGGTATATCCACAGCCACGCGGGCATTCTCCATGCCGAGGATTATGACAATACCGTGAAGCTTATAACCAAGATGGTAAAGGTTCTTGACGCCAGAGCAGTAACGAACCTCCTCCCGTAGTTTTTTTTGCATTTTGGAGCAGTAATACAGGATAAATATGGTTAAGCTCTGTTCCCAATTCATCCGTCGGAATAGCTTGAATAATCCGGCCGAACATGCTACTTTCAGCAGATATGGGATTTCTTCAATCGGGGGTGCTGTCGGTATCGGAATCCGACGACGCCCTTTGTTAGGAAATCAGATTTTGAGTGGGGTAGTTAAGTAAATATAAATTTATGGAGCGAATTCAAATGGAAACTACAGATAATCCAGGTTCAGCAGACAATAAGCGAGAACACAGGACGGCATTTGTCTTCTCTGAAAAATTTTTAAGGCATCAGCCCCTGGCCTCCGACGATGTTGAATCTTCCTCCAGGCTCAAAGCTATAATCCGCAAAATAGAATCCGCCCAGTTCTACCCGCCTCTCCTTTCCGTCGAACCTGAGATGCATCCTGAAATCTGCAAATACATCGAGCTGGTCCATTCCCGGGAACACATAGACCGGGTCGAAATGCAGGCACACAGCACGATAATATGCAGACTTGCCGCATCCGCCATACTGTCCGGGATTGACGCTGTAATGGAAAACCGCGTCAAAAACGCATTTTGCGCCGTCCGTCCGCCCGGGCACCACGCATTCGACAAGGGGCCATTCGGCTTCTGCTATTTCAACAATGTCGCCATAGGAGCAAGATATCTGCAGAAGAAGTGGAAGCTCAAGAAGATTCTGATAGTTGACTGGGATTTCCACCACGGGAACGGAACCGAGGAGGCATTCTACGATGATCCTTCCGTCCTGTATTTCTCGACTCACAAACTCGAGGCCTTTCCAAGAACAGGATTAAGAGAAAGACAGGGAATCGGAGAAGGATTCGGCTTCAACATAAATATTCCACTGCCATGTGGCACAACTGACAGGGAAATATTGGACGCCTATAAGGAGGAACTCGTTCCAGCGGCAGATAATTTCCGCCCTGATTTCATTCTTATAAGCGCCGGATTCGACAGCAGGAAAGGCGATCTTCTCGGAGATTTCGATGTGACAGACGCAGGATTTTCCAGACTCACAGGAATTGTGATGGATATCGCGGCGAAACACTGTTCGTCCCGGATCGTGTCCGTGCTCGAAGGCGGATATAACTTCAAGGGACTTGCCTCCGCCGTAGAGGCGCATCTCGCCACACTGAGACAGCCTTGAATCTTAAGCTCATGAAATTACCTCTTAGATTCCTTGCGATTAATACCCAATCGCAATCAATGGAATAGTAATAATGTGTGGGCAATTGTTGTAGCCACGGCCACCTGTCCTACGAAGCCTTGGCATAGTAGGATGTTGGCCGTGTACGCCCCCAACATCCGCCTACGCAAAGAAGCTACGGCGAGACATGTGGGGGCGGCTACAGTAAAATTTCCAACAAACTCTGACGTATTACAAATTATGGTGAACCACTCACCCGTGCAATTTCTGGAGTCTGCAGATTTCCTTGTAGAGTTCCCGTCCGACCCAGGCGTCGGAGGCGGCATATCTTATCTGGCTCTGTGTCAGATCGCTTTTTTCCCAGTTTGATGTACGGCATGTTTTCGAGATCCGGAATCCGAGAAGTACCGCCGCAAGGCCGCGCAGTCCGTGATTCTGTATTCCTAACTTTTTCGCAAGGTCCGCGATGTCCACAAAACCTGCGGATTTGAAGGGAGCCACCTTGGCCAGTTCGCTGATGTCAAAATCAAGAGAGACTCCAGCCTTGATGATCCCAGGATTGGAGAGTATGTCAAGGAGGGGTTTCGGAAGCCCCAGATATTTAATTTGAAAAATAAAGACCTCATTTTCGCCAGCAAGCTGGACAAGTGCCGGGGAATAACTTTCGCCCTTCCTGTGGGCAGGTTTTGTCTCCGTGTCAAATCCAAGTAGCGTCTCCTTATTAAGCTTGGAGACGGCAATGGACAACTCATTCCCAGAACGAATCATGTGCACCGGGCCGTCATAGCTTCTCATCGGGCACTCATTGATTTCATCCTTGCCCATTCTCTCACGTCTCAAATCTCCTTGCCCGCATGGCGTCTGCATTTCTCACCGTCTTTCATTATGATGTCAGTAAATTGTTGAATTTGCATAACATAATATAAACATCGGATTCTTCCAATGTGGAATTCAAGATAGTATTTTGAAATTTGTAGTGCGTCTCTGTCGTTGGATTAGTTGTAGCCACGGCCACCTGTCCTACGAAGCCTTGGCATAGTAGGATGCTGAACGTGTTCGCCCCCAACATGGGGGCGGCTACAGTAAAATTCTCAAGAACAACATGTTACTGATGAATCGCATCATACTCTTTCTGAATTTCTTCAAGCATTGATGCGGCAAGCACCCACTTGTCAGAAACCCCCTTCAAGTCCTCTTCTATATGTAGGAGCCTCTTGTTGACTTTGTAGAAATCAATGCCAGTATCGTTGTTTTCAATTCGCCTTGTTATTTCAAGCCTTTCGGTCTCGAGCTGCTCAATTTGTTTTTCAAACTTGCGCACTTCTTTTTCAGCATCAGACTTGACCTTGGCAAGTCCCTGGCGCCTTTCGGCGCGCTCCTTCCGACGTTGCCTCGGATCCTCGTTTGAAATGTTTTTTTCCTTCGGAGACTCCGAACTTATTTCCCGCGCAGCATTTTTCTCCAGATAATAGTCGTAGTTCCCGCAATATCGTGTTATTCCGGGGGGAGTCATTGCTATGATGATATCGGCCAAATTCCGGACAAACTCAATGTCATGGCTGACTATGCAGACGGTGCCTTCATATTTTTTCAAGGCACTTTGAAGTGACTCCCTGGCATGGATGTCAAGATGTGTTGTCGGCTCGTCAAGGATTAGGATATTGGGAGGATTGATAAATATCCTCGCGAATGCAAGCCTTATCTTTTCTCCGCCGCTCAAGACCTTGCATTTCTTGTCCGCGTCGTCGCCTGAAAAGCCAAAGGCCCCTAAGACCGTGCGAATTCTCTTTGTCGCCATAGCGGATGGAACAACTGCCTGGAGTATGTCGTAAAGCGATTTCTCCGGCGGGAGAATATCAGCGAATTCCTGCGCCTGATATCCGACTACGACTTTGTGTCCGAGAGTTCGCTTGCCAGAACTGAGGGGAAGAACGCCGGCCAACATTTTCAGCAATGTCGTTTTCCCTGTGCCATTGTAACCCGCGAGAGCTATTTTCTGCCCTCGCTCGATGCGCAGGTCAAGATTTTCAAGAACGAAAGTCTTTCCGCCGTCATAGCTTAGTGACGCATCTTCCAGCCTGACCATCTCCGCGCCGGAATGTGGTGGATGGGGCAGGCGTATGCCGGCAGTGCTATGGTGCCTGGGGATAAGTATATCCTCCATTTTCTCAAGGGCCTTCAATCGACTTTTCACCAGGGTCGCCTTCGTGTTTTTCGCTCCGAAGCGTTCCGCAAAACGTTCGATCTTCTCCTTCTTGATATCCTGATTCCTTTTTGCCGCCTCCAACGACTTTAACCGCATCTCGCTTTCCCGCACATAGTAGTCGTAGTTACCGGAGAAACGTGTCACTATGCCGCTGGCAATTTCCACAGTTATATTGGTTAGGGATTTAAGAAGATAACGGTCGTGCGAGATCAACAGGAGAGTGCCTTCGAAGTCCTTGAGATACCGCTGCAGCCATTCGATTGCCGGGATATCGAGATAGTTCGAGGGTTCATCGAGAAGCATGATCTCCGGCTCCGCGACAAGCACCCTCGCGAGACTTGCACGCATCTGCCAGCCACCGCTGAACTCGGACATCCTGTCACCGAATCTACGCTCAAGGAATCCGAGCCCGCCGAGGACGATCTTAGCTCTGACCCTTATATTGTATCCCCCGAGGGACTCGAATCGTGTCTGAAGATTTCCCAGTTCTTTAAGCTCTCGCTCGGCATCCTGCGAATCGAGATCGGGAATGACAGCCTCTATGCAGTGTATCCTTTCCATCAACTGGTTGAGTTCCGGTATGGCATCGCTTACATAGTCGAGGAGCGACTTTTCTGCGGCATCGTCAGGCAGTTGCTGGCGAAGATACGCAAGCCTATGGTTCGCGGGAACAGACACAGTTCCCTTGTCCGGCAGAACTTCCCCCGTAATGAGGAAGAACATTGTTGATTTTCCAGCTCCGTTGGGGCCGACAAGGCCAACACGTTCGCCGGGGTTTATCCGCAAATTTGTGTCAACAAGCAAATCCTGCGAAGGATAGCTCTTATATACATTCTTAAAATCAATCATTCTGTAAAAGAATCCAGCCCCGACGGGCAGGAAAATTCCTTATTGGGAAAAATGTTACATCAAGTAATTCAAGCGCTGTTCCGTTGCAGAGCTTCGATCCAAAAAAATCAGAATGCATAATATAGCCAATCAACGTCATTATAAAAGGGTGTTATTGTATTTTTTGACAATAACATATTGTCATTTTAATACTGCGTGTTAGATTCCAGTTCAGATCACTTGAATTTCAGATTTCCTGACTCGTAGCTTCAGTAGCGTTGGAGATGTGGAAAAAGGGATTGTTGCTAAAAAAGGGGCGTATCATATCAGACAAGCATAAATCTCCATGGGTGTGGATCCCTTCCCTGTATTTTGCAGAGGGGCTTCCGATGATCGTCATATCATCGGTGTCGGTGATAATGTATAAAAAAATGGGCATATCGAACACCGACATCGCCCTCTTCACATCCTGGCTCTACCTCCCCTGGGTAATAAAAGGAATATGGAGTCCTTTTGTCGATATCTGCAGAACGAAACGTTTCTGGATCCTTCTGACACAGTTCATAATGGGTGCGGGATTCGCCTGCGTCGCACTGGCAATGCCCCTGCCCGCCGCATTTCAAGTAACGTTCATTTTCTTCTGGCTGCTCGCGTTCAACTCCGCAACCCACGACATTGCAGCCGACGGATTCTACATCCTCGGCCTCGACGAGCACCAGCAGGTCTGGTTCTGCGGAATTCGCAACACTTTCTACAGGCTGGCCACGATCACGGCGCAGGGGCTTCTTGTCATGTTTGCCGGTCACATCGAAAGCTCAACAGGACTTGAAAAGGTGGATGTGAATATTTCTTCTGTAGCATCCGTAGATACTCCTCGGCCACTGGAAGTGTCGTCTTTCACCACATGCGGCCCGACTGCTCCTGAAGGCGGGGGAATAAAAATCATATGCGAAAAAACCACTCTTCGCATTCCTATGATTACTCGGAACAAAAAGGATGTTGACCAGCTCCTGAATACGGCAAAAGGATGGAATGGTACCAGGATCGAGGAAA
This sequence comes from uncultured Lentisphaerota bacterium, assembly GCA_903872565.1. Taxonomy (GTDB): domain Bacteria; phylum Verrucomicrobiota; class Lentisphaeria; order Victivallales; family GWF2-50-93; genus CAIQLG01. The sequence goes on along the minus strand of CAIQLG010000040.1, from coordinate 8,617 downwards.
AACCGCCGGAGAAAGAAGGCAGGTTCAAGAAATGGTGGAAGACAAAAGTTACGGCCCCCATTGGTGCATGGCTGACAAAAAAAATCGGGGGGAAAGAGAAAATAATCTCAGATGAGACTGGAAACGCCGATATAATTTCAATAAGGCTGTCCGCTCCACCCCCGGAAGGTAAAAATATAATCGTCACTTTCGGACGCGAGGCCGGCGACAAAAGCCTGAACCTGCTTGAAGGAGACAGGAGGGTTTTTTCGAAAACCGATTGGAACCGTCCGATGATTTCCGTGATCCAGCTTGATAAGAACCTCAAGAAGGAAAGTTCTGCAAAATTCACAGCCCGTGCCGGGAACATCCAGCTTTCCTGGGTCTTAAGCTTCATCGCACTGGCAGTGGTCTATCTGGCGGTCGCGGTATATCATTTCTTCTTCCTGCCTCGCCCGACCGGAGACAAGGAGTTCATCAGAGATGGAACCAGCCGCACAATTCTGCAGAACTTCTTTGTCAGCTTCAAGACTTTCTTCACAAGAAAAGAAATCATTCCATGTCTATGTTTTCTTCTACTTTACAGGTTTGCGGAGGCGCAACTTGTCAAACTCGCAAGCCCATTTCTCCTTGATGCCCAGGAAAAAGGCGGCCTCGCGCTCTCCACCGGCGATGTCGGCTTTGTGTATGGAACGGTCGGGATATTCGCCCTCATGACTGGAGGTCTCGCCGGTGCATTTCTTGCGGCAAAATACGGGCTTAAAAAGTGCATATGGCCAATGGCGTTTGCGATACATCTCCCCGATTTGATGTTTGTATATCTCGCATATGTCCAGCCGGAAAGCCTCCTAAAAATCAACCTCTGCGTTGCGACAGAACAATTCGGCTACGGTGTCGGATTCACAGGGTATATGCTATACATGGTCTACTTCGTGGAAAACAGCGAATTCAAAAGCTCGCACTATGCCATCATGACCGGGTTCATGGCTCTCGGAATGATGGTTCCCGGAATGTTCAGCGGCTACATCCAGGAACATCTGGGGTACAAACTCTTCTTCGTATGGGTCATCATCGCCACCATTCCGGCATTTATTTCTCTTCTCTTTCTCAAGATCAATCCCGAATTCGGAATTAAAAAACAAAAGCCACCGCAGGTGGCGGCACAACAATAATAGCGATTTTAAGCATGCGGCTACTTATCCAGCTTTAGGAGGAATGTCTCTGTCTCCGGATTCTGCAGACTGTCATTGATGAAAAGCATTGCTTTCATCTGATCGGCAGGAACGATGCAAGGATCTATACTGGCGTCATAGGTGATTTTAAAAGTTGTTTTTCCGGCAGACATCGAAGATGAGCTGTTTATGCGGAACATGGCCGGGCTGGACTCAACGCCCTCGAAAAGCGAGTCCAAAACATATTTCTCAGTATGCGGAAAAATCACGACATTTTTCCCGGGAACAGTTATTGTCTTTGTCGTACTGCTCCGTGTCTTGCCAGAAATATAGTAAGGGTTTTCCCTCTTGTCAGGCGGATTGCCACCCAAAAGTCCCAGAGGATTGTTCGTGTAGAAATACATGTTGTTTCCGTCTATTGTGGCAAACATTTTTATATTGACGGAAATCCTCTGTGTTCCTGGGTAGTTCTTATTGTTGATGAAAAGTTCCTCGGCTGGTGTCGCAGACTGTGACATCTGCGCACACGCCTCCTGAAAGTAGCGCTTCCTGTCTTCCGGTGTAATTTCGGAAAACTGCTGATTGAAGGCTGCATATGCGTTCCCGTAGTATTTTATTTCCCTGGTGACCAGCGCATCGCCTTTTTCATCAACCTTTATGTCTATTTTCACTTCGGCCTTGTCCGACTTGCCTTCCGCCGCCCTTATTTCCCTGATTTCGGCCGAATCGAGGAAAAGCCCGATGTATCCATCATGCGCAGTGCTTCCTATCACTGCATATTCGTTGGTGTCGTTGAGATATATGTCTTCGCCCTTTATCTTCACAATGACGTTGCTGAATGCGCCGAATACCGGACAAGCCGCAATATTTTTCTGGAATATTTCCATCGGAGGCATTTCGGAGGCGAGCACGAATTCCGATTCTATCCCGTCCGCCTTAAGCATTGAATAGAGAAGGACGGCCTTGTCTGCGCCATTTCCGTATCCGTCCGAAAGTGTTTTGTCGGAAGGCGTTATGCATTCCATCGGCATATCGCAGAATCCCGGACCAGCCCCCCTGATTGCAACCGCGACAAAATCCCTTATGTTCCGGATCTTCTCGGTTTTGTCCTTGGCGGATTTTGCAAGCTCCAGAGCCTTCTCCACAGTCTTAGGCTGCGCGTCGGCGGCTTTGAGAAGTGTTTTTTTCACGGTAGAACAGAATTCAGCCCAGTTTCCATTGGAGAAAAGGACGCTTGGCACGAAAACCTGCAGTGGAGGCATATTGCTCTCTCTCTTGAGAGGCAGGACATCCTTGACAGACCAGGCATATTCGCCGTTTCCTTTCTTAGTTTCAATTCCGGTTCCATTGAGGTTGAACTCCTTCAAGAGGTGTTTCATATCATCTGGATATTTAAGTGTCACAGTTTTCTCCTTTTCCGGATTGAAGTTCTTGAAGAACTCGAAGAAAGACACGAAAGGTCTCTTCCTCATTTCCTGAACTACCTTGTATTCGATTACTGAGTTCACATCAACGCCAGGAAGGCTCGCGACAAGTATTTTGCCGGCGGGATATCGCGGAGCCGAGGCGACCCAGCTCTGATCCATTATGTTGATCTCCTGCGGGCTTATTTCCTTCATCGTTCCGTCTGGAAGTGTCACCTTTGCATATTCAAGCTTCACATCGTCCCACACAGGGTTGTAGCTGAGTTTAAGTTCGGAGTTTTTTTTCTTACCGGCATATGTAAGTATTTTCTCCTTGACCACTGAAGTCACCTTCAGGGTGCCCTCCTTTGCAATTTCATATTTTCTACTGTCGCCTAGCAGCATTATTTCATTCATCTCGGAGTCCTTTGCAGCCTTTGGGGAAAAAGGATCCGTGGTATCCAATATCGGTTTCTTTCTTCCGTCAATTTCCATCGTCTTTAGAAGGTTTTTCAGCTCCAGATACTGTTTCGGCGAGAACTCCACCACTTTGAGTTTTATTACACTTTCACATTTCAGTGTTTTACCATCCATGGAAATGTTTCTTTTCCACTGGAACATGTCGTTGTCAATGTTAGTGTAATCCGGAAGTTCTGCGGTAAATCCAGTATCGTTCCCGAGGGCTATTTCCATCTTTTCGACAGTGCCGCAGGCTATTTCCGTCACGAACGGATATTTTCTTTTTTCCAGCCCGGTCTGGCCTATGACATAGTTCACCATGCCGACCCTTGCCCCGATCCATGGAAGCTCAAGAATGGTGGAGCCACCTCCCTCGGTCATTACATCGTCAGAAATATATTTTATTCTGGCGGAAAGCGGAATGGACATGTCATCCATTTTCTCGGGTTTGAGATCCACTTCGAGCAATGTGGCGGAAGGAAGCACGGACTTGACTATCCCTTCGAAGACCTTGGTCCTTTTTTCAGGATTCATTTTCGCAAAATAGCCCCTGAAACTGTTGTCGTTGATGCCGTCGAACTTTATTTCCGTCTCCACAAGCATTATCCCGGATGCATTGACAGATGCCTTAGTGTCAATCTTCATGAGATTTTCGTCTGCGGGAATTATAGGCGAAGTGCGAAGGACATCGCCTTCAGGCTTGGCTACCAGATAGCTCTTGTCGCAAAGATATGCAGGCAGAAGTTCCTTTGTGTTTTCGTCCGTCGGATCCATGAGCATGTAGCTTCCGTCCTTGCTTTCGACACAGGCGACGGCGTGGTTGAAATACGGATTGGGCACATCGGGATCCTTCTTTGTCCCCGCCATAATCAGCACAGGATACGCCTTGAAGCCAGCCTCTCTCAGCATCGCGACGAGAAGGGAGGCCTTGTCTCGGCAGACACCATATTTTTTTTCGAAGGTTGTGTTCACATCGTGGGGCTCGTATCCTGGAGACTCCTTCTCGGTCGTTAGTCCCATGTATCGTATCTTCTGCGACACAAAATAGAATATCGCCTCTATCTTCTTCTTGTCATCCAGGGGGCCTTGCGTCAGCTCCTTCACCTTGTCCTTGATTTCCGGAGTGATTTTCTCGAGATGAGGAAGGCATAGATTCCAATACCATTTCGAGACGAAGCTCCAGTCGCTTATTGTGCTCACAAGCAAGCGCTGTATGACAGTATTGTAGTCAGGCATACTTGGCTCAGGGAATACCTGTGGGACATTGCGGACTAACCACTTGTGGATTTTTCTGCCGCCCGATTCCGAGCTTTCCTCCCGAACAGTGCCCTCAATCTTGTCCCTTATGACCTTGTGCATTAGGGGAAGATCTTCCGGAGCCGATATCTCTACGGTGTAGTCAATGATTGGGCAGCTTCCTTCCATGCCATAGGAGTCGCTCCACGTGTTTGGCACCCTTGTCTTGATTTCTTTCTGTCGAAGCACAAATCTGACAATGTCGCCGACCTCGAGTCCGGGAATGTTGACCCTGAGAATTTTCTGACTGGGATCGTAGATGTTCATTCCCATTTGTCCGGAGTTGACCATCTCCTGGCTCTGCTCCTTGACGTTGACAGGAACCACGGTCGAGTCAGGCTTAATTATCTCGAGAGCCTTTACCTCGACCTCCTCATAAGTTGTGTTGAAGGAAATACTTCGCGAAGAAAGTTCGCGACGCCCCTTTTCGGTCATGACCTTCATGAAGTTCTCGTCAAGAGACTCGTTGTTGCCGTCAGGAGAGTATTCGACATATTCGTATTCGTCGAGAAGGACATAGTCTGCATCGGGATATTTCTCCCTCGTGACTTCGGCCGAGGAGGATACTACCTTTTTCATTTCGAGCAGTGGGAGCTCCTTGTTAAGGGAGAAGGCCACGTCCGCGAAAATCGCGAACAAAATCATTGCAGGAACGAATCTTCTGAAATAAATATTTTTCATATCGGAATGTCCCTATTTTTTAAATTGTCTTCCGCATTTATGGAACTTATTTTGAATTGCCGGATTTTCAATCCGCCATTCCAACATTGGCCTACTTTTTAGCCACATGGCACTCCAGCTTAACGGTTACCTATAATCTAATCCTGTCTCGCCGAGACCGGGCATGTCTGGTTTCGGCGAAACCAGACCTACTTCTGCAAATTATGCAGGACAGGCATGAGTCAGCTATATACCCCAGCCTAACGATTACCTGTGAATATGTGTGTTTGACTCAATATACTGACTGACTTAATTTAATCCTGCAAGGATTAGGCTTTATACAGCCCGTGGTTTCAACCACGGGAACCATCCCCACCACGATATTTCGTCCTGAAGGGACGAAGGATTACGAATTCCCCCGACCTTTCAGGGCGGTGAGGATTTTTATTCTTCTCCTTGGGTTGAACCCCCAAGGCTATATAAACTCTGCCACCTTCGGGGCGTAAATTCGAAATTTAAAAAAATCAAGTTTAACGGTTATTGAAAAACTCCAGAATTTTCTCTGCTGTCTTGATTCCGATTCCCGGGATTTTAGAACTGATCTCATCAGGTGTGGACTTTTTTATCTGCGAGATGGAGCCGAAAACTTTCAGCAGAAGTTTTTTCTTCTCATCTCCGATCCCGGCAATTTCATCGAGCACGGAGTTGCGCAGCATTTTTTCGCGAATTTCTCGGTGATATGAGATGGCGAACCGATGCGCCTCATCCCTGATGTGCTGGAGGAGTTTCAACGCCGGTCTGTCTTTCACTATTATTACAGGGTTCTGCACTCCAGGAATGAATACTTCCTCGTTTTTCTTTGCAAGTCCGATCACCGGGATCGGCGGGCATCCCGTCCTGGAAACAGCTTTAATTGCAGAGCTCAACTGTCCCTTTCCGCCATCTATCAGGATCAGGTCCGGAACTTCTTTTTTCTCATCGGCAAGTCTTTTATATCTTCTGAAAACGACCTCTTCCATCATGGCAAAATCGTCCGACTGATAAACGGTCTTGACTCTGAAGCGGCGATAATTCTGCCGATCCGGCTCTCCGCCCTTGAAGCGCACCATGCTTCCTACGGCGAGTTGTCCCGAAATGTTAGAGATGTCGAAGGCCTCGATAACCGTTGGTGGTTTTTCAAGTCCGAGAGCCTCTCTAAGATCCTCCACTGATGCAGTCCCCTTCAATGGGCTTATGCTTGCAAACCTGAAATTGCGCCCGTGAACTGAGAAAATCTCATCGATATTTGCAGCGACATCACGAAGTTTTGCAGCCTTCTCATAGCTTCTGTCTTTGGCGGCCTCCTCCATCTTTATGCGAATTTCGCAAAGGATGTCACAGGTTTTGCCTTTCATCACCTCAAGCAGGCGCCCTATCCTTTCGCAATATTCCTCGTGACTTGTCTTTCCCACGCATGGGGCACAGCAGTGCTCGATAGTTTTTCGCAGGCAGTGCCGATGTTCTTTTTCGCCTGGAATCTGGGGACGACAGGATCTCAACCCGAAATATCTGTTCAGAAATTCGACGGTCTCCCTGAGTGCTCCGCCCTTGGGAAAAGGTCCGAAATGCAAGGCTCCATCATTCCTGCGAATCCTGACAAGATCAATCCGGGGGAGTTCTTCATCCGGATTTATTCTTATCATCAGGAAGCGCTTGTCGTCACGCATCAGAATATTGTAATATGGGGTGTATTCTTTGATGAGCCTGGATTCTAGCACAAGCGCCTCATTCTCATTTTTGACAGCTCTGAACTCCCAGGTGGCGATCGAATTTACAAGGGATGCGAGCCTCGGATCCGCCATCCGGAGCCTGGATCTGGTGAAATATTGCGAAACCCTCTTGCGCAGATTCTTGGCCTTGCCGACATAAATTATCCGGCCGAAACCATCGCGGAAAATGTAAATCCCCGATGCCGTCGGGACATCACCAGGATAGAAATCAGTTTTTTCGTTTTTTGCCATATTACGTCACTTAATTCTCTGCAACAGCTCATAACAAATGTTTTTTCGTTTTCAGTAGGCCCGGCCTCGCCGAGACCGGGCATGTCTGGTTTCGCAGCTCGACTGAGCTCGCCGAAGTCCGAAACCAGACCTATTTTTGCGAATCACGCATCGCAGTGCAAAATTTGACAGAATAACACTTTCGGTTGTGGCTATTCTGCTTCTTCTCATTTCATTTAAAATAGAGCGGTGTAGCATTATATTCCAGCAAAAAGCGACAGTCGGTCTTATGGATTCTTTGAAACAAGGCTTGAATCCGGCTTATAAAGGGTATATATTATTACTTTACAGCAACAACTAATACTAATCTCAAGGAGTCGTAAAGTGAAAAGATTTTTGATTCTTATGCTGTGCCTAATGGTTCCCGCCATCGTCTTCGCACAAAATTCGGAGCCACTCAATTACATCCCCTCTGACACGACAATTCTCGGATGTCTTAATTTCGAGAAACTGATGGCAAATCCCAAGGTAAAAGAACTGATTGATATGGCCGATGAAGATGGAGAGGTCAAGGATTTCAGGGAAAAAATCAAAGCAGCCGGCTATGATTTCAACAAGATGTTCAAATCCATATACTTTTTCGCGCATGACACGGAATCTCCCGCAGCAGCCGCGATAATCACGACGGACATCCCCGAAGATAAGATGATAAGTATCATCAAGGAAAGCTCCAAAGAGACAAAGACGACAGAATCCTCCCATGCAAATAAAAAGATATATTCTTTCAAACAGAAGACAGGAGAAACGCTATGTCTCGCATATCTCGAGCCAAAATTAATTGCAGCCGGCAATACGGTGAAAAATCTCAAGGGAATAATTGACGTTAAGGAATCTGTTACAAAAAATTCAAAAATGATGACCCTCATGAAGGGGATAGACAATAGCGCTGTTATCTGGGCTGTGATGGACAAGAAAGAAACTGCTCCTCCCCCGCCACCCCCCGCAGGTCAGGAAAAGCAGATCACTCCCAGTTCCATGATCCCGCTTGAAGACATAATTGGCGGAAGCTTCCTTCTGAATTTCACAGGTAAAAACGAAGAAAATTTATTGGGGTCAGTTAAACTCACATGCAAAAAAGCGGAAACAGCGCAACTTCTCGCAATGCAATTTCAGGGTTTTCTTGCGATGGGAACCACAATGATGGCGCAGCGGGCTCCGCAACAACAGGGTGGAGAATCACCGGCACAACTTGCTGTTGACGTAAGCAAGGCAGTCAAGTTCGTGCCGGATGGCAATGATCTTGGCATCTCAATCGAACTAACTCCGAGCCTGATCGACAGAATTAAGAAAGTGTCTGAAGGGATGAAGAACCAACCTGCCCCCGGAAAAGCCCCATCTGACCAGCCTCCCGCTTCGCAGGGAAAACCCACCAAGAAAAAAGATAAGAGATCAGCGCCAAAGGCGGAGTCTTTGCCCGCAAATGATTAAAAGCGTCAGAGAGTCAAAGTATCAGTGTGTCAAATAAAGCTAAGGTAACCGTTCACGGTTACTAAACTTGAAATTAGAAATTAGGAATTGGTGATATTATACTTGTGGCGACACGGGAAGTCAAATTAAGTTGAATATTTTTTGTCTATTATCCGGTATCCAGATCAATGAGAGATGGGGG
>CAIQLG010000039.1 GCA_903872565.1 uncultured Lentisphaerota bacterium | reverse complement strand
GGTCAGGGCAAGCGGCTAGAAAAATAAGTCATGGCAACTATTTATAACAGAGACATTTATTACACCTAACGGGAGTTTGTCTAATAACTATTCAGGATTTTCAATTTATGCGAGATTTAGCGAGCTCTTTTCCTCAAATTGGCTAAAATTGATCCCGCAAAGGTCAAAAACGGACAAAAACAACGACAAAAGTATCCTGAGATACTCTTTCAGCCGATCTCTGGTCAAAATATTCATAATTCTCCTGAGGTTGTATGCAATAAACATAAATCCTACATCACCACTGGCTCTGTCGATTCCTTGCTTTGTCAGAATATAGCTAAAGCCCCATTGTCGTTTAATTGTCCCAAAAGGATGTTCCACAATAGCCTGCCGGCGTTTATACAGATGCTTTTTCTCAAGAGTATTTCTGTGATTGCTCTCATAGTAGTCGGCAAATTCACTTCTGTGGATCAGTCGGGCATTTTTAGATCTTGTGCATTCGGGTCGTGACTGACAAGACTTGCAGGCTGGGGTTTTATATTGTTTAAACAGGATAGTGTTACCACTGCTGGTAAGTTCTTTATACCAAGATCCGTTAGTTCTGAGAGTCTGCCCCTGAGGACAGGTATAAGTATCTGTTGTCTCATCATACCTGAAGTGTTCATAATTGTAATCATGATTCGGAGCCTGGCTGGTTGACGGAACAGCAGGTATTGCAACTATTGTTTCAACGCCAAGCTCTTGAGCAGTCTTTAATTCTGAACCGGTATGAAAACCTTTATCATATAAGGCTGTAAACTCATTTGTTCCGAGTATGCTTTTTGCCCGCTGAATCATGTTCCCCATTACTTTGCTGTCATTCTGGTTTGTTACTTTGTAATCAATGGGAATGTTGTTCTTTGAGTCGACAGTGGTTTGTACATTATAAGCTACTTCGGTGATGTTATTGCGGAGCATTATCTGCCGACTCTCGGGATCAGAAATCGAGATCTGTGGTTCTCCGGATTCTTTCAGTTGTTTTTCGAGATCTTGGTAATTATCTTTTCTTTTTTGTTGCTTGTTAATCTCATTCTCAATTTGCTGTCGGTTGTCACCGTCATTTTCAGCCAGTGACCTGGTATATTCTTCCAGCTTGTTATCAATATAGGCTATATGCCTGTTTATCTTAGTCTGGTTGAAGTTATTCTTCTTGCTGTTTTGTGCCCGAAGCTTCGTGCTGTCACCGGCAATTAGCTTTCCTCCGATAAGATCAAAATGCCTGGCAATTTGAACTGTCGTCCGGAAAACCTTTTTTATGGCCTTTGGATTATCTCTGCGGAAATTGGAAATTGTATTGTGATCAGGTTTGAGAAACTTTAGAAGCCACATCACTTCAATGTTTCGTCTGCATTCTTTTTCCAGATCCCTCGATGAACGCACCTTGTTCAAATAACCATAAATGAAGAGCTTAAGCAAATCAGTAGGATGATAAGCCGGACGGCCGTTTTCTGTAAAATCTGTCCTGAATCCATAATCTTTAATAGAAAGACTTTCCACAAAAAGGTCGATTATTCTCACTTCATTATCCGGGTCAATAGACTTGTCCAGCGAAACCGGGAAAAGATTGATCTGATCTCTGCTTTGTCCTTGTATGAATTTCATATAGTTAAGATACAAAACCCATAGTTTTTTCAAGAATAACCGGCCACATAGTTATGAACAAACAGGGTTGGTTTTTAGACAGTCTGACGGCACGGCAATAAAGTAAGTAAACTTTACCCGACGAAGTATCCGGCTAAGGACT
>CAIQLG010000038.1 GCA_903872565.1 uncultured Lentisphaerota bacterium | reverse complement strand
TTGCGGAGAATCAAAATTATTCCGCTTCCTGACGGCGCGGAGATGATAAGCGAGGTGTCGAAACGGCAACGTTATGCACTAAACCTTCTTGGAATTCCTGCAGAAATTTTTCTTTCCAAAAAACCTAGCGGCAAAAAAAATCAATTTAGGCTGAAAGTCACGGCAAGGGCATAGGAAGGATTCTGATGGAGCGAGTCGAAGAAGCGGCCCGAGTCAGGGGAGTTCAAGTTTTGCGTGTTCCTGCCAGCCTAAACGCTCTGCAGTTCTACCGCAAGCGTAAGGGGGTACAAGGAGGACGCAACTGCGCCTGTCGCCCCCAAAGAAAGCCACGTATGGATGGTCAAAGTACTGGGCAAGGCAAAGGATGCCCAACAAGGCGCTGGAGCGGACGCGCCTTAACGGCGCGCCGCTCACCCTGAACGTTCGCCTGGAAAAGATAATCTCAAGCAACGCATTGATTATTATTATTCGTGAAAGTATATTATACCCAAAATCAAGAGGTGAAAAATGAAATTCAATATTGTCATTGACAGGGATGAGGACGGATACTGGATTTCCGAATGTCCTGCGATACCCGGTTGCGCTTCCCAGGGCAAGACGAAGGATGAAGCCATTAAGAATATAATGGAGGCCATTCATCTTTGTCTTGAAGTCAGAGCTGAAGAGGGAATGCCATTGACCGTTGAAACAAAGCAGGTGGAGGTATTTGCATAATGCCTCAAATCCCCTCATTAAGAGCAAGCGAAGTGGTAAAGATATTTGAAAAGCTTGGCTGGCATGTGGCTCGACAACGAGGAAGCCATATGATAATGATTAAAGCTGGTGAAATCGCATCTCTTTCCATTCCCAATCACAATCCGGTTGCAAAAGGAACTTTGAGGAGCCTGATTCGCTCCGCCAATTTAACTGTTTCAGATTTTTTAACTGTGAAATAAAGACGCTAATAGGTGCTGGTAATCTCGCTTCGCTCGATGTCGGGCCATACGTTACGTTAAAAACATAGGGGAATCAGAGATTATGGATTTTTCAAAAAGAAGTTGATGGGCAACGGGGATGATATCGCCACCCCCAAACGACTAAAAAAGCACTCGTCGTTCTGATGCCTTTTGGTCAAGGCATCGTCCAATTTGATCAAAAAGCTCCCAACAACGACACTTTCATGTTTCTTTCCCTGTCGCTTTACTCCACTTTTTCACATGTTATACGACATTACTAATGGATTCTTATTATTAGACGACATGTCGTCTAATAATAAACTGAAGTACTCATTTCTCTTTAAAAACAATCTCTTGCATCTTAATTCCGATATGATATATTCCCATTCAAAAGAGGGAATTTCACCTATGGAGTTATAAAGGGATTTTTAAATTCCAACACTCCATCCGCTAGGCGGAAACGTTGAAAAAAATAGCGTGTATGTTGCCTAATAATTAACGGGAAAAGCCCGAAAAAGCCTTAAATCTATGAAAACCCAACATGTCGTATAATAATAGTTAGGATAATAAAACAAAAGGATATCCCATGGCTGCAGGAGATGCAACAAGGGCATGGTTCCCAGAAATGCTTGAAGAATTAAGAGAAAGATGGGATAAATCGATGAGCTGGGATTCTGTTATTTCACTTTGCACCGAAATGACTGAATTTAGGGAAATAATAAAAAAAGTAAAAAAGATAAAACCAGCAAAATTCAAATGTGGACATTGCGCTGGCAATATGGTTTTAGCTCCAGTCTCCGTAAGATCACTGTTGTTTGCATTAAAGAAGATTGGAAAAGTAAAAGAAGAGACATTTAACGAGCTTGATAAGGATTGGAAAAGTTATCAACGAAAAAACAAGCTTGATGGTTACGGAAATATTAAAATCAAGAAATCCTAACTAGGAAATTTTGCCAACGCCTAGACAGGCGTGGTAAATTTTAAACGTTAGCATACAGATGAATAAGAATTTGGTAAAAATTGAAATCAATGATTTTGAATCTTTACTTAAGGCTTGCGATCTTTTACATGATGCAAGATGTGAGCTTTCTTTGCTCCAATTTAATGAAACCGAAGGCATCCTCAAAGCAAGGTTTGAAAGAGAATTTTTTGAAGACAAAGAGCTAATAAAAACCAAATCCATTTTATTTGGATTCGCAAAAACCACATATCCTGTTGCGGGCTCGGAATTAATTCTTAAAGGAATAAAGAGCTTTAAAACGGATGACAAATCTCAAGTTGGCAAATATACTTTTAATGAATGCAAGGTCACTGGAAATACGATTACTTTATCTTTTTGCGAAGACATGAATATTATTCTATCATTTATTGACAGACCGAATGGATCCCTGACTGATCACAAGCTGCTTGAAAAAGAAGTGTCGTATTATCATCTATATAATTTATTTGGAATATCAAATGCTAACTAGATTTGGTTCTGGCAACCTCGCTCCGCTCGTTGCTAGACCATGAGGCGTTATTCGATGGGAATTAAATTCTTGACAAAGCACATCCTCATCATATTTTAAATGGTAATCTGCAATGAGAGTCTAAATGCGAAAACTGAAATGAAAAATGGCGGTGACAAAAAGATATTCTATCACAAGGAGCAGTCATACTCCTGTCTAAACTGCGGGAAGTGCTGTAGACTCTGGGATGTCCCCATCACCACTGCGGAAAAGGATAGGATCTCAAAACTCAAAATAGATGGACTGCCGATCCCGATCGAAGAATGCTTCGTCAGGGACACAAAAAGAAAAAATGTTTTTCTGATCAGGAAGAAAGATGGCAATTGCATATTTTTCGATGAGAAAAACTACTGCAGGATACATTCAGCCTACGGCGAAAAGGTTAAACCGCTGGCCTGTAGAATATACCCATTCGACACCTTCAACTGGAAGGATCATTCGGTCTCGGCATCCTTCAGGTTCGACTGCCATGCCGTAGTGGCCAGAAAAGGGAAAAAGATAGGAGACTATCAGACTCAGATTCTCGGATTCTCGGACGAACTTGCCAGAAGCGGAATATTTTCCGATGCCATCTACAGAAAAGGACTTGCCCCCGGGCTCGACAAATTGCGTACAATCGCGGAAGGATACAAGAGCATTCTTCTCAATGATGAATTTAGGCCAGCAATCAGAATCCTTGCCGCCGCAAGGCTCCTCGAGTTTCACGGAAGAAAAGAAAACAGACACGATATATCTGACGCAGATAAAAGTTTTGGGAGAGACGCCTCCGGACTCGCTCAAAGAAGCGTCCCGGAACTCGAGGATGATATCGAAAATGGTCCGGAACTCGATCTCAGAAGAAAAATCCTCTTTAGATACATGCTGAGCGGATTTATCAGGACTGATGAGGCTGTCAGATATGGGACATTTCTCATAGGGAGACTGAGACGTCTCAAGTCACTTCTCAAATTCAGTCTGGGCAGTGGTAGAATAAGCGACTTCATAGAAAACTGCGATGAACATCTCGTGGCAGATCCATTCCGGACGCTTGAAAAGTTCCACTCCAAAAATGAGATCTGGCAGATCTACTGGAGTTATGTAGGAAGCAAGCTTTCATCACTGCATTTCTGCGGGTATCCCGCCTTCTCATACACATTCGAAGAGGGAATGAGACACTTGATCATGACCTTCCCTGTCGCCGCTGCCGTCGCATCATTATATCACGAGATTGACGGCAACAAAGATCAGAAAATCGATGCAAATGATTTCCAAAAAGCCCTTATGGCCGTTGACCACACATTTTCAAGATCTCCATTTTTCCGTCTTAAACACGTGAAAAAGATATCAAAAGAGTTCTGCCGCGGAGATGTCCTTCCCTCACTTCTTAAAACAATCAAAATCTCCGAAAGTCATAACTCCTGATCCGCTGAAAATAATAATGATTTGTCGAGAAAATAATGGAGCTCAGAGGTGGACGGGTTACAGTTGTGCAACAGGGAAGGAAACCTGAAATTGAATTCCAGCCAATGCAGACTATCTTATTTCTTCCTAACAACAATTTTTCAGGAGAACAAAATGAGAATTCTTATCTTTCTGCTGTGTGGAATACTTCTTGGCGGATGCGTTTCCGGCGTAAAAAACAATGAGCTCGCCGCGAAATTCGCAAAACCTGTCATCAAAGTCGGAGTGGAACCCGATTTCCCCCCTCTTGTCTTCACACAAAATGGTGAAATCATAGGAATAGAGTCGGAATTTGCAAAGAGAATATCGGAAATGCTTGGAGCTGAACTGATTCTCGTCCATACTCCCTGGAACGAACTTATTCCTGCCCTCAACAGGAATGAATTCGATGTGATCATGTCCGGAATGACAATCACCCCGGAAAGAGCAAAACTTGTGAAATTCACAGATCCTTATATCCGAGTCGGACAGATGGCCATAATGCGCACGGCAGACATCACGCAGTTCTCCACTCCGGAAAAAGTGCTCGCGACGGATAAAAAAATCGGATTCATAAACGGCACTACGGGAGAGGCATTTGTAAGAGAAAAATGTACAAAGGCCTCGAAAGTCGGCTTTATAAATGTCCAGGATGCCAAAAATGCCATTCTGAACGGTAAAATAGACGTCTTCGTCTCTGACGCCCCAGTGATCTGGGTCATTTCGGACACTGCCCTGACACCACTCTGTGTTCCGCTCACAGAAGAGTATCTCGCCTGGGCGGTAAAACCCGATAATGCGAAACTCGCGGAAATCCTCAACAAGTGCCTTGCTATTATGAAAAAAGACGGATTCGTGGAAAAGGTCAACTCATCCTGGATCCCAGAACTAATAAGAAAGAAGATATATTAGCATCCTGCTATTCTATTCTCCAGTTTCGGATTTCCAACGAATCCGGAACGAGTTTTATTCATCATTGAAAACATGCACTTGGAGTGTAAGTTATCCAAATAGTTCCTTTCAAAATTTTAATCTAACGGTGTCTTATGGAATTTAAACTGGTAAAAGAAGCCGAAATGACTCCCGGGACGGACCAGAAAATCAGGGAGAACCTCTGCAAGTGCTTTCCCGATAGCAAAGATGTGTTTTCACAGACCAGGAAATGGCACGGCTCCGGTCCCGCCTGGACCGTTTTCATCCTGGAAGATGCCGATATTATCGCCCATGTGGGGATTGTTGACAGAATCATAAGGGTGGGTGATGCAAAATTCCATATCGCAGGAATCCAGAATGTCTTTGTCCTTCCAGAACAGCGAGGCAAAGGCATATGTGAAAAAATAATGGAGGACTCGATGAAGAAGGCGGCCATTTCAGGATATGATTTTGGCCTGCTGTTTTGCGTCCCGAAACTGGAGAAGGTCTATGCTAAAACTGGCTGGATAAAAATATCAGAGAGGGAAACTGTCCGTATTGACGAAAATGGAAATGAAACTGGAATACCGGGGAAAAACATAGCAATGTTCTATCCAATAAAAATTGACAAGTTCCCTCCCGGGAACATACATCTGCAGGGTAATGATTGGTGAGCTATAGTTTTTCATGGAAAATAAATTCACAATGTGAATTTATTTAAATGAAAAACTATAGCTTCAATCCCTCGGATGCCTGAGACTGCGACATTTCTGGCACATGAAAATATCAAGTCCACAAACTTCGGCAAACTCATCTGTCTTAAAGAATCGAATTTCATCGGACTCCTGGAGTGAGATCATGTCAGTACAGTTGTCGGCGACAAGAATCGCCGGCCCCCTCGAAAGCCTGACCTTTATTTTTGTGTCTTCAGGTAGAACGAGATGGTTTGTCACCTCCGTGCTGTTGCTGAATGCCAGTCCTATGCCTGTCCTGAATATGCTGTGGGTAATACTTCTATAATATGCTGTGCTTCCATGGACGGTAGATACTCCAACTCCATCTCCGACTATCTCCTCACCATAGGGTTCCCCGTCAATCCATACTCTGTATCTGATTGCGCTGACCGGATTCGAGTTGTGGATGAAGACATCGTTGATCCCCTTGACAGTTTTTCCACGGCAGGAGGCAGAAAGTTTCAAGAGCTTCATCTTCTTGAGTTTTCCATCGAGAAGCTTTTTGATCTGCCCACTATATGAACAGTGTTCCTTGCAGAGGTTGTTTTCTACGGAATCCCTGACTGGAAATTTAAGTATGCCGGGAAATTCCCTTTCTGCTCCAAGCAGGGCACCGTCTCCCCCATAGGTTATGATTATATCGGGATTTCCAGTGCAAAGCTCGAGGCATGTAAATTCCCCCAGACAGGATTCCATTTCTTTAATATTACGCCCGTAAAGAAGAACTTTCATTTTCTCTCCCATTTTTCATCCCACCTTTTAACACTTTCAAATTCTAAAATATCACTTTTATAATTTTTGTAGACAGGGGAATGAATAAAAATACGTAATTTACCCTTTATTTGTATGCATAGCTCCACAATAGACTAATATTTATTAGTTTATATTATTGTTTTTACCATATTAAACGTATTTGCATATTATAATAAATATGGCTATTATAAAGGTAGAGAACAGAATAAATTGACTTAAACAAATAAAAAAGGAGAGAGAAAATGAAAAGCCCAGAAGACAATGTTGAAACCCTCCAGGAGGAAGCAATGTTTCAAGAGCAAATCTCTACGTCATCTCTTGCGTGGGAGGAAATTGCGGCGGCCAGAAGGATCACCTTTGAAGACATCAAAACGCATATGACAGGTCCAGTATTATCCATCTGCCTGCATATCATTCTTATAACCATGTTAATGACATTAATTGTCAGTGGTCCGAAGGAAGACCCTCCTGAATACATAGTTAATATCACGGATATGGTTATCACGCCCGTTGAAAAACTACCCGAAGTTCCACCTGAGGAGGATACTATTCCTAGTGAAACCCCCGACGTTGAGTCGCCCACGAACAGCCCTTCCAGCGATGCTCCATCAGAAAGCCAGAACGTAGCTAAGACT
Organism: uncultured Lentisphaerota bacterium; assembly: GCA_903872565.1. Classification (GTDB taxonomy): domain Bacteria; phylum Verrucomicrobiota; class Lentisphaeria; order Victivallales; family GWF2-50-93; genus CAIQLG01. Next base: position 38,245 of record CAIQLG010000038.1, on the reverse strand, counting down.
GAAGAATTTTCCAACGGATATTCCGAAACACCCGATGCCCGCATGTTAAATATTCCCACAATAGCTACTACGAGCTCGCCTGTTGTGGTTCCAGGAGTAATGTCCAGAAGATCTAAACCTGGCAGAGAAGGTGGCCTGAGAGACGGTGGCGCTCCGAAAGGAACAGAGGATTCCCTTTTGAAAGGTCTGAGATGGCTCCGCGACCATCAGAACGATGATGGATCCTGGGGCGAAGATCCAAGCCGCAAGCCGGCTTTCACAGGATTTGCGATTCTCGCATTTCTTGGACACGACGAGACTCCTTCTTCAGCGGAATTCGGCGCCTGCGTTCTCAAGGGTATCAAAAAACTGCTGGAATATTCCGAATCATCGAATCCTGTCCAGACTTGCGCCGGCAATGGATATGGCCACGCAATTGTCACCTATGCACTTTCCGAAGCCTATGGGATGACCAGGATGCAGTTACTCGAAACTGCAGTGAACAAGATGATTGACTATACGGTGAAAGGACAGAACGCTGTCGGAGGATTTAATTACGGATACAACAATGCAGAGGGCAGATGCGACTTGTCGGTCATGGGCTGGGCAAACCAGGCTATTAAGGCCGCTCATGCCGCAGGAAGCACGACACCCAATCTTGAGGCCGCCATGGAAAAGGCTGTCCAGTGCATTAAGACACAACAGAGAGACAGCGGATCTGGAGGCTTTGTTTATTCCACCAACATAGGCGCTCCAGGTGGAGGAGCGACAAACAATGTCACGGCTGTTGGCATTCTTTGCCTCCAGCTCCTAGGTGATGGGAAGTCACCCGAAGTCGCAGGCGGACTGAAATATCTCAAGGAAAAATGCTTTGCGGTATCCTGGGACAGAGACGAGGCCGTCAAGAATGGCGGAGTGGAATGGGCACTATACAGATGGTATTACCAGACGCAGGTCTTCTTTCAAAACTATGGGGGAAAAGGACCGGAATGGATGGCCTGGAATAAAATGTTTGCAAAAACACTCATTAAGAATCAGAAGCCAGATGGCCACTGGGAAAGCCCTGCATATGGAATTGAACTCGGGAAAGGGCAGGTGGAACAGTTCGGAGAAGGACAATTCAAAGGTGTTGCACAAGGCATATATTCAACCGCGCTTTGCTGTCTGATGCTTGAGGTCTATTACAGATACCTTCCCACATTCAAGGTTGTTAGCTCTGCTTCGGCGGCCCCCGCAGGCAAAAACAAAGACACAGATGGACTTATTTTCAAATAAGATCACTGGTTGTTCTGTATCCGTCTGCGTTGGCCCACTGGAGAAAATCCAAAAAGTGTAACCGTTAAGCTGGGTAGTTCTAGCCTAAAAAGTAGGCCCGGTCTCGCCGAGACCGGGCAGGTCTGGTTTCCACCTTCGCCAAGGCGCTACGGCGGACATGTCGGCGAAACCAGACCTACTTCTGCAAATTATGCAGGACAGGTAGGAGCCAGCTATATCCCCCAGCTTAACGGTTACCAAAGTTGTTTGAAATGTCATCCTTGCCAGTATGCTTGCCGCATTGTTAAACTTTGCCTTTAATCGTCAGGACTGAAATAATTCTCAAAGTTCAACACTCAATATTCCTCTCTGTTTTTCGGTGACATGCCGGAGACGGATCTTGATCGTCCCGGAAGGGAGTTGTTTTTCAATTCTTTCAGCCCATTCTATGATTGTTATGGCGGCTTCCGGTTTCAGATATTCATCCATGCCAAAAACAAATGCAGATTCGGCGTTCTCTATCCTGTAAAGATCCAGATGAAAGAGAAATTTTACTGCGACGCTTTTCTTCCTTATCCGATATTCGTGTACAATTACAAATGTGGGGCTCTGCACGGGCTCGGTTATACCGAGACCGCGCGCAAATCCCCTGGCAAACACGCTTTTTCCGCTCCCAAGTTCGCCAAAAAGCGCGATGACGGTTCCCGGAGAGATTTTCTTTGCGAATTTCGCGGCAAAATCCTCCGTTTCGGCTGGGGAAGAGCTTATGAACTCATCCTTACAGGAATCAGCGCTTATACTTGAGGCCAAGTGATTTTCCGATTTTGACTTTTTCATCTTTTCCATCATTATTCAAATCAGACATAATGTAGCACTTTATGCTGGATTTGCTCGGCGGAACTTCTTCCGCACGAGAAAAGCCAGAAAAGGCCTTATATTTATGATGGAAAAGCAACATGTGGTCTAATAATAGTTAAAAACCGAAAATATATCTCACTCGAAGACACAAAGGCACAAAGGGGGAGAGAAAATAAATAGTATAAAAGTTTTCGGAATAGAGTCTGAGAAAGAACCGCTTTTTCAAAAGGGTTTGTCTCAGCCCGAGCGAGAAGCGAGGAGGAAAATAAACTTGACTGTTTTCCTTCGTGGGTTTAGTTTCTTTGTGTAAATGAAATTTCCCGACACCTATGAGCCGGGATCTTCGACTTTGTGGCTTCGTGGCTTTGTGAGAGAAAACGAATTGAGATTTTAACTAGGAAAATTCTGCCGACCGCCAGGATCGCGGTGGCAAATTATGAGGTGCTAAAATCATGGAGAAAATAATAAATCCAAGGCTGTTGTGCTGTATCTCAGTTTAACGGGAAATACGAAAAAATTGCTCAATCAATAGGACAGAATTAGATGAAAATCCCTCTTCCGTATCATAAAAGTTTTCTGGAACTTGACATTCCAGACGCGGCCCTGCTGGGAGTTCTCGAGCCAGATCAAAACTCCGTTTCAGTCCCGGAATTCGGCTCTGATCCGGTCAAAAATCTTGAAATCCAACGGGAAATTATCGAAAAAGCCCTCTCATCTCCCATCGGGAGCCCTACTCTTGGAAAAATTGCCGCCGGAAAAACAAATGCCGTGATAATCACAAGCGATCACACCCGGCCAGTCCCAAGCTCGATCACACTTCCGCCGATGATCCGCGAACTTCGCAAGGCAAACCCTGAAATTGACATCACAATCCTCGTCGCCACCGGAATGCACAGGGCAACAACAAAAAAGGAACTCCTCGAAAAATTCGGAAAGGAAATCTGCTCGAACGAGAAAATAGTCATGCACGACTCGCAGGACAATTCGTCTCTAGTGTCGCTCGGCAAACTGCCTTCCGGAGGCGAACTCATAATCAACAAGCTCGCTGTCGAGACAGAACTTCTCCTGTGTGATGGATTCATAGAACCGCACTTTTTCGCGGGGTTTTCCGGGGGAAGAAAGGCCGTCCTGCCCGGCATCGCGGGCTACAAGACCGTTCTGGCGAACCACTGTGCGGAATTCATCGACAGCAAAAATGCGAGAACAGGCGTTTTAACAGGCAATCCAATCCACAAGGATATGCTTTTCGCTGCGAAATCCGCAAGACTGGCCTTCATATTAAACGTCGTAATTGATGCTGAAAAAAGAGTGATTGCTGCATTCGCAGGCGACAGCGCCAAGGCGCACGAGAAAGGCTGCAAATATGTGAAAACAAGATCTTCGGTGAAAAAAATATTGGGAGCGAAAATCGTTGTGACGACAAATGGTGGCTATCCGCTTGACCAGAACATCTACCAGTCTGTCAAGGGAATGACGGCGGCCGAGGCAACCTGTGCAGAAGGCGGCGTGATAATAATTGTGTCGGCCTGCTCCGACGGCCATGGTGGAGAATCGTTCTATCGGCACATGGCCGAAGCCGATTCACCTGCGGAAATACTTGAAAAGATCTCCCAAGTTCCAATGGACAAGACATTGCCAGAGCAATGGCAATTCCAGATTTTAGCCAGAATTCTCAACAAATACACGGTGATAATGGTCACCGACAAATGCAGCCGGGAAATGATAGAGCCAATGCACATGAAACACGCGAAAACCATTCCCGAAGCTTTGGCAATGGCACATAGAATTGCCGGAAAAGATGAGAAACTCGCAGTTATCCCGGATGGTGTCGCGGTGATAGTAGAATAATAATTTCCTACAAGGAATAAGCATATGGTCATTTATGCAAAATGCAGTAATTGCGGCGAACCCTACGAGGTAGAAGATGATTGTTTGGGAATGGAATTCGAATGTCCCGAATGCGATGCAACTATTGTTATAGGAAAAGATGAATCTGAGCCCAAATTGTCAATTCAAAAAGCTCCCGACTTACAATCATCTTCAAATGATAAACAGAAAACATGCCCTAACTGCCACCATCCTATAGCTAATTCAGATGCGGTTATTTGTATTGAATGTGGAACAAATCTGACTTCTGGCAATAAAATCCTCTCCAACTCAAACAGCGTTGAACAAGAGAGCTCCTGGGCAAGATTCTGGGATGAAAACAATGAGCGATGGTGGGATAAAGTTTTTATTGTTAGTCCAGGCTTTGCTCTTTTCGCTTGGTTTACATATTATGACTTAACTAAATTCGAATCAGGTCAAAAATCATTTTTTAGCTCATGGGAACCTGTTGTATGGATGTATAAATTTGGAGGTAAGTGGGCTGCTACTTCTGTTTTTATTCTTTGCAGCATATGTGCCCTTATTTGGGGTATGCTAATGCTTATACGGGAAATAAAAAACGTCAAACCGGATGATGAGATAAAGAATAAGATGCCGGCAGTACCTCCGGCACCTCCTGTAATATCCAATCTTGATGCCGGAATTTTTCTGGGTCGGGAGCAATATGTCAAACAGCCCGAGAAATGGATAAAAATAAGCATGACCATAATTGTCCTCTCACTGTCACTACCAACGGTCGCTATCATTTTTTTATTATTAGCTGCAACAAAAGATCCTGGTTTTCTTATTCCTTCATTGTTATGGTTCATGGTGTATCTTGTATTCGTAGCCTATACTGTCCACGTTTGGCGCTATAAGTTTGCCTGCTGTGCAAAGGGTGTTTATCTTCAAGGATTATTTTCCCGTAAAGAACTTCTGTACGAAGAAATTGAAAGAGCTTTATTCGAGTATGACGACAGGAAAACCGATCATGGGGGTTTTACCATTGTCCGTATTCTTTTTGAACCGGTCCAGTTATGCACAAAATCCAAGATAAAATTTCGCTGGATTGTTGGGCTTGGAGGAGAAGAGATGGAAGGATTTGGATATTATTGTGAGTACATTGCCGAACACGTGGAAAATGTCGAAGAATGGAGGATATGACTTAGACCTATCCTGCGCAGTTCGCAGAACGAAGTAGGATGAAGCCGCCACAAAAAATGCCAGTCTCATCGAGACTTGGCCTACGTTTAAGCCTCAAACTTCCCACCTTAGCGCTTACTTTTTTACAGTTCATTCGAAATTGAGCGGACAAGTGCTATATTAGGTTAGAAAAAGAGGAAAAGGAGAATTACCATGCCTGTTTCTATGATAAAAGAGTCTGCCCACGAACTTGTGGACAAATTGCCTGATTCTGCAACCTGGGATGATCTGATGCATCAAATATATGTTCGAGAAGCAATAGAGCGGGGTCTTGCTGACAGCAAGGATGGAAAGACCAAGGATGTGGATGAGATTCGGAACAAATACGGTCTGCAAAAATGAGGATCTACTGGACGAGTACTGCTGAAAGTCATCTTGACAGTATTTATGCTTATATAGCACAAAATTCTCCTGAGTATGCCCAACATATGGTGGATCGCATAACTCGGAGATCAAAGCAGATTGCAACTTTCCCTCTATCTGGAAGAAGTGTTCCGGAATACGAGATGGGACAAATTAGAGAAGTTATTGAATTCGCATACCGTATTATCTATTATATAAAGCCTGATCAGATTGATATCCTAGCGGTAATTCATGGTGCTCGGAATGCGTTAAGTAACTACCGAGCAATGGAAAAATGACAAGGAAATATTAATGAAAATTATTGTTCTTATAAAACAGGTGCCAGAGACTAGCAATGTGAAGATGGATCAGGCGACCGGCACGATGATCCGCGAAGGCGTCGAGAGCATAATCAATCCGCTCGATCTCTACGCCATCGAAATCGGGATACAGCTCAAGGAGAAGCACGGGGGAACCCTTACCGCCGTCACAATGGGGCCGCCAAAAAGCGAAAAGGCGCTCCGCGAGGCCGTCGCGATGGGATGCGACGATGGCATCATGCTCAGCGACAAGGCGTTCGCAGGCTCCGACACCTGGGCAACTTCATACGTCCTCGCCGAGGCGATCAAACAGAAAATCCCGGGCTACGATCTGATCCTCTGCGGAGAGCGGGCCACGGACGGCGACACCGGCCAGGTAGGCCCCGGCGTTGCGACATTTCTCGATCTTCCAGTCGCAACCTATGTAAGCAAAATATATGACATCCAGGAGAAACAGGCAAAAGTAAACCGGCTCGTCGAGGGCGGATATGAAGTCCTCGCTGTTCCCTTCCCCGCACTCCTGACTGTTGTTAAAGAGATAAGTTTTCCGAGACTGCCGACACTTCGCGGAAAACGGAAGGCGAGGACAATGCAGGTTCCCTCGCTCGGGACAGCCGAAATCGCACTCGACAAAGCGAAACTCGGACTGAAGGGATCGCCGACGAGGGTTGTCAAAATATTTACTCCGAAAGTTACACGCGAATGTCGCAAATATGTGATCAAGGATAACGAGGACATCGAGAAGGCGGCAGATGCGCTGATAGAATATCTCGCGGAAAAACAAGTCATATAAGAATGGATTATTGGATTGGTGGATTATTGGAAAATGCGGAGAAAAAATGTTATGCTTAAGTCTTTGGTGTTACATTAGTTGTAGCCACGGCCATGTTGGCCGTGTTCGCCCCCAACATGGGGGCGGCTACAGTGAAAAAAAGACCATTTGCCGGAAAAGACTGAAGTGTTTACGAAAAGTAGGGGCGGGCTTTAGCCTGTCCCCATATTAAATGGTACATCCTAAAGGACGTACCTACTTCTAATCGAATAAAGGGAAATATAGATAATGAACCACTCTGGAGTTTGGATACTTGCGGAGCAGAAAGGCGGAAAAATTCGAACCGTCTCGTTCGAGCTTTTGAACCGCGGGAGGGGACTTGCCGACAAGCTTGGGGTCAAACTTTCCGCCGTGCTGATGGCCGACAAAATTGCAGAAACCGAAATAAACGAGCTCGTATTTCATGGTGCTGACCAAGTATATATTGTTGACAATCCGGTCTTTGCGAACTTCCTGGCCGAGCCGTACCAGAAGACTCTGAGCTGGCTTGTCGAAAAACACAGACCGGAAATAATCATCGCCGCGGCGACAACCAGCGGAAGAACTGTAATGCCAATGGTGGCGACTAACAAAATCTTCGCAGGCCTGACGGCGGACTGCACCGAACTTGCGATCGACCCTGAAAACAGGGATCTCCTGCAGACCCGCCCAGCGATAGGCGGCAATATTCTGGCGACAATAAAGACACCCGAGGCGCGCCCCCAGATGTCGACAGTCAGGCCGAAATCAATGAACCCATCGCCGAGAGATGCCTCCCGCAAGGGCGAAATCATCCGCGAAAATCCAACGGAAACATGTTTTTCTTCGAGAATAAAATTTGAGAAATTCGTTCCGGACGATTCACAGGACATGCCGATCGAGGATTCCGATGTGATCGTTGCTGGCGGAAGAGGGCTCAAAAAAGGTGAGAACTTCGCGATGATCAGGCATCTGGCCGAACTTCTTGGCGGTGGTGTCGGCGCTTCCAGGGACGCAGTTGACCAGGGCTGGATCGAATATCCGCACCAGATAGGCCTCAGCGGAAAGACCGTATCTCCAAGGATTTACATTGCATGCGGAGTTTCAGGCGCGATACAGCATCTGGCGGGAATGCAGACTTCGGAAAACATTGTGGCGATCAACAAGGATCCCGACGCCCAGATATTCAGGGTCGCGGATTTCGGCGTTGCGGGCGACCTCTTCGAGTTCGTCCCGGTACTGCTGAAAAAAATTGAACAACGGAAAAAGCGTTGACAGTAAAGCATTATGGCAACTCACGTAGCAAACAAATTTTATAACCACGGAACACACTGAATACACGGAAAGATATATCACACAAAGGCACAAAGGCACGAAGTAAAAATCTCTGTGCCACTGTGTCTCTGTGGTCAGTCTCTTGTAGGATAAATCACGCGAAAAGGATTTAAATCATGAACTCTATGAAAAAATATGGCAAGGTGATTCCGGCCATCGCAGACGAGATAAAACAAATCGTCGGAGAGAAGAATGTGATTTACAGGAATCCCGAGGCGATGGTGCAGTACAGCCACGACGAGGTCGCGGGTCCGGAATATGCAAAGATGCCGGACATCGTGGTAAAGCCGATCAACGCCAAGGAGATATCAAAGATAATGAAGCTTGCAAACCGCGAGACCATCCCGGTCACGCCGCGCGGCGCTGGAAGCGGTCTCTCGTGCGGTGCGGTTCCAATCTATGGTGGAATCCTGCTCTCGATCGAAAGAATGAACAGGATACTCGAGATAGATCCTGCGAACATGACATGCACAGTCGAGGCTGGCGTGGTGACAAATCAGATCAACGACGCTGTCAAGGAGCATAGTCTTTTCTACGCGGGATATCCGATGAGCCTCGAAACCTGCTTCATCGGCGGAAATGTCGCCGAGAACGCGGGTGGCGGGAAAGCCGTAAAATACGGAGTCACAGGTCGTTATGTTCTAGGTATGGAAGTTGTCCTGCCGAACGGCGACATCGTCATGATGGGCGGAAAAAGAGTCAAGGATGTCACCGGATACAATATGCTCGGGCTTATGGTAGGCTCCGAAGGAACGCTCGGTATTTTCACGAAAATAATACTGAAACTCACGCCTCTGCCAAAGGCAAAAGTTGCACTGCTCGTCCTTTTCAAGACGGTTGACGAGGCGATTGACGTGGTCCCGGCGCTAATGACTGGCTCGGGTATAATTCCCACTGCGATAGAATTCATGGACAAGCTTTCGGTCCAGACTTCCTGCAAGTATCTCAACGAGCATTTCGCCTATGAGGAAGCTGGTGCAATGCTGATCATAGAGGTTGACGGATCCAGCGAGAAGGAAGTCGAAGAGCAATACGACACGATAGGTGAGATATGCATGAAGAAAGGTGCGATAGAAGTCTATGTCGCCGACAATCATACGACATCAGAGCGAGTGTGGAGAGTCCGCCGAAACATCGCCGAGGCATTCAAGGTTTACAGCCCGATACAGAGTCTCGAAGACATTGTAGTGCCATTCGCACAGATCCCGGATCTGGTCAGGGAAGTCGAGGCGTTTTCCGCCAAATATGGAGTTCTGATTCCGACTTACGGGCATGCGGGCGACGGCAATCTACATTCGACTCCGGTCAAGCCTCCGGAAATGACCATGGAAAAGTGGAAGGAGATTCTGCCTCTGCTGCTCAAGGAGCTTTATCAGGCGACATTCAAGCTTGGTGGCACAATCAGCGGCGAACACGGCATCGGATACAAGAGAAAGAAATATATGACTCTTGTAATCTCGAAGGAGCTCATGTCTCTGATGAAGTCCGTGAAGGCCGCGATTGATCCGAAAAATATTTTAAATCCGGGGAAGATATTTCCGTAGAGAGAAGACGGAGATTTAAATCAACAGAATTCGAGCTTGCCGCAGTCATGTCGGAAATGCTCCGTAGGGATGGTAGGAATGCCATTTCGGGGTATGTTAAAAAAGTAAGAATAAGTGACGGACAAAAATGCCGTCACGGAATCAGGGAACAGTTAAGGTCAGGCAACAATAATCAGCACTTCGGTGCAAAAATCAGGAGGAAAGATTATGGGCTACATGGGAAACAAGAGAGAAAAGCTAAAAATTCTGGTTATCGTCGCGCATCCTCATGACTTCACACATTGCTCCGGCACTTGCGGTGTTCATACCAGGCTGGGGGATGAGGTTACGGTTGTGACTCTCATGAGTGGCGCACAAATGCACAACGAAAAATATCATGACGAGCTCATGAAGCCGGAAAAGGACAGAGACCCCGCTATCATCAATTTTCCCGTAAAGGAATATGAGAAGAAAAAAGAACAGGAATTCAAGGATGCCGTTGCTCTGTTTGGCGTAACAGATATTCGTATCTTGCACGCGCCCGAGCCTTTTCGCTTATACAAAAACCCCGAATATGGCGAGGCTTTAGGCAAAATTATTTTAGATGTGCGCCCCGATATTTTAATCACCCAAAGCCCGTATTATGACGGCAATCTGGTGGGACGAAACAACATGGCAAACGGGATGCTGGACGACCATTCTCAGACGGCCTTTGCCGTGCATGAGGGGCTGCGTTATGCGGCAATATCGAATTATGAGACAAAAGCGGCTCCACACAACGTGGTGCTTGTCTTATACATGGGTATTTATTTCAACCGTGACCAAGTGGATTTTTATATTGATGTAACAGATTGGCTGGAGCAAAGAGTCAAGTCTGAAGCGGCATTTACCACGCAGGGGCATACATATGAGTTTGCAAAAAGACGCATTGAAACTACGGTTGGCGGTCAGGGCTATTGGTCTGGTACGCCATATTCCGAGGGCTTTGTGCGCGCAACATACGAAGTGTTCGACAGTATTCCCATTTCGGAAATAAGCATTAGACGCGCCCGAGAGAGCGCTTCCAAAGGTATTCAACGCATAGAGGGCAAAAAAACCTAAGTTGCTTGCAATAAAGTGTATCAGAGTTCCGGTTATGCTGAAAACATAACCGGAACTCTTAGCCTTTGCGTACGGAAATAATTTGATCGATTGTTAATGGAAATGAGGCAACTTGATTTACATGGTTTACTAGCTATCCCATCGTAGTAACTTTCTTATCGCCGATCCCCGGGAACAGAAGGTTCATCATTTTTTGAAACATATCATTTTTCGAGGCAAAATCAAATTTTTCGAACCTTGACATTGGAAAATGGATTTTTGTTTGTATATTAAAATCAGGAGAGATAAGGAATCAATTATGATGAATTATGCGATTCATTTTGAAAAACGAGCAAATATTTGTGGTGGAGAGCCCGTTATCCGTGGAACAAGAGTTACAGTTAAAACGTTGCTTGCCAGCCTTGCCGAAGGCGCAATGGAAGATGAACTTCTCAAGGATTTTCCTGTGCTTAAAAGAGACGATGTAAGAGCTGTGATCGCATTTGCCGCCAGTTCCGCTGCAGAAGATATACCCGTTCTATCCTGTGATCCTCTTGCTGTATGAAAATCAAACTGGATGAAAATCTCCCTGTTTCGCTTGTCTCCGTCCTCTCCAAATATGGATTCGATGTTGAAACTGTTTTTCAGGAAGGGCTTTCCGGGCATTGTGATGACGATGTATGGAAAAAAGTCTGTGAAGAAAGTAGATTCCTTGTCACACAGGACATGGATTTTTCTGACATCAGGAAATTCAAACCCGGAACTCATCCAGGCATAATGCTTGTAAGGCTTATGGCACCTGGAAGGCTTGAACTGGTCGAGCGAATTGAAAATGTCTTCAGCACATCAGATGTCACTTCCTGGGAAAAATGTTTTGTTGTTGTAACTGACAGGAAAATTCGTATTCATTTCCCATAATTCATTTTTGTGCCATTTGTGCCTCATTGTGGCAAACCATCTTCCGTGTGTTCAGTGGTTAAAATATTTTGCTGGATCTCCTGGCCGCCTGCAATTCTTCAGTGGTAATAAACTACAAATAATTGTGAATATTGTGCAAAAATAAAAAAATACTGTTTTATTTCAATTTCCCTTTATTATCTTTAGCATAAATCCGACTATTTTGGATTTTCAAATGACAAGTTCACAATAAACCAAAAATTTGAGGAGGAATTTATGTCGAAAGGTAGAATTGTCGAAGCGGTGAAAAATGGCCGAATCTTGGTCTCAGACGGAGCCTGGGGAACATTTCTCCAGAAAAAGGGGCTCAAACCGGGAGAGTGTCCTGAACTATGGTGCGTAACCAGGCCGAACGATGTGCTCGATGTCGCCAAAAACTACATTGAAGCCGGAGCCGACATGGTTGAATCAGACAGTTTCGGAGGGACAAGCTTCAAACTAGAACATTACGGACTTGCCGACAGAGCCGCCGAAATAAACGAGGCCTCGGCAAAAATTTCCCGCAAGGCTGCCGGAAACGACAAGTGGGTGATCGCATCTGTCGGACCCACAGGCAAAATACTCATCATGGCTGATGTGACTGAGGAGGAACTCTACAATTCCTTCAAGGAACAGGCCATGGCGCTTGAAAAAGGCGGCGCCGACGCTATCTGCATCGAAACAATGAGCGCCATAGACGAGGCGGTACTGGCAATCAAGGCGGCTAAAGAGAACACAAAATGCGAAGTGATATGCACGTTCACATTCGAACGCACTGTGAACGGAGAATACAGGACAATGATGGGAGTTTCACCCGCGGATGCCGCCAAGGCGGCCCTCGATGCCGGAGCCGACATCATCGGAACAAACTGCGGAAACGGAATGGAACGGATGATTGACATCTTGAAGGAAATCAAGAAGGCGGCTCCAAAGGCATACATCCTTGTTCATGCCAATGCCGGGCTTCCGAAAAATGTGGACGGTGTTGACATCTTTCCGGAAACACCCGAGGAAATGGCCGCCAAAGTTCCGGATCTCATCAAGGCTGGCGCAAACATCATAGGCGGATGCTGCGGAACCACTCCGGCACATATCGCAGCAATAAAAAAAGCGGTTCAGAATTACAAGAAATAATAGGTCATATATGCCCTATAGGTCATATTTTTAAATTATTTACATTTAAGGAGTTACAATGAAGACAAAATTCACGGCGACCGGAATAGGCAGTATGCCATTCTCGGATCCAGACTACGCGGTAAAAGTCTCACTCACAAAAATGTGCAACGCACCGATATGGCCGCAGCTTCCTAAACTTGGCCTCCACGAACAGATGGAAATCCAGTATTCCGAAGGAATGCCCTGCGCCGTCATTGACGAGGTGAAACACAGGATGTTTTTCGAGACATCGGGCGATGCGTCCGAAGCATTCGCACAGTTCTACGAAAAATATATGGAGGCAACGGATGAAGGAGGCACAAACGACTTCTCCGCCATGGCGATAAGCCCGGCCTTCTCGAAAGGAATATACGCCCTCGAAAAGGCGCTTCAGGCAAGAGGCGGGACAAAACTGCCTTTTGTAAAAGTCCAGACCACCGGTCCCTGCAGTTTCGCGCTCACCCTTGTGGATGAAAACAAGCGGGCAATCTACTACAATGATGAATTCAGGGACATGATAGTCAAGGCGCTCGCGATGAAATGCCGCTGGCAGATACAGAAATTCCAGCCTTACGCCGAAAAGGTGATATGTTTCATTGACGAACCTATTCTCTCCGCCTTCGGAAGTTCCACATACGTCTCGGTAAACCGGGAGGATGTCGTTGCCGTGCTGAACGAAGTTATAGAGGCGGTACACGCGGAAAACGCCCTTGCAGGAATACACTGCTGCGGAAACACGGAATGGAGTATTCTAATTGATGCCGGAGTTGACATGGTAAACTTCGACGCCTTCGGATTCGGCGAGACAATCGCTATGTACCCTGACTCCGTAAAGGCGCTTCTCGGGCGCGGAGGTATTCTCGCCTGGGGTATCGTTCCGACATCAACCGCAATAAGGGAGCAAAGTGTAGAAACTCTCGAAGCCCATCTCGAAAAGATGATGGACAATCTCGCATCCAAGGGCATTGACAAGAAGCTCATCGCCGAACAGGCTGTAATAACTCCTTCGTGCGGAACCGGATCGATGGATACTGCCGATGCCGAAAGAGTTTTCGAGACACTCTTCCAGCTCTCGAAGAAAATGAAGGCGAAATACGGATTCTAAGTATGAAACTTGCGATTTCAGGCAAAGGTGGAGTCGGAAAGTCAACCATTGCGGCGGCTTTCGCTCTTCTTCTCGCGGAGAAGAAAAAGAAAGTCCTCGCTCTGGATGCCGATCCAGCTGCGAATCTCGCAAACGCCCTTGGAATCCCGGAGAAAATACGGCGCACAATAATACCTATCTCGCGGCAGAAGGAATTGATCGAGGAGCGCACCGGAGCAAAAGTGAAACAGTATGGACAGATGTTCAAACTCAATCCGGAAGTCTCCGACATCGCCGACAATTATGCGCTGAACCACAACGGGGTATCGCTCATAGTCATAGGAGCTATCGAAAAGGGCGGAAGCGGATGTGCCTGTCCCGAGAATATTCTGGTGAAAGCTCTCGTGTCCAACCTGATCCTCCACAGAAATGAAACCCTCATCATGGATATGGAGGCGGGTGTGGAGCATCTTGGCAGAGCCACCGTAAGCGGTGTTGACGCCATGCTGATAGTGGTCGAACCCGGGCTCAGGTCCGTAGACTGCGCGGAGACCATCATCAGGATGGCGCACGAGATCGGGCTCAGAAAACTTTTCATCGTGGGCAACAGGATATCATCTCCTGACGACGAGAAGTTCATCCGGAACTCCCTGCCCAAATCTGAAATTATCGGAATGATACCCTTCTCCGAAAAAATCAGGAGATCCGACATCGAAGGGACTTCTGTCCTGGAAGATATTGAACCGGAAACAAGGAAGGCTCTTGAATCAATATTAAGGAAATTCGCGAAATGAACACAGATCCCGAAAGACAAAAGTATGTGAAACTAATGACGGAAATCGAAGATCTCGAGGAGGTGATCGAGAAACTCGAGAGTAAAAATAAGCTGGCAAAGGCCACATATACAAAACTAGGAGCGTTGAAGAACGATCTGGCGGGTAAAAAGAACGAGCTGGCAAGAATCAGCGACGGCTGCGGAACACCGCATGCACATTGATATAAAGAGTTATAGGTTATAAGTTAATTAGTTATAGGTAAATGTTGCTAAGATATGAGGAAAAACTGTTGGAGTTCACGGCTTTAGCGTGTGTCTTTCTCGCTTATTTGAGGCTTAGGTTAGTGACATTATGTTATTAGGTTATAAGTAAAAGGTCGAAAATGAAGTCGAATTTTGAAAATCTGGATGTCTGGAAAAAGTCATGCCGCCTAACGGTCAATCTTCATGAATTACTTAAAGAAACAAATTCATTCTGGATTAAAGATCAGATATTGCGTTCTGCATTGTCCATCCCCTCGAATATTGCCGAGGGATGCGACAGAAATAGCACTGCGGAATTCCGGCGGTTTGTCAATATTGCCAAAGGCTCCGCGGCAGAATTGCGCACGCAAATATATATAGCGATCCAAATTGGAATTATAGATAAAGAAAACGGAAAAATTATTATTGACGAGCTCATATCATTAACAAAGATGCTGCAAGCCTTGAAGAACTCATTAGCCGACAAACCAATAGTTCGTTCGACAAGCTTAGGACAGGCTGATAACTTATAACCAATAACTTATAACCGATAACCATGTCTTATATAATAGCAATAACAGGAAAGGGAGGAGTCGGGAAGACCACGATTGCAGGCCTACTGATCAGCCGCATCGCGGCAAATGGCCTGTCACCGGTCCTCGCCGTGGATGCCGATCCCAACTCCTGCCTCGACACGGTTCTCGGAGCAGCCGTCAAAAATACTGTTGGCAGAATCCGCGAGGATGTCCGGAATCAGGCATCCACGGGAAAAGTTACCGGAATCGCCAAACAGCAGTTATTGGAAATGAAAATTGAGGAAAGCCTTGTCGAGGCCGACAAGTTCGATCTGATCGCGATGGGAAGACCCGAAGGCCCGGGGTGCTACTGCTTCGCCAACAATGTTCTCAAAGATGTAATATCGAAACTCTCTTCGGGCTACCCGTACATGGTGATTGACAACGAGGCCGGGCTCGAAAATCTTTCAAGAAGAATTGTAAAAAAAGTGAATCTCCTCGCAATGGTGACTGTCCCAACTAAAAATGGACTTGATACTGTGAGAAGGCTCCACCAGCTCGCACTCGAAATGAAGATAGAGTTCGACAAGCTCTGCATCTTCGTCAACAGGGTCAGGAGCGAAACACATGCCGCCCATATCGAGGAGCTGGGAAAAGACACCAATGCGGATTTTATCGTCGAGCTCCCGGAGAACCAGGATATAATTTCATTCTCGGAAAAAGGGAAGGATCTATTGTCTCTTCCGCCCGGGAATGAACTCATAGTTTGCATAGATAATTTTCTTAAAAAGCTGTTCAAGGAGAAATTAAATGGCCAAAGAAGCTAGGAAACCGGAGGAACTGGTTTCAGATCCGGCGTCAGTGGAGATGATAATAAAATCGCAGAATGACTGCATCGAAACCTGCTTCACAAGGGCGGATGCCCAAGGCGCATCCTGCAAATTCGGAACTCAGGGCGTATGTTGCAAAATATGCCATATGGGACCGTGCAGGATAACCCCTAAATCCCCGAGGGGAGCATGCGGAGCAGATGCCGACACCATCGTGGCGAGAAATTTCCTGCGCGAAGTCGTGGGCGGAACCGCTGCACACTCGGACCACGGGCGACACCTTGTCCTGAGATTCAAGAAAATAGCTGAAGGCAAGGAACCCGACTACAAGATAACCGATGTGAAGGCTCTTCACAGAATCGCAGGCAAGTACGGCATCAAGACGCAGGGACGGGAAGTGAACGACATTGCCCTCGAACTTGCAAACATCTTCATCTCGGAATTCACCTCCCAGGAAGAGGCACTCAAAACATTGGACCAGGCACCCGAGAAGACTCACGCTGTCTGGAAAAATGAAAAAATAGAACCATTCGGGATTGACAGGATGGTCGTGGAATCAATGCACCGCACACATATGGGAGTTGACCACGACTACAGGAACCTGCTCGATATGGCGTTCAGGACTTCGCTCGCGGACGGCTGGGGCGGATCGCAGATCGCAACCCAGATATCCGACATAATGTTCGGAACCCCCGAGCCTATCCGGAGCAACGCGAATCTCGGAGTCCTCGAAGAGAAAAAAGTGAACATCATTGTTCACGGACACGAGCCCGCCCTCTCGGAAATGCTCGCCGCCGCCGTATATGATCCCGAAATCAAGGAATATGCGAAATCCGCAGGTGCCGAGGGAGTAAATCTCGCGGGGCTATGCTGTACCGCGAACGAAATCCTCATGCGCAGAGGAATAAGTGTCGCCGGAAATTTCCTCCAGCAGGAGCTGGCGATCATAACTGGAGCAGTCGAAATGATGGTCGTTGATGTCCAGTGCGTGATGCCCAGCCTGCCAGAAGTCGCCAAGTCGTACCACACAAAGATCGTCTCGACCACCGACATCGCCAAGACCATCGGCGCAATCCATATGGAATTCGACGAGGATCACGCATATGACTCGGCTAAGAACCTGATAAAAATGGCAATTGACAACTTCAAGAACCGCGACCCGAAAAAGGTGCAGATCCCAAAGTTCAAACAGCCGCTGATCGCCGGATTCAGCGTCGAGGCGATAAGATATATGCTCGGCGGAGAGTTCAGAGCATCTTTCAGACCTCTCAACGACGCGATAATTCAGGGAAGAATAAGAGGCGTATGCGGAATCGTCGGATGCAACAACATCAAGACAAAGACCGATTCATACATCAACACCATCACAAAGGAACTGATAAAACGAAATGTCCTGATACTCAAGACCGGATGCGCCGCACAGGCATCAGCGAAAGCCGGACAGCTCACACCGGAAGCCGCGCTGGAAGGCGCTGGCCAGGGTCTCCGAGAAGTATGCGAGACAGTCGGGATACCACCAGTCCTTCATATGGGAAGCTGTGTTGACAACACCAGGATTCTCGAGGCCGCGACAGAAATCGTCTATGAAGGCGGGCTCGGCGACTGCATCGCGAAAGTTCCGGCCGTCGGCGTAGCTCCCGAATGGATGAGCGAGAAAGCCGTCGCCATAGGATGCTATTTCGTGGCTTCCGGAGTTGATGTGATACTCGGACAGCCTTTCCACATATCCGGATCGGAAAATGTGACAAATTATCTGGGAGACGAGGCGAGGAAGCGTTTCGGCGGAGGCTTCATCTACATTCCGGATCCGATGGAGGCTGTCGAAAAGATAATGTCCCTCATAGAGGATGCCCGCGAGAAACTGGGAATCAACAAGAAAACAGAGAGAAAACTTCTCGATATGAAAGATAGGAGAGCCATCTGATGTCAAAAATAATCTGCGGCAGTGCAATTGATGGAGCAGTCGAGTGGGTAGCGAAGGCAGAAGCCATTCTCGACAAGGCTGTTAAGGAAAAAGGCGAATCTTGCGCGGTTGCTTTCCCAAGCACCGCATACTACCTGCCGGTGATATATTCATTCACCGGGGAGAAAATGGAGAAGCTTTCGGATCTCAGGCGGATACTTGGAAGGGCAAAGTCACTTCTGCCGGCAAGGCCGACGGAAAAGACCTGGCTGCCATACCTCGGCAAGGCGCTCGATGCAGGAGCCGCGGCACTCTTCGCATGCGAAGTCATAGAGGCCTGCAAATATCTGATCGGTCCAAACCCCGTGGACGGAATATGGCTTGGAGCCGCGAACGATGTCATAATGCGTGAACGCGGCATCGAATTTGTGGACGGTTCCGCTCCAGGTTTCGCGGCGATCACAGGTGCTGCTCCCAACAGCAAAATTGCGGTTAAGATAGCCAAGGAACTTCAGGAGAAGAACCTCTACGTATTCATGGCAGGATGCACGAATGGAAAGCAATTTGCGGAACAGCTTGCGGAAGAAGGAGTTCAGCTAGGTTGGGAAACCAGACTCGTCCCGTTCGGAAGAGATGTCTCGGCCCTCATATACGCGCTGGGATTCGCGAACCGCGCAGCCCTCTCGTTCGGTGGCGTCCAGCCCGGAGACTTCAGGGCCAATCTCAAATACAACAAGGACAGAATATTCGCGTTCGTCCTCGCTTTCGGCGAAGT
The DNA here is from genome assembly GCA_903872565.1 of uncultured Lentisphaerota bacterium. Classification (GTDB taxonomy): domain Bacteria; phylum Verrucomicrobiota; class Lentisphaeria; order Victivallales; family GWF2-50-93; genus CAIQLG01. Next base: position 19,479 of record CAIQLG010000038.1, on the reverse strand, counting down.
TACGCCTGACAAATATGCCGCCGCCGCTGGCGCGATAAACTATGGGTTTCCAGTGATTTCCGACACCAACATACCGGAAATCCTTCCGACAGGCGTCTGCACGTACGAGCATGTTGTTTCCAATGTTCCACCAGAGACAATGGTGGAGAAGGCACTAGAGGTCAGAGGATGCAAGGTCAAAATCACGAAAGTTCCAATCCCCGTCCCCTACGGACCCGCATTCGAGGGGGAACGCATAAGAAAGGCCGATGTCCAAGTCGAGTTCGGCGGCAACAAGACACCCGCGTTCGAATTTGTAACATCAGTGGATCTCGAGCAGATCAACGACGGGGAAATCGAAGTCATAGGCCCGGACATTGATGCCGCCAAAGAGGGGGAAGCCCTGCCGCTCGCCATATGGGTCGAGGTTGCAGGCCGCAAGATGCAGTCGGACTTCGAACCAATCCTTGAACGCCAGATTCATCACCTTGTCAATGGGGCTGAAGGTATTTGGCATATGGGACAGAGAGATATAATCTGGACACGCATATCGAAATCCGGATTTGCAAAAGGCTTGAGGCTCAAGCACTACGGTGAAATCATTCATGCAAAACTGCTGTCTGATTACCCGGCAATTGTGGACAAGGTCAAGGTCACACTCGTGACTGACAAGAAGGAGGTCGAAAAACGGCTCGCCATCGCGAGAAAAGTATATGACGAGCGAAACCGCCGCCTCGAATCAATGACAGACGAGTCGGTTGACACTTTCTATTCCTGCCTCCTCTGCCAGTCGTTTGCACCGAACCACGTCTGCATCATAACTCCTGAAAGACTCGGGCTGTGTGGCGCATACAACTGGCTCGATGGAAAGGCCGCATTCGAAATTGACGAGACTGGCCCTAACCAGCCGGTCAAGAAGGGGGAACTTCTCGACCAGAAAAAAGGAATATGGAGGGGCATCAACGAATATGTCCATACCAACAGCCACAAGACGGTAGATTCATTCTGCGCATATTCCATCATGGACAGGCCTATGACAAGCTGTGGATGCTTCGAAGCCATATGTGCATATCTCCCTGAATGCAATGGAGTTATGGTTGTCAACCGAGAATATCTGGGTGAAACACCAGTCGGCATGACATTCTCCACTCTTGCTGGAAATGTCGGGGGCGGACAGCAGACTCCAGGATTCATGGGATGCGGAAAAGTCTTCCTCACATCGAGAAAATTCCTCGGGGCCGAAGGCGGCTTCAAACGGCTCGTATGGATGCCCAAGGAATTGAAGGAACTCCTCGCGGCAGATCTTAAACTGCGATTCAAGGAACAGGGAGTCCCGGATCTCCTCGACAAGATCGCCGATGAAACAGTTGCAATCGAGGCGGGAGCTGTGCGCCAGCATCTTGAGAAGGTCGGCCATCCGGCCATTGCAATGGAGGACATGTCAATCTATGCAGCATCGGAAACCGCACAAGTGGAATCGGAACCTGAAACAAAGGCTCCGCCTTCCGAAAAAATAGATCAGCCGCCAGCAGGCAAATCGGATGTGGGTCAAATGAAGATAACACCAGATATGATTGACGAACTCAAGTCAAGAATAGTCAGGGAAGTCACAGGTGAAATCAAATCCCTGGTATCGAGGGAAATTGTCCAGGACATCATAGCGACCCTGAGCGAGAAGTACCTCGGGGAAAAACTGGCAGGCAGAAAATCTGAAGAGATTGGAACGCAGGAAAACCTCACATCCGCTCCCAGTACCGTCGAAAAAGCGGAGTCCGCCGTGAAAGGGCCATCCGCCGAGGAAAGACTTTCATCCCTGAAGACTTTCAAGATCAGAAAGGAGAAAAGCGAATTCCCTGTTTGGACAGTGAAACTGGGGGCGACAAAGAAAGAAGGCGGAACCAGAGGCAAGACATACAATGTCGGTGGCGCAACATGCATGCCGTTCCATCTATGGGAAGGACAAATGCCAAACAGGCCTCTCGTCGCAATGGAAGTCTTCGATATAGTCAGCGAGAAATATCCCGAAGTGCTCAGAAAGGCGTACGGGAATCTTCTTTCCGAGCCTGCAAAGATGGCCAAGGCATGCGTCGAAAAATATGGTGCCGACATGATCAGCGTCCGGCTCGAAGGAACACATCCTGAGAAGGGCAACCGTTCGGCGGAGGATTCCGTGAAGCTCGTGAAATCTGTGCTTCAGGCCGTTGATGTCCCGCTGATCATCACGGGTCACAACAGCTTCGAGAAGAACAACGAGATAATGAAAGCTGTCGCCCAGGCTTGCGCTGGGGAAAACCTCCTGCTCAACTGGGTCGAGCAGAACAACTACAGGACAATCGCGGGGGCTGCAATCGGATATGGACATTCGATCGTGTCGCAGTCTCCAATTGATGTGAACATAGCGAAGCAGCTGAACATCCTCCTGACAAACATGGATGTCAAGCTCGAACAGATAATGATGGATCCGATGACTGGCGCGGCAGGCTATGGGATAGAATACACTTATTCCGTGATGGAGCGTGTCCGCTACACCGGAATAATGGGCGACAAAATGCTCGCGGGGCCGATGATCGTTTCACCCGGCCAGGAGTGCGCAAAGATCAAGGAAAGCAAGGCCGAGGAGAAGGACTTCCCGGCCTGGGGAAAACTTGCGGAACGTGCAGCGTTGTGGGAATACACCACCGCCACCAATCTGCTGTATTCAGGCGCTGACATCCTGATCATGTACAATCCGGATGCCGCTGTCGCGCTCAGAAAAACCATCGTAAAACTTATGGGGAAATAACAAGGGATTAATGGATTAGTGGATTTATGGATTGATGGGGACAATATGGAAGAAATGCATAGGCGAAATATAAACAGGGGTTACATGAAACTCAGAGTATGGATTGATTCCATTGATTTCTATGTGAGGACTTGTAATATTTTCAGAAATTTTCCATTCGAACTGAAGAAAGTGGCTTCACAGGCTATTTCATCAAGCGACTCGATCCACAGAAATATTGCCGAAGGATATTGCAGGAAAACAATAAAAGAATATATAAATTTTTTGACGATTGCAAAGGGCTCTCTTGGAGAGTCTATATCTGGTATACACGCATATAAAAAGGCTGGACAAATAGATCAATCAGATTTTGAAGAACTTGACAGCCTTGCTTTTAAACTCGAAAATGGACTTTTGAAACTTATTGAATCCCTCGAGAAGAAAGAGAAAGAAGGAACGTGGAATCAAAGCATATTGATTCGTGAATCTAACTCTCTATATTCTTCCTCCCAAATCTCCAGCAATCCAATAATCCAACAATCCATCAATCCAACAGTTTCTTCTTCCCAACAATCCAATAATCCAACAATCCAATAATCCAGGAGGTATTGATATGGCTTTGACAGGATTACAGATTCAGAAACTTCTTCCCAAGACAAACTGCAAGGAGTGCGGTTCGAACACCTGCCTCGCATTCGCAATGAAACTCGCCGCAAAAAAGGCGGAACTCTCTCTGTGCCCATACGCATCCGAGGAGGCCAAGCAGGTTCTCGGCGCGGCAAGCGAGCCGCCAGTGAAATGCGTGGAGCTCGGGCCAGAGAAAAAACTCCGTCTCGGGGAGGAAACCGTCCTCTACAGGCACGAGAAGACTTTCGTTAATAAGACCGCTCTCGCCGTGAACATAGACGACACGGACAGCCCAGACAATATTGACAAAAAACTTTCCGATATCGCAGGATATATTTTGGAACGCGTCGGAGAAAAACTTGTGGTTGATCTCATCTCGGTCACGGACAGGAGCGGCGATTCCGTGAAATTCTCGGATCTCTGTCTCAGTGCATATCAGAAGACAAAACGCCCGATAATCATGAGAAGTTCCAATCTCAAGTCTCTGTCTGCAGCTGCAGCCGCAGTGAAAGGATCAAACAGCGTGATCTCGTCCGCCACACCAGCAAATGCGGACGAACTTGTCAAGGTGGCCCAGGAGAACGGACACGCCCTCGCGGTTACGGCACCAGATCTCGAACAGCTTTCGGCGCTTACCTCGAAAATCAAGGGTGCCGGATTCAACAGCATGATTCTCGACTTCGAGACCTTCTCTCTGTCAGAGCAGTTCCAGGTGAATTCCATCGCCCGCAGAGCGGCCTTGAAGGACTCTTTCAAGGCACTCGGTTATCCCTCGATCAAGTTCATCAGCAATACAAAACTGTTTGATATAGCTGGTGATGCGATAAATGAAATCACGAAATACGGCGGAATCTGTGTCCTGCCAGTCTTTGATCCGGCAATGCTCGCCTCGCTTATGACCTTGAGACTCAACATCTACACGGATCCGCAGAAACCAATCCAGGTCGAACCCAAACTCTATCCTATAGGCGAGCCAACCAGAAATTCGCCTGTCTTCGTCACAACCAACTTCTCCCTCACTTATTTCATAGTGTCAGGGGAAATCGAGAACAGCGGGACAAATGCCTGGCTGGTGGTGCCAGAATGCGAAGGAATGAGCGTCCTCACCGCCTGGGCGGCAGGCAAATTCTCCGGCGCATCAATCGCTAAATTCATGAAGGAGATAGAAGTTGAAAAACAGGTTGATACCCGTCAGATCATAATTCCGGGATATGTCGCACAGATAAGCGGCGAACTCGAGGAAAGCCTGCCCGGATGGAAGGTCGCAGTCGGTCCACAGGAGGCCGCCGACATAGAAAGTTACGTGAAGGCGAAATTGAAGTAATTCGTATACGAGCGCAATACGCTCTTTGGAGTGCGCAGGCTTGACTGCGCTTTGTCTTCGTTTTATTTTAAAGCGGTGTCAAGCCACCGCAGTCCAAAGTCAGGTATCCTGACGTAAGGGAAAAAACATGCCAGATTGGCCACATTCACCTGTTCACAGACTTTCAGAAAAAGGAGCATATATGGTGACATCAGGCACGTATCTAAGATCAAGAATTTTAGACCAACCAGAAAAATTAAGTTTTTTTCAGGACAAGATGTTTGAGATATCCACTGAATTAGGATGGAAGCTTCAAGCATGGGCCATAATGTCAAACCATTTTCATTTTGTCGCATTATCACCAGAAAATCCTGATTCTTTGAAAACATTGATATCAAAACTGCACACATTGACGGCCATACAATTCAACAAGATGGATAAAAGTGAGAAAAGACGTGTGTGGTATCAATATTATGATAGCAGAATTACCCATCAAAAATCATATCTTGCAAGATTGAATTATGTTCATAATAATCCGGTACATCATAAAGTTATTCCTGCAGCAGAGAACTACGACTGGTGTTCAGCATCCTGGTTTAAACGGTCTGCAGTACCGGCTTTTAGGAAAACTGTTGAATCTTTTAAAACAGACCATATTAATGTTTTTGATGATTATTCTTGATTTTTTGTATTTGGGCGCAATGCGCTCTTTGGAGTGCGCAGGCTTGACTGCGCTTTGCATTTGTTTTATTCTAAAGCGGCGTCAAGCCACCGCAGTCCAAAGTCAGGCATCGCCTGACGATAAAATATAAAGGATTGTAAAAGCAATGCCTCTTATAACATTCAAGCCGTCGGGAAAGCAGATAGAGGTTCCACCGGGAACGGAACTTCTGCAGGCTGCGCGAGACGCTGGCATAAGCATTGACTCCCCCTGCGGAGGGAAGGGTTCCTGCGGCAAATGTATTGTCCATGTCCTCTCCGGCAACATCGAGTCGGACAGTCTCGGGGTTCTTCCGCGCACAGCCGTCGCAGACGGATATGTCCTTGCCTGCAAGACAAAAGTCCTCACCGACCCTGTTGAAGTCGAGGTGCCGGAGCAGATCGGTAAATCCGGCGGTAAATTTACCAAGGCCACAACCGAAGATTTCAGTCTGATAAGGCAGGAACTTCTTCCTGAACGATATGAATATGAACCTCTTACAATCAAATGGCTCATAAATGTCCCCAAGCCCCAGCTCGAAGATGGCCTCTCCGATTATGACAGGCTTTGCAGGGCGCTGAAGAAATTCTGGGGCGAATGCGAAATCGTCTGCAGTCTGCCTGTACTTAGGAAAATCCCGGAGACGCTCCGCGAAAAGGATGGCGCTGCGACATTCACAATCATCTATGATCGTGGAAGATGCTATCTCATAGATATTCAGCCAGGAGACACAACAGTCCATCACTATGGAATCGCAGTTGACATCGGAACGACAACAGTCGCCGTGGAACTCGTCCATCTCTATCTCGGAGAGGTCATATCGGTCAGAAGCGACTACAATGATCAGATTGACTGCGGGCTCGACGTGATAAGCAGGATAAACTATGCCAAGAAGCCTGAACGGCTCGAGGAACTAAGGAAAAGGGTTCTAGACTCCGTCAATCGCCTGGTCAGGCAGACCGCCGAAACACACAATGTCGCCTTACGCGACATTTCCACCGCAGTCATATCAGGCAACACCACCATGATTCATCTACTTCTCGGGATCAATCCGGAATATATCCGGCTCGAACCCTACACGCCGGCGATCCGAGAATCCCCTTTCCTGACCGCCGAAGAAGTCGGCATCGCCATAAATCCGCAGGCCTGGCTTTATTTCTCTCCACATGTCGCGAGTTATGTGGGTGGCGACATTACCGCAGGAATACTGTGCACGGATCTTGCCGTGGAAGGAAGCGAAATATGCCTCTTCATCGACATCGGCACAAATGGCGAACTTGTGATCGGAAACTCGGAATTCATGCTGACATGCGCGTGTTCCGCAGGCCCGGCCTTCGAAGGCGGCGGAATCGAGTTCGGAATGAGAGCGGCACTTGGCGCAGTAGAAAGAGTCAATGTCGATCCCAAAACCGGCAAGGCGACATACTGGACGATAGGAAATGTCAAGGCAAAGGGGATATGCGGCTCCGGAATGATTTCCCTGCTGGCAAGCCTTTTCATAAGCGGCTGGATTGAGCCGTCAGGGAAATTGGACAGGACAAGAAAATCCAAATATGTCATCATCGAGGGTCGCCATGCGAGATACATTATTGTCCCTGCAAAGGAAAGTGCAAATGGGAAAGACATTACAATCAGCGAAATGGACATCGAGAATATGATCCGCGCAAAGGCCGCCATATATTCCGCCTGCAATCTGATGCTGGAACAGGTGCAGATGACTTTTGATGACCTCTCGAAAATCTATATTGCGGGCGGATTCGGAAGATCGCTCGACCTCGAGAAGGCGATCATTATAGGGCTCATCCCCGACCTCCCGCGCGAGAAATTCCACTACATTGGAAACTCCTCGCTCATGGGCACTTACATGGTTCTAATGTCGAAGGAATTCAGGGAGAAACAGCTCGAACTCGCAAAAAAAATGACCTATGTGGAACTCAACACATCTCCATCATATATGGACCAGTACACCGGTGCGCTCTTCCTCCCGCACACCGACATCAACCGCTTCCCTACAGTCAAGAAACTTAAAGATTCCTTCTCCACAAAATAAACAACTTATTTTCCCCGCGAAACACGCAATCAACCTTATGGCCTGGTTTAGCTCCTTGAGTCTGCTCTCATTGACAGTATACCCTTTGATGATATGTTCGTGGAGAACTCGTGTCGCCCATATACGGAACTGTGTGCCCCTCTTTGAGTTTATACGGTAACCAACAGAGATGATGGCGTCCAAACGATAGAGTGCGACAGGCTTATCAGATAGAGCAATGTGCATTTTTTGCACATTGCTTTTCTTGTCTAATTCACCTGTCTGAAATATGTTGCGGAGATGTTTTGTGACAACACTTCGTTCAGTGTCGAAGAGGATCGAAATCTGTTCCTGATAAAATTTCAATATGATCTGTGAAGTGCCATTTAATTTTTAGAAAGCCCGTGTATCATTGACAAATAATACAAACTGGTAGTCAGGAGTTAGCCCTAAAATGTCCAAGACTGAAGCATTCAACGAGGCGGTGAGGATTGCGTCTGCAAAACTCGCAGATGCGAACTTCGCGGAAAATGCCGGCAGACTGGGATTCAGCCTTGAAAGTCCGGACACTATTCTTGTCCGGATTCTAGGGGGCGACTGCACAGTCTCGACAAAAAATTTTGAGGTGATTGATAAAGTCACTGGGAAGGCGGTCAAGCCGGAAGTCAGGATTCTAGTTCTTCACTATCTGTTATGCGAGAGCACCCCAAGCCTTACAGGAAAGCTTATAAGTTTCAGGGAACTCCCGGGCGGCCAGTTCTATTATGGGCCATTCCAGTCGAGAAGCGTAAACATAGTCGCATCCGTCATTAAAAACGATCTCGAACGTCTGAGGAAGAATTTTGTGAGATTCGATTTACGCAAACTCGAGCTGGGCGACCTTTCTGCGGAGATCCATGTCATCGGCAAAGTATATGCCACATTTGTGTACCGGACCGGAGACGAGGAGTTTCCAGCATCGGCGGAACTTTTTTTCGACTCCTCGATAAAGGGAATATTTTCCACAGAGGATGTGACATTCATCGCTTCGCTCATCTGCCGGAGGCTGTTGTGAGAAACATATTGGAGTGCAGGGAGGCATGTTGCTAAATTCCGATGCAAGAGGAATTTCATGTTCAGATTTCCCTGACAAACGCAAGATTGTCACATTAGCCTTTTTCATGGGCATCATGCCAAATGTGTTGACGGATCAGGAAATCTGAAACTATAGATTTTCCCTGGCAAACTCCACGGCGTTGCGGAAGATTGCGATGCCCTGTCCCTCTTCAGGAAGTTTTCCCGATATCTTCTGGGAAGTCCAGCAAGGGGAGTTGAATGGTGAAAGGAATGCCTCAGGGTGCGGCATGAGCCCGAAGATTCTCCCGGTCGGATCGCAGATTCCGGCTATGTCGTTCAATGAACCGTTCGGGTTGACAGGGAATCCTTTGCCGGTCTTTCCATTCTCATCGCAGTATCTCAGCGAGACAAGATTGTTTTTCTCGATCTTCTGGAGTACAGATTCGTCCGCGACGAACTTTCCTTCCCCGTGTCTTACGGGAAGGAAAATCCTGTCAATTCCTTTGGTGAAGACACATGGGCTTTCGGGGTTGGCCCGAAGGTAAACCCAGTCGTCCCTGAATACACCTGACTCGTTGTGCGCCAGGGCGGCCTGCTGTCTGAAATATTTTTTCCCGATGGCCGGGACAAGCCCGAGGCGTGTGAGCGTCTGGAAGCCGTTGCAGATACCGATTATAAGTTTTCCATCGGCTATGAACTTCCCGAGCTGTTCCCTGAACCTGTATTTTATCCTGTTGGCGAAGACCGTTCCTGCACCGAGGTGATCCCCGAAGGAGAAACCACCTATGAATACGAGTATATGGCACTGATCGAATGTATTCTTATCTCTTGTAAGTTCGTTGAGATGGATCTGCAGTGGTTCCGCTCCGCACATTGAAAAGGCGGCAGAGGTTTCGGTCTCGCAGTTGAGCCCGAACCCTGTTATCACTAGAGCTTTTATTTTTTTCATTTTTTCACTTATTTTGTTTTTCTTTCACTGGAAAAAAGACGAAGAAAGATGTCCCCTTGGACTTTTCGGTCTCGAACTTCACGGCGCCTCCGAATGACTCGGCAATCCTCTGGACAGTTGCAAGCCCTAACCCGGTACCCTTTTCACCCTTGGTGCTGAAGAACGGGTCGAAAATTCTTTTCTGGATTTCTTCCGGGATTCCTGTTCCTGTGTCCACTACGGACAACTTTAAATATCGGGTGTTTTTCCTGAGCTGATAGCGTTCGACATCCTTGTCTTCAGCCACTTTGCTTCCCACCGTAAGAAATCCTCCACTTGGCATCGCGTCGTAGGCGTTTATGCAGAGATTGATAATAATTTCCTCGATCTGCGTAGGATTGGCAATTATTTTGGGGATGCCAGGCTGAACATCCGTTTTAAGGACGATCCTATTCCCCAGCAAATACTGTACTATCTCGAGGGTGCCGGAAATGCTGCGGTTCAGATCTATTTCATCGGTTTCTATTTCAATGCTTCTGGAAAAGTTTACAAGCTGGGCGGTTAGCGCATCTGATTTCTTGGACAAGTCATCGAGGAGACTGATGTCCTTTTCGGTCGCCTGCCCGTTGTTTCCTTTCAGCAGGAATGAAACGCCGCTGATGAGTTGGATGATGTTGTTGAAGTCGTGTGCGAGGCCGTTCACAAACATTCCCAGCGCCTCCATTTTCTGCGAACTCAACAGTTGTTCCCTAAGCATCATCGTATAGTATTTTGCAAAGTATCTGTACACCAGAATAAGGATGACAGACATCAATATGAATATCAGAACAGGAATCATGAAATATCTTTCCAATATCTCGAAACGCGGGAGTGATTCCTGTATTTCCTCGAGTGTGGCATCAAGACATATGAACCATGAGTTACCCTCGCTGACATTTATCCTTCCGAAGGAGAGAATCCTGGCGCTGTTCTTCTGTTTCTCTATGAGTTCATAGATGGCAATTCCATCTTTTTTGGCGGCAAGCTCCTCAAGCAGAGATGTTCTTATTTCGGTAAGAAGAGAAACCTTGAGTTCTTTCCCCGAATAGGACGGGGAAAGGATGAGACTACCCTCGCTGTCCACAATCCATGCTCTTCCCACTCCCCTTACTTGGAGTTCCCCGAGATAGTTTCTTGCAAGCGTGCTTGAATCCAGGATGACCCCTATCCAGCCCCTGAAATTACCTGTACCTTCGAAAATAGGAGCTGTTATGATCACCCCCTTGTATCCGGAAAATATCTCGTGGAGTCCAGATACTGCGGTGAATTCTTTCTGCGGAGGTTCTTTGAGATCTTTGCAGAGCAGTTTCTTCCCGGCAATCTGTTCCTCTGGATATGAGTATACGAGCTTCTTGTTTTCATCAATCCGGATCACAGAAAAAGAGATTTCACCGTCGCCTATGGAGGAATAATAGTTGCGGACAAGCTCTTTTCCGTCTTCCCCCATCTCAACAAGCGATGAAAATTTCGATATCTCCCTTACGGAAGATCTCAAGCTCCTGATTTCCCTCTCTATCATCCTGCCATACAGTTTCACAATGAACTGGGATTCGTTCTCGAATGCTCTGATCTTCTCCTGCTGGAAATTCCTGTAGACGAAAAACAGAATTATTCCCAGGGCTGTCGCCAGAAATGCAAGAAGAAGTATGAAGTTTCTGTCAAGGATATTGAAATACTTGCTGAACTTCTCAGAAAGTGTCCTTCTCAAAATTTTTCTGGATTCCATATGCCTCTCAGTCGCTAAATATCCTCAGATAAACCTGTTACGCCAGAACTTTGAACTCAAATTGAACATTGAAAATTGGTCATTGATTATTGAACATTGTCTTTTGTTGTCAGGATGAACATCCAATAATCAACACGGAATATCCAATGTCCAAGTTTATTTCTGTCCTTCATCGGTTGGAAATTGAGTGTTGGATATTGGGTGTTCAACGTTCAATTCCCCAGCCTTATCATATGTCAAGGTCTCTGACGGTCGCCGCGAATTTCTCGATATATTCACGCCTCGGCTCGATCTCGTCCCCCATCAGGAGAGTGAATATCCTCTCGGCCTGGAATGCATCCTCCATCGTCACCTTTATCATTTTCCTCGTGTTTGGATCCATCGTCGTATCCCAGAGCTGGTCCGCGTTCATTTCACCAAGACCCTTGTATCTCTGGATCTGGAGACCCTGGCGGCCGATCTTCCTTATTTCATCGAAAAGTTCGGAAAGGGAGCTGACGATGACCGTTGTGCCCTCGTTCAAGGCGAGTTCCAGCAAGGGTCTGTCCCCTTTGAAAATCGCCTTTATCTCGAGCCCGAAATTTTTCATTTTTCTTGAAATGCTATCGCACATCGAAGCCTCATATATCGTGATGATTTCAATGGAGGGATGCAATCCGGCAGGGCTTTTCATTCCGGTGCTGGCATCATCCAAGGAGGGTTCTTCCAGGACTGGAGCAGGAGCAGGGGCGAGTCTCTTCTGCGCTTCGTCAAGAAATGCCTTCTCCTCGTCATCGCTGAAAACATATTTCCCCGTGAGGGATCCGTCTTCTTCGCGGACATTGATTTTGGCTATGGGAAATTTCCCCTCGGCATTTACCATCCCGAAAAACTCCTCCGGATCTATTCCATGCCTCTGCAGGCCGGAGGAAGCCTTATTCACATTGCTCATGAGCTCGTAGAATTTCTTCAGGTTCTCGGTTGGGATTTCCTCTCCGCCGACAAATTTCAAATGGATATCGTCCGACGCAATCTCAATGAGATATTTGTCGAGCTGCTCCTCGGTGTCAATATATCTTTCCTTCTTCTTCTTTTTAACCTTGAAGAGCGGTGGTTTTGCTATGTATACATATCCGGCTTCAATCAGCTGTTTCATTTGCCTGAACATGAAAGTCAGAAGAAGAGTCCTTATGTGAGACCCATCTATGTCGGCATCTGTCATTATTATGATTCGGTGGTATCTCGCCTTTTCAATGTTGAACTCATCCTGCCCTACACCGCATCCGACTGCCGCAATCAGCGATTGTATCTCCTTGTTCTGCAATATCTTGTCAAGTCTGGCTTTTTCGACATTGAGCAGTTTGCCGCGGATGGGCAGGACCGCCTGAAAGGAACTGTTCCTTCCCTGCTTTGCGGAACCGCCGGCCGAATCCCCCTCGACGATGTATATCTCGCATTTTGCCGGATCCTTCTCCGAGCAGTCCGAAAGTTTTCCGGGAAGCGCGAACGATTCGAGCGCCCCCTTTCTCTGGACGAGCTCTCTCGCCTTCTTGGCTGCCTCTCTCGCCCGGGCTGCGGTAAGCGACTTGTTTATGATGTTTTTCGCGCTCTGCGGGTTTTCCTCCAGGAATTCGCTGAGCCCGTCGTTGACTATCGACTCCACGATACCCCTGACATCGCTGTTGCCAAGCTTCGTCTTGGTCTGCCCTTCAAACTGGGGCTCCATCACCTTTACGCTGATGATCGCCGTCAGCCCCTCTCTCGTGTCGTTCCCTGTAACAGGCTTTTCGTTCTTGAATTGATTGTTGTTCTTGGCGTAGTTGTTTATCGTCCTTGTCATCGCGGCCTGGAAACCGGACAGGTGCGTACCTCCCTCAATGGTGTTTATATTGTTCGCATAGGTGAAGATGCTTTCACTGAAGCTGTCGTTGTACTGCATTGCAAGTTCGACAATCGTACTGTCCTTCTCCTTCATGAAATATATGACATCGTGGAGCGGCTGCTTGTTGCTGTTGAGGTGCTTTACAAACTCGACAATTCCGCCCTCATAGTGGAATGTCTCCGATTTCTCGCATCCGGGACGTTCATCCTTGAGGGAGATTTTGACTCCCCTGTTGAGGAAGGCGAGCTCGCGGAGACGGTTCGCAAGTATCTCCCATACATACTCGTTGACGGTGAAGATGTGGTGGTCCGCCTTGAAACTCACGATTGTTCCAGTTGCCTTCGAGGGTCTGATCTGCTTCATCGGAACGACCGTCTTGCCCCTCTCGAAACGCATATGATACTGGTAGCCGTCCCTGTGTACCTCGACTTCGAGCCATTCGCTGAGCGCGTTGACGCACGACACACCGACTCCGTGTAGACCGCCGGAGACGCTGTATGCGCTCTTTTCAAATTTGCCGCCCGCGTGCAGCATTGTCATGACCACCTCAAGAGCGGGCATATTTTCGGACTTGTGCATATCTACGGGAATGCCGCGCCCATCATCGGACACTGTGATGCTGTTGTCCACGCGAATTATCACATTTATGTTTTTCGCATATCCTGCCAGTGCCTCGTCTATGCTGTTGTCAACCACTTCATTTACAAGATGATGCAGTCCTCTGGAGCTGGTGTCTCCGATGTACATGCTGGGGCGTTTGCGGACCGCCTCGAGCCCCTCCAGGACGGTGATGTCCTCGGCAGTGTAATTGCTGGGTTCAGGCGTGTTGTTGGCCTTCTTGTCCTTGTCTTCGTCCATCTACTTTCTCCCAATATATATTTTAATTGATTGTTGATATGACCATTGTGCAAGCTTAAAAAAGACAGGCATAATTATAATCAGCTCGGCATGCCTTTCAAGGTAGCATCTCCATACTAAAAAACTATGGGGAAAACTGTTATTTTTGCCCTTTTTTGTAATGCGTCAGTTTTACTCCAGAAACCGCCACTGGAGGGTCGGGTTCCACCCCGACCGCCTTATGGACGGCGTGGCATGTCACGCCGTAGTTTGCAAGCGAACAAAGGCGGAAAGCCGTCCCTCGAAAAAAGTCATTTGCCGAAAAAGACTGACGGATTACCTTTTTTTCACAAATAACATTCTGCAAATGATTTTCGCACTTGCGGGACGAATCCCCGGAGTGCGCAGACGGCGAAGTCTGCGCTATGCTTGAGCTTTGAAAAACTGAGCGGTGACTTTGCCTGCCCTGCATAGTCCAGAGAACAACGAAGGGGCACGCGCAGACCTGGGAGCTTCGCTCATGACGATAAAAGTTTAGTTAGGTATGCCCTTTTTCAGCGCCTTGATCTGTGGTCTGCGTTCCTTCAATCCTTTGTTCACATGAATCTTATTACCATCGCAACTCTTTCCGCAGTAATACATTGCCGCCGCCATTGTGAGAGGCAGAGGAATGAAATCCTGAACCTGCTGGAGTTCCCACCTGTGCTTGTGCAGAAAAGACTCAATCTTCTTCGTTGATTCATCGGTGGAGCCCGGGAAGTTGGAGATGAAATACGGTGTTACAAACTGCTTCTTTCCCGACTTTTCCGTTTCTTCCCTGAACAAGTCGATAAATTCGAGAAAATCCTTTGACGGATTCTTCCTCATAAGCGCAAGAACTTCGTCATCAAGGTGTTCCGGCGCAACCTTCAAGTGCCCGGACACATTGTTCCTGATTATTTTCGCGCTCTGCGCCTTCTGCCTCATGGCGAGATCGAGCCTCAGTCCCGAGCTGATGAAGAGATGCTCGACACCGGGAATTCTTGCGGCCTCCTCCAGCAAATTCATCAGCGCATGCTGGTCAACATTGTAGTGACGGCATATTTCAGGAAAAAGGCATGACACCCTTTTGCATTTTTCGCAGATTTCCCCGCCGGACTGCCTGTGCCCGTATGTGTTCGCGGTCGGACCGCCCATGTCCGAAACTGTTCCGCGGAAATCCTTTCTGCCTGCAAGTCTGCGAATTTCGCAGAGTATTGATTCCCTGCTGCGTGAAGTGACGAATTTTCCCTGATGCAAGCTTATGCCGCAGAAGGAACATGCTCCGGGGCATCCTCTCAGAGACGTGATCGAGTTTTTAATCATCTCATATGCAGGAATCTTCTCCTTGTACGATGGATGTGGCAGACCTGTAAACGGGAGCGAGTAGATTTTGTCAAGATCCTCCGTGTTCAATGGAATGCAGGGAGACTCCTGTATCATCACCCTGTCATTGTGCCTCTGGAAAAGACATTTTGCGGAAAACGGATTCATCTCGGATTCTATGATCTTTGTCTGATCCATGAGCGCATCAGGACTTTTGGTAACATCCTCGTATGTAGGAAGTTCGATGCTGGCTCCGCAGTCTGACAGGAAACTCTCGGAGGCTTTCTTGCCTGGAAATCTGACCGTTCCCCTTATAGAAGACATGTCTTTGCCGGAAGACAATCTGCCGAGTATCTCCAATATAGCTTTCTCTCCCATTCCATACACGAGAATGTCCGCCTTGCTGTCCGCGAGAATTCCCGGGCGGATCTTATCCTGCCAGTAGTCATAATGCGCAAAACGGCGCATGCTCGCCTCGACTCCGCCGATTATTACCGGGACACTGCCGAACGCCTGTCTGGCGAGCTGTGAATACACCACGACAGCGTGTGGCGGGCGAAGCCCAGTTATTCCGCCTGGGGAGTACGCGTCCTCCTTGCGCATCCGCCTTCCCGCAGTATAAATGCAGAGCATGGAGTCAATGTTCCCGGAGCTAACGGCGCAGGCGATGCGTGGCGTGCCCATTGTTTTAAGCGATTCTGGATTCTTCCAGTCGGGCTGTGAAATTATCCCGGTCCTGTATCCTTTGGAGGTGAGCAGTCTTCCTATGATCGCGATTCCGAAAGACGGATGATCCACGTATGCATCGCCAGTCACGAGCAGTACATCGAGCTCGTCCCATCCGAGCTTTTTCATCTCCGACTTCGACATCGGTATAAAATGTTCTGATTCAATCATCTGTTTTTTTTGATAAATATGGGGTTGGCGAGCAGCCAGCCCGAACTGCCGCTTCTAATGTAGAATCTTACATATTGTTTGTTTTTCAAACCCGGATCTGCTTCGAATGTCTCCGAGATTTCAAATTTCCCTGCTGAAGCCTTGATTTGTTTCCCGCAAAGTAAATTGCCATTCATGACGAGTGCGAAGTCCAGACTCTCCTCTTTGGGAGAGCTGAGTGTGCCCCTTATGTCGAGAGTGATCTTGTCGCCGCCAACTTCGAGTGTTTCGCCAAGTTCCGCCTTTTTGTCTCCGGAGGAGAGTTTTACTTCGATCAACACGATTTCGCTTTTTGCACCTTTAAAGACAGCATACGATTTCCCTGCCAAGATTGACTCAATGATCTTGTTCCTTCTTTCCGGCTTCGAATTCGTCTTCTCGCAGAAGACACTTGTCTGTATGAGATCTATGGGTCTGTCGGTTTTCCCGTGATAATCTAGCTCTCCCACGATGACCGGGAGTTTTTTTCTTGTCCCCTGGCAATGTTCGAGAAGCATTTTATCCCACTCCTTACCTGGAAGATGCGCCGTGATCGCGTCCCCGTAGATGCCAGCCAGGCCATTGTGATTCATCGAGGAGAGCACCGAGGACAGATATGGTTCCGTATGGAGAGGAATTCTGCGGATTAGATTTGTTGTTCTTGCCTCAGGGGCGGACCAGATCACGCCTGTGTGTTTGCCTCCATTCTCATTCACATAGTCAATAAGATTCTGATACGGCAGATTGCCCTGGAAAGAATATATGTCTATTCCTAAATCTCTTGTCATTGGCCTGTTGTCGAGAGTCCACAATACCCCTGTGATTATGAAAATGATCCCGACAGAGATCTTAAACCTGCCCCTGCGGTAATATTTTTTTCCCTGTCTGTCGCTGTAATACGCGATGAATGCGCTGGAAAAGACAAGCATCCCAAATATCGAAATCACAAGAGGCCACGACTTCAAAATTATTTTGATGACATTCTTTTCCGGCAGATCGTTGTGAATAACTGGCAAGTTCCTATAGAAGTCGGGATCCTCGTTTCCGAAAACGGTCAACTGTTCGCTGAACTGTCTGTTTATGAGATTTTTTTTAAAGATGGAGCCAGTCCAGAAATATCCTGGAGCCACATCTAGTCCGTATATCATTACAATATCTCTTTTGGCATCCGCCGATTTGATGAGTCCAAAATATTTATCAAGTCCATATGAGACGGCATCGGGTCTTCTAATTGACAATTTAAGGATGTTTCTGAACGGGGGAATTCCATATTCCGCCTTGACGAGCATCTGGTCGCTCATGACGACGAAATCAAGGCCGACCTTCTCGGCGTTGCCGGCGATCTCCTCGACAGATTCCGTTCCGGAAGTCACACTGCTGTTCACCCGGAATGCGCCACGATAGACTGTATTTTCTCCCTTGACCGATGTCCCGCCAATTGCGACAATCAGGGAAAGAGATAGGAAGATGATTTTATTCATTCTGATCTTCAATTAATATTAGCCACAAAAAAGCACATGAAGCACAAAGAGATCCTATAATTCTCTACTATATTAAATGCGTCAGAGCTTTTTCCGCTATCGGTGGAGGGTCGGGTTCCACCCCGACCGAGAGTGGACGGCCTGAAAGCCGTCCCTCCAAAAATACCAATCTGCGAAAAATTCTGGAGCATTACCTGCTATTCGCCTTATTCCTGATTTTCTGTGTACCCAGTGTGTTCCGTGGTTAAAAATTGGGTTGTGGCATAAGCTGCTCTAAGACTTTTGTGGCAAAATTACAATTTAATTCGTGAAACTGCATCTCTGTCGTCTGTCCTCTGCCATCTGATCTCTTTCTCCGGCATCATCCGCCAAGAATCGAAATGTTATTTTTGACAAGCAGTGCATTCATGATGCTGTTGTAGTTCATTCTGGATATTCCCATTGAGGAGACGAACTTCTCCACGATCTCCTGCTCTTCGCTCAAGTATGTACCGTCAAGCATTGCGATTTCCACCATATTGGCCATTATGCATGTCTTCTGGTCGTTCGAGAGATCCTTCCTCGCGACTTTCAGAAAATCCTCGTAGCTTGTAGTCTTATGAATGGCAAGGGCTTTATTCAGGATGCCGTGATTGCCCTTGAAAATGGTTGCGATATAGGCGTTCTCCTCGGGGGTGATGTTCTTGTCAACCGCTGCTACAAACATCATTGCTGCCGCAAGAATGATCTGCGGGCTGATCTTGTTGAGGTCCAGAGGAGTCGGGGGGGCGGCCTGGGGGCGGGAAGACAGATAGGATTGATGTTCCTTGCGCGCCGGTTCAGGAGCTAAGGGAGAGGAAGCTCCGCCTTTTTCGTTTTTGGCAATTCCTATTCCATCTTTGCCGGCTATAATTTTGAATTTGTCCCATATCGTCTGCACTTCTTTGCTGTCGAGGCTGGAAACTTTTATCGCAAAAGGTTGTCCCATTACATTCATCTCTAGAAAAGTGTTGTAGTTATCCTTTTTGACACTAAGAGATTTGATGATGTCCCCGAATCCACCGCCGGTCACGGTAAAGGAGTCCTCGCCCAGTTTTCTCGAGAACACGAGCGCCTTGTCTTCGAAGCTTACCACATATCCTTCGCCGGGGCCATCCATCGCTCCACTTGTCCTCACTATTGACACGGGAATTTTTCCCGCAAATTTCTCTTCGAGGATCTTCTTGATTTTATCGGGCAGAAAATTGATGTTCATGAACACTCTCCGTTGCTGTTGAATATAAGGCAAATATACAAATCAAAAGCCGGATAGCAAACGATATTTGGAATTAACTGGGATTTTGACGTAATGCGTGTTTGTCTTTGTCTCTTCCACTATATTGATCCGATTGCAAAAGTTGAATGTTAACGGAGCGCGGGTTTTCCAACCCGCGATTCTCTCCCCAGTTGGCGGGCAGGAAAACCCGCCCTCCGTTGCTTTTGCATTGGCATGCAATATTGATGCCACTTTCATTCCGGGAATATCTGCGTTTCGAAGTACTCGAAGGGGCAGATATCCGGGAACGCCAATGTGCTTTCCATCCACAAATACTACAGGGGACTGCGATCCCGCAATGTCTGCGTAACAAAGGATGCCCTATACACTCGGTAGCATATCATTGTGAAGGTGGCGAATGCGATTTCATTGTTCATGAACGCGGCAAAGTCACGGAAGTTTTTCAAGTCTGCTGGGACTTGAACGGGGAAAATCGTCATAGGGAGATAAATGGCCTCGAATTGGCGATGAGGCGCTTCGGGCTTGACCGTGGCTTTATCCTGACAAGGAGACAAAGTGAAAAAATAACCTTGGATCACGGCGTAGTGCAAGCAATTTCCGCATATTATTAAATTCCCATCGTCTGTTGATTTGCATGA
>CAIQLG010000037.1 GCA_903872565.1 uncultured Lentisphaerota bacterium | reverse complement strand
CCCCGGCGTTGCGTGCGATTTTGACGGAATCCGAGTTGGAATCCTCAAACGCCTCAATCACAGACTTGATTTTTGCAACGGTCTCAAGATCGCCCTTGGCTGCGCCGATTCTGTCGTCCATTCCATATTTCGCAAGGTATTTCTCAGCCTCCGATATGGCGGCTTTGAGATTTCCAGAGTCAAGCATCTGTTGGATTTCACGGATTAACTTGTTGTTTCTTTCGGATATTTCAAGGCTGGCAAGAAATATATTTGAGGAATCAAGGGTCCTAAGTTTTTCAATCTTTTTTAGACTTAGCGCGTGATCCTTTGACTCAAGCGAATCGAAAAGCTCAAGAACGAGATTGGCACGCGTAGTGGGAGGCGGAGGAGCCTTCGAAGCCCTTCCACAACCACCGATCATGATGGCGAAAAACAAAGCAAGAAGCCTCAAGTATAGACCTGTTTTTTTAAAGATGCATGTTTTCAAGAAAAACCTTGGATAATGGTTGAAATATATTTACACTGCAATTATCGACAAAAGATATCCTTAAAAAGTTCAATATTTCGCTTTAAAATAGCATATTTCGGCGGAAATTCCTTTAAAAAACAAAATCTTGTCGAAAAAGGACGGGTTTCTGCTAGATTTAAAACTGGAATAAACTAGATAAAAAGGTGAGATCATGAGAATTGACGGAAGAAAGAACCTACAGATGAGAAGCATTGAAATAACTCCGGGCTTTTTAAAATTCCCCGCGGGATCTGCTGTGGCGGAATTTGGAAATACAAGAGTGCTCTGCTCGGCCAGCGTGCTCGAGGAAGTCCCGCCCTGGATGAGAGCGGAGAAAAAGACGGGTGGCTGGATAACCGGCGAATATCAGATGATCCCGGGCTCGACATCCGAAAGAAACAGGAGGGAGACGACAAAAATTGGAGGCAGGACCCACGAGATCCAGAGGTTGATCGGAAGATGCCTCAGGGGCGCAGTGAACCTCGAAAAGCTCGGCGCAAGAACAATATATATTGACTGCGAGGTGCTTGATGCCGACGGAGGAACAAGATGCGCAGGCATCAATGGTGGAATGGTCGCCCTTGAGATGGCACTGGCAAAACTGATGAAGGATGGCCTCCTGAAGGAAAATCCTCTTGTCTCCAGGATAGCTGCCGTAAGCGTAGGAATGCTTGGAGGCAAAGTCCTGCTCGACCTGTGCTACGAGGAGGATTCGAAGGCGGATGTCGATATGAACGTCGTCATGAATGACAAGATGGAATTCATCGAAGTGCAGTCAACCGCTGAACATTGCGCGTTCAACGAGAAGAATCTCCTCGACATGCTTTCCGCCGCGAAAAAAGGGATCAAGGAGATATTCAGTAAAACCACAGACAAATTGTTGTAATTTTTAATAATGGTCTAAAACATAAGGAGTTATAATTATAATGAATCGCAGAGATCTCATAAGAAATATGATTGATGGCAGGCCGGTTCCACGCTGCGGATTCTGGTTGGGAAGCCCCCACCAGGAGACATTGGAGATTTACTTCAAGTATTTCAAGGTGGACACGGAGGCAGAATTGAGGGAAAAACTCGGGGATGATTTCCTCTGGATATATGCCGATAGCTACAAGTCACCAGATGGAACACCGCCGTTCCATAATCCGAGAAAAGGCGAAGGACTAAGCAGCGAGGGAGTTTTTTCGGACTGCACATCAATCGCCCAGATAGAGGACTATCCCTGGCCAGATCCAAAATATCTGGATTTCTCCTATCTCATCGGCAAATTAAAGTTATCCGGGGATATTTATCGCGCCAGCGGAATGTGGTCACCTTTCTTCCATCTAGTTGCAGGCATGTTCGGGATGGAAAACTATTTTATAAAAATGTACACGGAGCCCGAACTGGTCAAAGCCGTGACTGATCGTTCCGTGAAATTTTATCTTGCAGGGACAAGGAAACTTTTTGAAGAGGCGGGAGACGAGATTGACGCCTTCTTTTTCGGAAATGATTTCGGCACCCAGATTGACACCCTTATAAGCCCGGAAATGTTCGAGGAGTTCATTTTTCCATATTTCAAACAGTTCACAGATATGGGGCACGAGTTCGGGAAACATGTGATTCTGCACTCATGTGGCTCAATATACAAGGTGATTCCGAGGATTCTTGAACTTGGGGTCAATGTTCTGCATCCATTGCAGGCTCTGGCCACAAACATGGATGCCGATACATTGGCGCAGTTCAAGGGGAAAGTCACATTTTTCGGTGGAATTGACACGCAGGATCTTCTCATGAATGCTTCTCCGGCAGAGATCAGAGAAGAAGTAAGGAGAATCCGCCGTATTCTTGGTCCTCAACTCATCGTAAGCCCGAGCCACGAGGCACTCCTGCCAAATGTCCCGCCCGAAAATATCGAGGCAATGTCGCAGGCAGTCTTTGAATGATAAAAGCGAAACAACAAGATTGATCTAACCGCATTACCTGACAGGTATGGGTTCCACCCCGACCACTAATGGACGGAGCGGAATCCGTCCCTCAAAAAATGAAAATCGCCACCCTAGTGGTATGGATTTTTCAATAACAGGCTATTTCTGTTTTTTCTCAGCGCTTTCGGGGCTTTTTTTCTGAGCCTTTGCCGCCTTGTTTCTTTCCTTGAGTCTCTCGCGATATGCGTCTTTGCGCTTCCTCTTTATGATCTTGTTTAATTGCTGTCCCATGTGATCCTCCTTTTTATGTTTTTATCGTTCCAGGTTTAATTTCATCAAACAACTATGTTTACCAGTCTTCCTTTCACGCAGATGACTTTTTTCGGTGTTTTCCCAACGAGTTCATTCTGGATGTCCTGCAGGGAGAGAGCGATGTTTTTCATTTCATCGTCGTTCACGTCCGATTTCATCATTGTCCGCACTTTTGGCTTGCCGTTTACCTGGACGAGAATTTCGACCTCGTCGAGGCGGATGAAGTCCTCGTTGTATGCCGGCCACGGCTCATGTGCAACCGATCCGGATTTTCCGAGAATGCTCCACAGTTCTTCAGCGATATGCGGGGCGAATGGCGAGAGGATTTTCACAAAAGCCTCAGCAGCCTCCCTGTGAACGGTGTCGGACTTTGAGAACTCGTTCACAAAAATCATCATCTGGCTTACTGCGGTGTTGAGGTTGAGTGTCTCGATATCCTTGCCGACCTTTTTAACAGTCTGATGCAAAATCCTGAGCTGTTCTGCGCTCAGTCGAACGGTGTCGGAAATTTCCGAGTTCGCGATCATGTTCCAGACCCTGTTTAGGAATCGGCTTACCCCTACTATGCCTTTGGTGTCCCAGGCTGCCGACTGATCGAAAGGGCCTATGAACATTTCGTAAATGCGGAAGACATCGGCTCCGTTTTCCTTGACGACGATGTCGGGGTTTATGACATTTCCCCTTGACTTGGACATCTTTTCCCCGCCCTCGCCGAGCACCATCCCGTGCGATGTCCTTTTCTTGTAAGGTTCGCTGGTCGGGACAAGGCCGCAGTCGAATAGAAATTTATTCCAGAATCTCGAATAGAGAAGATGGAGGGTGGTGTGCTCCATTCCGCCGTTGTACCAGTCAACCGCCATCCAATATTCAAGTTTCTTCATGTCCGCGAAGGACTTGGTGTTGTGCGGATCCGCGTATCTGAGGAAATACCAGGAAGATCCCGCCCAGTTGGGCATCGTGTCGGTCTCCCTCTTGGCGGGCGCTCCGCATGACGGGCATTTTGTGTCAACCCAGTCGGTGATTGCCGCCAATGGTGACTCGCCGGTCTCTGAAGGTTCGTATTTTTCAACCTGTGGAAGAAGGACTGGCAGTTCCTCTTCGGGGACTGGTACCAGGCCGCAGGAAGGGCAGTTCACTATGGGAATCGGCTCTCCCCAGTATCTCTGTCTCGAGAAAACCCAATCCCTGAGTTTGTAATTCACGGCGAGTTTTCCAATTCCTCTTTTTTCAAGCCATTCCGTAGTTTTCTTTACAGCGGCCTTCACGCTAAGCCCGTTTATGTCGAGGCCTTCCCTGTTTGCGGAATTTATGAGTATCCCTTCCCCCGTCCAGCAGGCCTTGCCCGCCAAGACTTCATCAATGTCAACTCCCAGAGATGCGGCGAGTTTCTTGTCGGGGGAATTGATGCATATGATTTTCAATCCGAACTTTTCGGCGAATTCAAAGTCTCTGGTGTCATGTGCCGGGACGGCCATGATAGCGCCGGATCCGTAGCCTATGAGAACGTAATCGGCTATCCACACTGGGATTTTTTCTCCGTTGACCGGATTTATCGCGTAGGTACCGGTGAATATGCCTGTTTTCTCCTTTATCTCAGTCCTCTCGAGATCGTTCTTCTTCGCGGTTTGGCGGCAATATTCCCTGACCTCATCCATTTTTTCTTGTGGAGTGATCTGTGAGACTGCCGGATGTTCCGGGGCGAGCACCATGTAAGTTGCACCGAAAAGTGTGTCAGGCCTTGTTGTGAAAACTCTGATTTTGGTTTTCTGGCTGTCAATCTCAAAATCCACGTCGGCACCCTCTGACCTGCCAATCCAGTTTGTCTGCTGGACCTTTATTTTTTCGAGGAAATTAACGGAGTCAAGATCTTTGATGAGCCTGTCCGCGTATTTTGTTATTGCGAGCATCCACTGTTCTATGTTCCGTTTTTCGATTTCACCGCCGCATCTTTCGCAGCGTCCGTCCACGACCTCCTCGTTCGCGAGTCCTATTTTACAGCTCAGACACCAGTTTATCGGCATTTTCGACTTGTATGCGAGACCTTTCTTGAAGAATTGTATGAAGATCCACTGAGTCCAGCGGTAGTAGTCCGGATCGCTTGTCGAGAATACCCTGTCCCAGTCGAATGAGAAGCCCAGCGCCTTGAGCTGTTCGGTGAATCTCTCGACATTCTTTTTAGTTATTATGCTCGGGTGAATTCCCGTCTTTATCGCATAGTTTTCGGTCGGTAGGCCGAAACTGTCGAACCCCATGGGGAAGAGAACATTGAAGTTCTGCATTCTTTTTTTTCTGGAGAGGATGTCGAGAGCCGTGTAGGATCTCGGATGGCCAACATGGAGGCCGTCTCCGGAAGGGTAGGGGAACTCGACAAGACAGTAGAACTTCTCCCTGGTGTCGAAGTCCACGGCATTGAAGGTCTTGTTTTCCTCCCAGTAGCTCTGCCATTTCTTTTCTATTCCAGCGAAATCGTATTCCCTATATTCTCTCATTTTCATCATCCTATCCTGCCATCCTTTTAAACAAGAACAAATTATATATATTAAAAAAAGGGAAATGCAACTTTTAAATCTGCGATTTGTTTGATATATTGGCAAATTATGCGTCTGATTCCAGAAAATTTGTCGGAGGACTGTTTATCCCGTGATTGACACTGTGAAAATGAAGAAGGAAAAGATCCCCCACGAGATGGGAATTCTGATCGTGGACGACGACTCGTTTCTTGTAAAGATGCTTGTGAAAACACTCGCGCTTGGCGGCTTTGTAAATGTCCGAAGCGCCTCAACCGGCACCGAATGCCTGGAAATACTAGGCATTGCTCCAGCCAAAGATGCGAAACCCGCAGATCCAAATGAAGTCGAACTGGTGATAAGCGACATCGTCCTGCCGGACTTGAACGGGTTTGAACTTTGTTCCAGAATAAAGAAGTCGTTGCCGAAAGTGTCTATGATTCTTATTTCGGGTTACGACATCCAGGACATAAATCTCAAGATCATAGAATCTGGTGCCGAAGATTTTCTCATAAAACCTTTCAATACCGCCGAGATGATAACAAGAATAAGTATGATTCTGGAGAGAAAGAGAATTGCAGTTGGAATGGTACCCATGGGTGACCGGCCCATTATAAAGATAAGAAGGAACTATAATCTTCCATACATAGGGGACAGAGTCGGCGGCTATGTCATAATTGACTTTCTTGGATGGGGCAGGACGAATGTGATCTACAAGGTCCTGGACACGTCGAGCAATACGGTGCTTGCGATGAAGATGCTTACACGGAACGCATCGGAGGCGCTCGAGTCCGTCGAACGCTTCGAGAACGAGATAAAGATAATGGCGAGCGTGGTACACCCTAACATAATAGAATACAAGGACAAGGGAAAGGTGAGTGAATCGCTCTATGTAGTGATGGAATATATTGACGGAATGGATCTTGAGGAACTGCTGATAACGAGGGGGAAAATCCCCGAAGAGGAACTTTTCCACATCGCACACGATGTTGCCGATGGAATAAGGGAGATACATCGGAACAACATCATCCACAGGGATATAAAGCTGAAAAACATTCTCTATGAGCATAAGACAGGTGAGGTAAAAATAAGCGATTTCGGGATCGCGCGGGTACCGGAGTCCCTCGATTTGACAAAGGAGGGATTTGTCCTGGGCACTCCGCTATATATGGCACCGGAGGCGCTTCATGGAGAAAAGGCTTCGGTGAAGACCGACATCTATTCCTACGGAGCCACAATATACCATCTCGTGACCGGAACCGCCCCGTTCACTGCGGAAAACAGCGTCAAGCTGGCCGAAAAGATAAGGGACAGCATCCCGCGTTCCGTGAGGGACTTCAGGCGCGACCTTATGAAGGACTGGGACAGCCTGATAGTGGAAAAATGCCTCAAGAGGAATCCGGCGGAGCGCCCAGCCTCAATGGACGAAATAATGAGCGATCTTGAGAAGATGAAATGAACTTCTAGAACCGTAAGTCTTCAACAGATAATCCCATATGACTCGCCTATTAACCCTTGCGATTCCTGTAGTATGGCTTTATTATATTTGATATAATTATTGTAAAACTGCATGTTTGAATATATGAATAATGAAGACATAAAAAAACCCCGGCTTCATCATCCGCTCAAAGGCGAAGAGAGGAATAGACCAGGGACTGTACCAATAATGTAGATGGAATACTTTAAGATGCAAGCAAATTTTAAAGAAAAACTAGAAGAAGTCCTGTCCAAGGAAAAAATTGACGCCTATCGGAATCGGAGAAATGACTCCTCGGACGAAGAAATCTATGCACATTTTCTTTGGAATATTCAATTGGGCGAAGCTCTATATCCATCGATTCAGGCTCTTGAAGTCGCCTTGCGAAACCGGATCAGCCAATCCATTGCCAAGAAATTCAATGGTGAGTTTTACAAAATGGCCCACAAATTCCTATATGAATCAGAGTTGCCTGAACTTGAAAAAGTGGAAGCCGGCTTGAAACAGCAAGGGAAAAGCCCCACGAATGGGTTGATTATTGAGAATCTGAGATTCGGTTTCTGGACCAGTCTCTTTGACATTCGCTATGAGCACAGGCAGATTCTATGGCCGGTTTTATTGAAGTCAACAATACCATATGCCTCAAAATATCTTAGAACCAGAAAAGAAATGTCCAAACGGCTGAACACAATCCGCAGACTTCGCAATAGGGTTTTTCATCATGGTTCGATCTGGCATTGGAAGGATCTGTCTGATCAGCACAAGTTAATTCTGGAAACACTTAAATGGCTAAGCCCGGAATTACATGATCTGATCATCCAAGTCGACCGTTTCCAGGAGGTATTTGAAATGGATACATAGCCCGTATGGATTCTCTGGAACAAGTGGATAAAAATAATTTGACTGACGCGGGAAGGCACAGGTATTAACGGCGACGCCCGGCACATCAGCCAGACGTTCCAAGTGGCTTTACTAAATCTATTCGGTACTTGTAACTTATGCTATATAGGGTTATAGTATTCTCTCCTAGTATTATGCATGGTGACGATAGTGTAAGCATCTATATCATATTTAGTAATGGAATACATTTGAATGAATCCTGATTCATCTGAAGTTTCGGCTTGCGACAATTTCAAGTCTGAGCTTGGACGTCTTGTCGAGCAATTCGGTCGCAATATCAACCAGGATAAGAGTGTATGAACTCTACAGTCTTATGCCGGAGGAGGTTGAACTTGTAGGATCAGCAAGCAACAAATGAACTCATAAAACAGTATTTAAGACAGATCCTTGTTATGGCAGGCATTACAAGAGAGGGAAAGGCCTTAGCGTGGGGCCACCATTCGGGGCTACTCCTGAAAAAAATATTAAATTTAGCGAGCGTGGAAAGAGGGAATAATCATATCACATTTCATATGAAGGCAAAATGTCAAAATCTAAGCTGGAAATTTTTTGAATCGCGAATTATTGATGCAATTCTATATCTCGCCATTACTTCGGTCATTATCATTTTTACATATGAACAATCTTGTTTGCCTGCCGTAAAACTGTTTTCGACGAATATTTCAGGATTTATAAATTCATCTTTGTATTACGGGCTTTTAGCCGTCATCTCTATTATCGTATGGAGTATCGTAATTCATTTTGGCGGCGCTCCGCTAAAAAGGAATTTCCCCAAAAACATAATAGCGGTTCCTACATGGATTATTGCGTTTGTCGGCACTTTGCTTGTCTCTTGGCTTCTATTTTTATGTGAGAAATTCCAGGATTATTGTCTGCTTGATTGTCTTATTTGTGCCGGGATATTTTTTGTATCTAAACTCCTTTTCTACTTCTATCGGGAATTTATAATTTGCAATAAAGATTCAACAGAAGAAGTGCAGGATGAAGATAATAATGACATAGAACAAACTTTTATAGAATGGATATTGTCCGAAACCCCAATTATGAATGAGAAAGATGATAGGTTTGGCCGAAAATTTGTCGCAAGAAAATTATCGAATCTTGTCATTGAAGGTAAAAATATTGTGTTGGTTGGCGATTATGGTACGGGTAAAACAGCAGTCTTTAAGTTAATGGGGGCACAAATTCGCAATCAAGTTAATCCTCATTATACAATTTGTGAAATTGACGCTTGGGGTAGAAGGAAAAGTGGAGAATTATCAAAATATATTTTAAATAGTGCATTGAATAAATTGAAACACCAAATAGATATTCTTTCTTTTATTGGCATCCCAGGAGATTTTGCGAATGCTGTTTCAGACGGAAGCTTTTGGGGGAATTTATTACGAATCGCAAGAAGAGGGGGAGACCCAGTTTCTGTATTGGAACGACTTGATAAAGTTTTGAAGTTTCACAATGAAAAACTTTTATTTATCATCGAAGATGTTGATCGTAACAATGATGATGTGTTGGTCAAAGTCGAACTTCCAGCTTTTCTGGATAGACTGTCCCATATTGACAATATCCTTTTTGCAGTAGCAGTTGACATAAAAAGTAAAGATAATTTACTGTCTTCGTCCGAGTATCTGTATCGCATTGCTGACAATATTCAAAATCTTCCGAATCTTGATTGCAGAAATGTTCTTGAAAATATTGTTAAAATGCGTAATGAAATGCGAAGAAAAGCATATGTTGACCCAAATACTGAAGAAGAATACCTAACTCGGCTTTTAAGAGTATATGACATTGATAATGAGAATGAAATAAAGTCGGGGGGAAGAATAAGGGGGAATTTACTTGAGGCAACTTTTAACACTCCAGCTTATATTATAGCGAAACTCTTGCCCACTCCTCGACTCCTGAAAAGTGTTTTCCGTGAAACATACCAGTCTTGGGAGAAGTTGGCTGGGGAGGTCAACCCTGACGAATTACTTGTCCTGACAACAATCAAGCATAGCCTTCTCCAATTAAATAATTTCTTAATGGACAGTAAAAATCTGTCATTTCTTCAAGGTAATATTGTTCATAACCAATTTCGTGCAAACGATAAGGAGTATAGTCCGATTAAAAAAATCAAGGATATAATTAATGAAGAGTTCAGGAAAGAAATATTACCAATCAGCATGGCGGAATTACATATCCTAATCGATTTCCTATTTCCACGCTGGTTACCCGCGTTTGGCAATGTTCCAGTTGAATATATGCAGTCAATATCAATCTCAGGGCAGACAGATTACTGGAGCAGAATAGCAAGGGGGTTTTTAGAGGAAAAGCCTTTGATGGATCAGGATGTCTTAAAAAAGTTGAAAGATTTTGAAGATAACCAAGAAAGAGGGAAAGAAATTGCCGAGAAAATTGTGAACGAAAGACAATATGCAGGTAAAATCAGACAATTTAGGGAAATCATTTCTGATGATTCAAAATTGAAGCTGGGCTCTTTTATTTTTGAATCAATATTGGACTTGCATAAATCTTCAGCCAATGAAAATTCTTTCGGATTCGAAATTGTTAGGAAATTGTCTCGATTGAAATCCATCGCTCCCGAAAAATATAATTCTTGGGTGATTGGTGAGTTTCAGAAAGCACTCCCTATAAGTTTTCGCTTTGCAGATGGTATTATAGCCTATTTATCCTTTTATGGAACATCTGCTTCAATCAACAAAGATGTTTATTTCGAATGCGTTGCAATTGCAAAGAAAATGTGGATGAATGCTCAAAGTTTTGTTGATGCCATTGATATTAATTATCCTAATACACTTTTTCATTTTATAGTGGATTTCCCAGGAAAAGGACAGGGAGTTTCAGATACAATCTCTGGGACTCCAGCAACAAGTGACAGTCCATGTGTTTTAGAACATGGAACTATTCAATTTAGTTTCTATTATCATTATTGGCAGTGGCTTGCAAAGGTTCTTATCGGCGCGATTAAAACAGATCCGAAAAAAGTGCTTCCCCAGATTGCATGGATATTGGTTGACTTTGATGAAGTTGAATATAAAAGCAGAAAAGAATTTTCAGAAAATAACCCTTCTTATGTCCTAGACCCCAATTCATATGCTAAATGGTTTCCGGAAGCTGGTGAAAAATGGTTCGGAGAAGATTTTAATGGAGTACTTAATGTTTATTCGGAATTCGACGATTTTGGCTCATACTCGGCTGAAGTCACAAACAGAATGAATTTAATGAAATACTATGCGGAGAAATATTTAGGGGAGAAACTAATATCGGAGCCTGTTTCTGAACAAGTGATATAAGGTTTGGACGTGGGCACATCATCACTAAGGAATGAGGATGGGGCAATATGAAAATGACTGTTCCTAAGAATGGGGGCATTTGTACTTAAGTCATTTTACATGAAGAATACAGTTTGTGCGAGGGATCTTTCATGAATCTTGGACACTATGAAGTTTAAGTATTTTGCTCCAGAAAACTTGGAAAGCGGAATAATTAATGCATACTATAGTTTATGGAGGTATTATGTGCTGTTTCAGAATATGCATTCTTTACGGATTTCTCTTTATGCTGCCCTCCCTTTGCCTGTGGACGGAAGAGAAAAAACAGGAACTCACCTCGGAAGCCATTGCGTCAAAATTCGGTGATAAGAATCTCCAGCCAAAGGATCGCGCACCACTGCCTCGTCAGTATGCATTGGCGGTTATAAACGAGAAAAAGCAGAAGGAGGGAATTGATTTTCTTACAAGTCTGCTTAAGACGGAACTTAACGCCACCCCCAAGGGGACTGTCAATACTACGACGCTTGCAATGCAGGCGAACATCGTTGATGCAATAAGCTTTCTCAGCCGTTTCAGCCAGGGAATAGATTTCGCAAAGGATTCCGAGTTTGCACACTGGCTGCTGGACAGTGACACGCATCTGACAGACTTGTGCGACAACGTTGAGCCGCAGGACAATATTCCTGCCGCTCTCGCACTCCTCCAGTCGCTCTGCCACCACGATCCCAAGGAGCGTGACAAATATTTCAACCTTATCGTGGCACTGGCACTCGTATGGGATCAGGAACGCCCTAAACCGCATTTCCAGATGGGAAACAAGGTCTTGCCATATCAAACCGACATTTGCGCAAGGTATGATTATTTCAAGGCTCTGTATTCGGATTCGGCAAAGAAAAAGGCGAAAATCTCATATTCGAAATTGCTTATTTCTGATTTTACGTTTGTCGTTGACACTCCGATGCCCATAAGCGAGCTGGAGTGGGCAAGGGACAATGTGAAGGGCACTGCCGCAAGCTGGGGGAAGAGATATGCCGAGATAAAATACGATCACCCGAGACTCAATGGTGGTGTCTTTGCCTGGCCTTCCAATCAGGGAGAATATTCGCTGTCCAGCATTCTGAAATATGGAGGGATCTGTATCGACCAGGCGTATTATTCTGCAATGACGGCACGCGCCAACGGCATCCCCTGCCTATTCTTCACCGGGGAGGGAAGACGTGGCGGACATGCCTGGTTCGGATATATGAAGGCTGTCGGGAAGTGGGAGCTCGATGTTGGGAGATATGCCTATGACAACTATGCTGTCGGCCAGGCATTGAATCCGCAGACAAATCAGAAGATGACAGATCACGATGTCGAGTTCGCCTGCAACAGAATTTTCAGGGATGAAAAATTTGATGCCGCCGTGCAGATTACAAAGGTTGCCGATGCCATCCTCGCCGCCGGAGACGAGGAAAGGGCCGACGGCTATGCCCGGCAGGCCATCTCGAAGGCTCCGCTGTTCAACAGACCCTGGCAGATAAGGGAGAATGTCATTGTCAAACGAGGGGACAAGAAAAAACTGTTGGATCTCTATCACGAGCAATCTGCGGTATTCAAGAAGTATCCCGACTACCTTATGATTATGCAGCAGAAGGAAATTGACCTGCTGAAGGAATTGGGCAAGACCGAAGAGGCTGACAAGTTGTTCAAGGAAATGCAGAATAAGATCTCGAAGAAACGGGATGACCTTGATCTGGCCATTGCAGATACGCAACTGGATGCACTTCTCAAGGAGAAGAAAAACGTCGAAGCCAGAAAGTATCTTGAGGACTTGCTGGTGAGGCAAAGGGACGAAGTGCAGAAATTGCCAACTCTGCTTGATGCATACATGAAAATCACAAAGGAGACCGAGCAGACCAAGGATGCTGTCAAGTTCCTGAAAAATTATGTGAAGAAAGACAACACTCTCATGAAATATGTCATCCAGGCCTATGAGAACGACGGCGATCAGAAGAATGCCGACAAGCTGAAGGCTAAATATCCGTAATTTTTAGGATGAACTTGGGAAGTCAGTCCTTAGTGAAATTATTTTTCTGAAAAACTATAGCTACCTATGGATTATAAGAGTTTAGGTCACGGATTTTCTTCAGGAACTCCACCTGTTCCTTCATCGAGTTACCGCCATGGTATTCAATTAATCTCCAGTTTTCTTCGAGTTCTACAAACTGCCCTGGGGCAATGGCCTTATAGGGGCCGTTGAATTCCAGTTCGAGAAGAGACTGGCCTTTGGCGGGGATTGACAGGAACACTTCGGCTTTTGCGTGTTCGTGATGAGTTTTAGCACAATCATCAGAATGTAGAGTTTTTATGAAAAGGATATTTTTATAAAACGCTGCAAGCGTTCCGTCTGAACATGAGATGAACGCCTTGTTTAAATAAGAGTGTGTCCTGTTCTTCTGTGCTTCGGACTTGTCGAATGTGAAAAAGTTCTCGAACGTTTTGAATTGCAGGAGGCACTCTTCCTGAGGTCTTATTGTGAAAAACTTGCAGGTGATTGGAAAGCTTCCATCCGGAAAGGCTTTCATTGGAGCGTAAAAATCAGTTTCTCCACTCAATCTCGTGTTTGTCCATATTCCCCAGCTGATGGATTTATCCCTGATATTTACGGCTCTGATTTTAATGTTTAAGACACCATCCGGGGCAAGAGTGTACTTCTTGACGAATTTTATTCCCGTCACAGGGCTTTCCGGGCTCTCGAGGGTGACAGACTGATCGGATTTATCCGTGATCTTGTATTTGCCATAAGCATGATACGGATCTGGTGGCCACGGGGAATGGGATTCTTTCTTGGCCATATTCAAATCCTGATGGATCCACCATTCGCTCTGCGGTGAAAGCCATACCTCGAAACCGAAATATTCCTTTCCGGACGGATTTTCCGCGGATACGACGGGTATCGAGCTTTCAGTTTCATCGAGCAGAGCGGGAGGAAAGAGCAGGATATTTTCCCCTCCATTTCTTTTAAATGAGATTAATCGTCCGCCAGGACAAGGTAAAATGGCAGCCTCGACCTGCGAATTCTTCAGGATTATGATGTTGTCCCTGAGTTTTCCGGTTTCATTGTCTTCGGCGCTGGACGGAAGAGGCAGAAGCATGAGCAATGCCAGAATTGTCATATGGATTAGGATTTGGATATTCATTGTTTCACTTTTCCGGGGAGAGTTCAAAGTTCCATTTTAGAGAAGACAATATACGTTTTATTTTTGGGAAGTCAAAGACCTTCCATGGGACTTGCCCCGGCTGGAGTTTCCTGTTCGAGTTGGCCCATTTGCCAGAATAGATATGTTCGAAATATTCTTTCAGCGGAGGATAGTCCGCATAAATGCTGACTATTTTTGTGTCATAGCCCCTGGCTGAAATCTCTATTCCTGAAAGGAGCGATATCCGTTTGATGGAATATCCACCATTCTTTCCGCTTGAAATAGACCTATATTTTTCATCGGGCACCACCAATTTTATTTGGGCGTGCTCAAGCGGTTTGCCTGTGACAGAATCAGATATTCTGCCTTTCAACGGCGGCGTGATCCGGGCAGGCTCGGAATATCCTTGCGGCACAAAATAAAACGGATTTGTGAATGCCACCTGATCAAGTTCCCTGTATTCGGCATGTGTTTCTTTTTCACAGAGGGCGGCATATTTGATAATATCCGCAAAGGCTTTTGTCTTTGGCCGTCTCTTCCCGTACGCCTTGACTATGAACCAGCATCTTGAAGTCTTGCTCAGAGGGAAAAAGAAATTGCAACTGTATCTTTTAAGTTTCTTTTTTTCTATGTCAATAATTTTACACGGTCTTCCATCCTTATATATGACGATCCAGGATATGTATTCATCTGAAGCCGGGCTTGACATGACATCCATGCTGATTTCGTGTTTGCCACCCTTGTGATTGATAACCGTACCTGGAAGGTGTCTGCCGTCGGCTTTCGCAAGAATTACGGGGCCGCTTGTAAGGAAAGATCTTCCTGAAGAAATTGCCTTGAGGAAGCTTTTCTCTTTGAAACTCTTTCCTCCACAATGCGCATAGGTCCTCAGCGATCCGATCAGGTGCTTTCCCCTAATTCCGCCGTCTGTTTCGGCGACTGCCGGTATTCTGTATCCGAGATTGAGGAGTTTGAACCAGAGGTTCTGGTAGAAGACATGTTCGGCGTCATAGCCCATTATGGCCATTGTGTCATAAAGCCTGCCTACCAGGAGGTCAAAACAGATGTCAGCTCCAATATTCGTGGCAATAAGAGTTGAATCACTCCTGTTGCGCCACCAGCTCGTCGGATGCGGAAGCATTGATATTCCGCCCATGTCCTTCCATCTTTTCAGTTTGAAGACCGGAGCCTCACTTGAGAAGGGTATTTGCTCGGAGGGCTTCTCGCATTTTTCCGAGGAGATTCCTGCAATCATGAAATAGCTGCTGTCGTGATAGTCATTGTAGCATCCATATGGGTCGGATAACAGCGGGAACTTCCACCAGCAGATGTGGCCGAAACGAGTTTTCGGGAATTCCGCCCCCATCCTTACGGCCAGATCATCGGTTGAAAGAGATTCCAGAAAAGCCGAGAGCTTTTTTCCGTCATGCCCTCTGGCGGAAGAATCTTGTGTCAGCCAACCCTGGCATGCGCTGATATAGTCAACTCCTGTCGCACGGAGGAAGTTACAGAAATTCTCGGGATTTTCTGGAAAGTTGACATGGTTATGGCAGTCCCCCGTGAAAAGGCCATTTGCCCTGAAATCAAACCACGTTTCGGCGGCAAGTTCAATCTCGCAGTCACGCGAGACAGAGATTGCCTTCTCGATGGGAACAATTTCTGAAAAATGCGAAATTCGCAGAATATAATTTCCCCTGGGAAGAGCGACTTCCGAAAAGCCGGTCGAGAATATTTCCGCGATAGGATCAGATAATTTGACTTGTCCGGCGAGTTCTTCCGGAAATATCCGGATCAATGCAGGGAAAGGTTTTCCGGTCTCTTTACTTACGACTTTCAACTTGATTGTATAGGAAGTTGTATTTTTCGAAGGAACGCCGGCAATCCCGACGCACTCCGTGGCCGGGATCTTGTGACTCTGCCGGCAAGATTGGATAGATGCCAGCAAGTTGCTGGCGTTCCGACAAGTCCCGGCGTAGCCGGTTAGGTTCTTAGTATGTTTCATTGCCGTGCCTCTTTTCCTGTTACTAATTGCCCTATAATAATATTTACAACAGATGTAGCCGCCCCCGCATGTCTCGCCGTAGCTACTTTGCGTAGGCGGATGCCGGGGGTGAACACGGCCGTGGCTACAACTTATGTCAATTCAATTTTGATTTTATTAGTAAGTATTGTAACCCTGGCCAAGTTCAATGCGGTGCTGGAATTTTCAGATGCGGATAAAATATCCCGTTCATTTCTGTGAACTCTATTTCCGCAACTCCTGTGAGTGCAAAGGAAAATCTGCCGACCGGAAAAGGGCGCAGCTCGAGGAGGAAAGACAGCAGGACATTGAGGGATCCTCCGTGCGCAAATACTGCAACAGTGAGTTTTTCCCCCTTATCCGACGGGACAAATCCCCCGAACTTGGAATGTATTCCAAGTTTTTTCAGCTCTTCCAGGAATGGAGGACAGATTCTAGCCATCATGTCAAAAGCTCCTTCCCCGAGGTCTGTCTTCCAGGTTTCCTCCGCATGTTTGTCCTTATTCTGCTGTAAGATCGCCTCGTGCTTCGTGTCGGCAAGAGATTCAAGCTCAGGATTCGGCATCCATTCCTTGAGAAAATCGCATAGAACAAATTTAATTTTTCTTTTCCCCATTGCGATTTCAGCAGTTTCAATGGCTCTTCCGAGAGTGGAACATAGGACGACATCAATCTTTTCGGTGTCAAGGGACTTTCTGAGTTTCAGAGCCTGCCCAACGCCTTTCTTTTTTGAGAGAAATCCTCTGGCGGATCTTCCAGGAGTCTCAAATGGATCCCCGGAGTTCTCCGCATGCCTTATCAGAATTATCTTCATATTATACCTCCACTTCCATTAATTATAATTTGGGCGAACTGGCTGTGCAAGGGAATTTATCGTGAAAACTCATGAATCTCGGCATCCTGGGATGAAGCGCCAGGTCGAATTCGTGAAAGTCTTCTGAAATCTTGCGAAGTTCGCATCTTTCCCCGGTGGCGAGGTCAAATGCGCTGCGTGCCGGTCTCGAAAGCCTGACCTTGACTGTCTGGACGACTGGCTTCTTGAGGTAGCTCAGGATGATGAAGTATTCTTTGCCATCAACATTAATCATCTCCTTGAACGCCAGCAGGTTATCGGTGTTGTACCGTTCCGGAACTATTCCGAGGAAGGTGCAGAGTTTTACAAGTGTATGACCTTTGATTCTTTCGTCCATTTCATAGTTGTAAACTGGATCAAGCGATTCCGGCGAGCTGTCATATCCGGCAATAAGAACAGAGCCGAGCCCGTAGTTTTTCCGCACAAGGATCGGCCTTGCCGAACTGTCTAGGAGAAGGACAGTCCCATCTGCGGAAACCTCGCATGCGTTTCCCGTCAATGTCCCTCCTCCGAAGGATTTCGGGAATTTAACGGTTGACTCCATCTTTTTACCGTATCTGACATTTTCGAGTCCGAAAACCTGTCTCAGAAAAGTCCTTTGAACTCTATCTTTTCCGATGGTGCATGTTCCTGGAAAGACAAGCAGGTTCAACCCTTTTTCAACACTCTCCCTGAGAAGCCAGAACCATTGTTCGTCGGTGGGGACTAGCATTCCGCCACCACCGCCTGTGACAGTCCTGTCGGCATAGTCGCAGTCGGGAAGAGTCATAAGCCTGTAGCATGAAAAGTCATATCTGTGTTTTGCCGAGATCAGATCGGCCGGAATGTCCAGCCTTGTTGCTATATTCGCAAGTGATGTGAATTCATTCCATCCTGTCCTGTCGAAAACGGCAAGTCGGGGGCTTTGCCTGACAGCGCCGGCGAGAGTCCTGCGGATGAATCCGATTTTCGCGATGTCTTCCCCGTAAAGCCCGAGATCTGCGCCAGGGATCGTGAAATAGTCGGCATTGAGTCTGACGGACTGGAAGAGGGCATCGGCATATTGTCTGTATTCCCCTCCTACCTGCCATGGTTCCCCGCCCCAGGTTTTTCCGAAGTTATGCGTCTCGACGTGTTTCGGATCGAATTTTCTTTCCTCAAGCCAATGTTTTGCTTTTGATTCGCAGAAATATGTTCCGATGTCCGCGATCGAACCAAGGCCATGCCCGGGCGGATCGGGAGGCAATTTGGCGGGGGCGTTTTTCCTGACGATTTCTCTGACCTTCAAATTTCCCTGTGAAATAGACCATGTCCGGAAGTCTAGATAAACCCGCCATGGCTCGGATTCTTCCACAAAGGGGACTGGTATGTCGGCAAAGCTCCTGAACTTTTTCCCGAAACACAATGAAATCTTTTCCATGTCCCATTCCAGTTCATTTTTCAGATATGAGGCGAACGCCTTCCGTTCGAACTTGGAGTAGTCGAATAACGAGGTGTCGTTGACATAATAATAGTAGCCATATGGAAAATCTGAGTTGCCGAAGTCGAGGACAAATTTTTTCAGTGTTTTCTCCATTGCATATCTCTTGGTCAGATGCTCAAGCATTTCGAAGTAATGATTTCTGTAGAAAGGGCTCCATAAGCT
>CAIQLG010000036.1 GCA_903872565.1 uncultured Lentisphaerota bacterium | reverse complement strand
GCGAAAAACGCTTCATGAGAACAACCTGAT
This sequence comes from uncultured Lentisphaerota bacterium, assembly GCA_903872565.1. GTDB lineage: Bacteria > Verrucomicrobiota > Lentisphaeria > Victivallales > GWF2-50-93 > CAIQLG01. The sequence continues at coordinate 21,069 of CAIQLG010000036.1, read as the reverse complement.
GGATGACAAGCCCCCCAGGGGCAAAGCCGAAAGGAACATGGTCAGGCCGCGTTTTTTCGAGCGTTCCACGCCGAACCAGATGTGGCAGAGCGACATCTTCACATTCAGGCTCGGGGGGCGTTACTCCTATCTCATCGGCTTCATAGACGACTATTCGAGGTACATGGTGGGTCTCGGCCTCTACATGAGCCAGACAGCCGAGAATGTCCTAGACGTCTACCGCCGGGCGGTGTCCGAATATGGAGTTCCCAAGGAGATGCTGACCGACAACGGGCGGCAGTACACGAGCTGGCGTGGCAACACGAGGTTCGAGCGGGAGCTTCAGAAGGACAGGATAAAACACATCAAGAGCCAGCCGCACCATCCGATGACGCTGGGCAAGATCGAGAGGTTCTGGAAAACCATCTTCAATGATTTTCTGAACCGTGCGCAGTTCGACACATTCGAGTCGGCCCGGGAACGCGTGGCGTTCTGGACGAAGTACTACAACCACCGGCGTCCGCACCAGGGCATAGGAGGTGTATGCCCCGCCGACCGCTTCTTCGAGATTCAGGGAGAACTCAGGAAGGTAATCGAGCGGAACATAGAGGAGAACACGCTTGAGCTTGCGCTCCGCGGAAAACAGGCCGAGACGTTCTACATGGTGGGCCGCCTCGGCGAGAAATCCGTGGTTCTCACTGCGGAAAAAGGAAAGATGAAATTGTCGGTCGATGGAAACGAAAAAGAACTTGAAAACGGAGAATTCATACATGAAATCGGAGAAAATGGAATTGAAGAAGGCGAAAAGGAAGAGGAGAACTTTCTCCTCGGAGGAGAAGTCCAGGATGGTCTTGTCGGTGTGGGCGGAAAGGCGGAGCGTGGCGGATCTGTGCCGGGAGAACTCGGTAAGCCGGGAGCAGTTCTGGAACTGGCAGGATCTGGCGCTGCAGGGTATATTGAACGCCCTGGAGATGAAAAGGGACCAGGTAAAATGTCCTCCTCTGGGCGACAGGCTTTCGAAGCTTCTGGAACGGAAGGCGTCCATCAGGGCCCAGCTGAAAGGGAGCGCCACGGAAAGCCGGTCGGGAAAACCGGACGAGAAGGAAGTCCAGAAAGGAGAATAAATGCCCGAGCAGAAATCACAGGCCGAGATGCTGGAGCTCATGCTGAAGGTCAGGAGCCGGGAGATCACCGCGAAGAAGGCGGCGGCCATCCTGGGAATATCCCGCAAGACCTACTACAAGTGGGAGAACCGGGCGCTCGCCGGAATGGCGGTGGCGCTTTCGGAACGCCCGAATGGGCGGCCGCCCGGCCCGCCGGAGGATCCGGAGAAGGAATCCCTCAGGATGGAGAACAGGTCGCTGAAGGAGCAGCTTGTTGCAATGCAGAAGCGTCTGGAACTCAAGGACATGGTTCACAGCATGATGACTGGTGGGAGTCAGAGTTCTAAAAAAAAATAGGAACGAAATAGCGGAGAAGAAAATGGGGATCGTCAGGGAAATGAAAAAGGATCACGGAGTGTCGTACGCTTCGGCGGCGTCCCTCGTCGGCGTGAGCTATCCCACCGTGATGCGCTGGAACGCCAGACATCTCTCGGGCGGTCCCCTTGTCCGCGAACCGGGACCCGGGAAAATAGAAAGGTTCGACCTCGAAGCCTTCAACTCCGACACCATCGCCACCGTGAAATACGGGACGCAACGATGCCGCGGCATGGGGCCGCTCATCGCAAAGTACCGGAACAGCATCTCCGTGAGAAAGGCCAGGGCGCTGGCCCGCGAGATCTGGGAGCAGATCCTCGACAGGGAAAAAGCATCGATGATGAATGTCGACTGGCTGATCCCGAGGCTCGTGTGGGGAATGGACATCACGGAGGCGGCCGGGGAACACGGGCGGATATACTTCAACAACCTGCAGGACATGCAATCGAAATTCAAGTTCGAACCGCCTGTGCTGCAGCATGATCCGCTCGGAAGGGATGTCGCAGAACAGCTTGACAAGACGTTCTGCAGGTTCGGCGCACCACTCTTCATGAAGCGCGACAATGGAGGCAACCTCAACTCTGCGGCAGTCAGGGATGTGCTTGAAAGGCACATGGTCATCCCCTTCAACAGCCCGGTCCATTGCCCGGAGTTCAACGGCTCGATCGAGAACGCAAACGGCGAGATCAAAAGGAACGAGACGTTCGGACTGCTGAAAAACCTCGGCGCCCGCACCGGAGATGAAAACGAACTGTATACATATAAGATATTCGGAGAACTCAACCACAAGCCCCGCGAGGTGCTCGGATGGGATTGCTCATGCCTGGCATTTCACGGATCATCAAAACTCAACATCACAAGACGTGACAGAAAGGAGATTTATGACGAAATCTTGAACCGGACATTTGAAATCGAAAGACAGGCGGGCAATCTTAAAAGAAACGCAGTGATAAGATTTGCGATAACTAAATGGTTGCTCGAAAACGAATGCATCAGAATGAAGAAAGGAACCGGGGTGTCACCGGGTTAAAGGATGAAAAATGTCTCATTATCACGTTGGGCGCACAGTATGTGAGTTTCCTAACAAAAAACTGCTGGTTGAGCTGGATATTGTCGCTGTTGCTCACAGAAAATGCTGCTCCCTCCAACTTTTTCAGTTCCTCATAAAGAGGATATTTCGATGCGACGCAATCTATGCCGGCCATCACCTCCTGTGATTTTTCCACCGACATTTTCTCAACAACTTCCTTAACCTGCGCCTTCAGCGTGCTGACGTTGATGTCCGTCAATTCAGAAAGCGCATTTATGATCCGATTCCGGTCCAGGGGGTCGGACAGGGATGCGAGCCTGATAGTTGAATCCATGAGCTTCCGTGCGTATTCGGATTCATATCCGAATACCTGGAAAAACTGGACGGCCTCCTTAAGTAGCCAGTCAAGCATCGCCAGCTTGGATCGCTCGCGGTGGAAGGATATGACAGTGGCCTGGTCCATAAGGCACTTGACGGCCTCGGCACGTTTGTTGTTCAATGAATAGTCAGACATTTGCAGTCTCCTCTCTGATCATCACCAAAAAGTCGTCAATGCCCATCTTCTCTCCAGACACCGGCGGCAGCTTCACAAGCCTGACCTCCCTGGCTCCGGCGCCATGCAGCGCAAGGGCGAGCTTTTGGACCTCTCTATGTATGTCTGCGTTGAACGCGCCGTCAAAATCAGGAATCAGAAATAAGTTCCTGTTTTCCAGCTGGATCTGTCTGAAATCATAGTGTAGATCGTCAGTGCCTGTGGTCCGCCATGCCGACCAGCCGATAAGCCCGATGCAGGGGAAGCCGAGACAGGATACAACTGAGGCTTTCTTGGCACCTTCGGTTATCAGACAAAAATCAGTCGAATCTAAAAACTCTTTCAGCCTGCGAGGAAAGAACAGGTGGGTTCCAGATCCAGGCCGCATGGAATAGCGACGCCCTGGAGCGGGGAGCTGGCCGTCGGCGTGGCGCAACTCCACGAATGGCTCTCCGTCTGCTCCAAGCATTACACTGCCGTTAAGATTGGTGTGGACGATGAAAATACCGTCTGTCGGTGGCTGGAAACCATATTGTACTGCCACATCGGCGGTGACAGGAACATAGACCCGCTGTTCGTCCTGAAGATCTATGCCAATACCTTCAAGATAGACATCGAATTCATTTTTTATTGCTTGATTATCCACTTGTCCAACTCCGATTTTTTAAAACCGAGACGACCACCGATATTATGGCTCGGTAGACCACGCTTCCGGAGAGCCCATAAATGGACCCGCGAGATGTTAGAGAGATAACCACACGTTTCCCTCACGTCCATGTACCGATCTAGATCCGGGATCTGTTTCTCTTCCCCCTGCAGCATCTGCAGGGCCATCTTCACTCTTGTCGTCGGCATGTCTTCCTTGACGACCAGCGAGATTAACCTTTCTTTGTCGTTCATTTACGTCTCCTATCGTTGTTGTATTTGAACATGCCATAATCTTATCATATCTTGTAAGTAATTGCAAGCCAGTTATTTACAACCTATAACAAGTGTATCGGGTAGGGAGGCTGTAGGGAGACTGTAGGGAGGTGTCAGATTAAGTTTGCGGATGTGAGCATAATGCAGATTATGATATTTTTCAGAGAAAAGTGGGAATTATGAAAGGCAACAGTATGATTCTTCCCTCTGCTGTATGGAATTTGAATCAGACAGAAATTATTTAAGTGCTACCTATACATCGGTGAGAGAGTTTGGATTGTTGAACTGGATGAACTTCTTGAGACTTTTATAAAAACTGTCCTTATCCTTACCTACATTAAATCCTTCTCTTCCCCGTATGGATTCTCCGATGGAGACCTTTGTCAGGTTGTTGAAAAGGCTTCTGCGAATGATGACTTTTATGCCATCAAGTTTTTCAACAGAGTAGTTCAATTCAGTTTTGTCTTTCAGTTTTACTAAGACCTTGTCAATGTTTTCATCACCATCTTCCGCTTTCTTGGTGTTGATTTTTCTTCTGAGAATCTTTTCGAGATCTGTTTTTTGCACCATGGACAGCTCTTTGGCATCCCTGACATTGAAAAGGATCTTATATATCGTGTCATTGACATCATCGCCCTGGATATTGGAGGGGGGACCTTCATAAAACAGAGATCCTCCAGCAAGGTGCTCAAGTTTCTTTTTACCTTTGATCTTCATCATAGCAAACTCGTAGCCTGATGATTTCATCTGTGTTTCCCTATCCTTAAATCTCTTTATCTGTCCTGGGAGAAACGCTATTCCGTCTCCGACTTTTGAGGCATGCCAGATGACCAGGAATTTCAGAAAAGCGGCTCCGCTTACCAGATGTCCTTTTTTTTCTTTATCCTCAGGCTTGCTGTCAAAATTTATCTTAACCCGAAATACTGGCTCCTTCGTATTCAGCAGCTTGTCTTTTAAAACAGAACCTGTAACCTCGGTTAAAGTGACAGTCAATATATCTGGCGAACTTTCATTGGAATGTGATGTATTTTCTATTGTAGATGTTCCATCATTTTCATATTGCATGCCACGCAACCCGCATTCTTCAGGAGAGATAATCTCTTCGACACCAACGCACCCAGGATAGACCGACAACGCCCCTTTCCCGAATTTAATAGAGAAGGCCGCTGGCCAGCCTGAGTTTCCATCGCTGTCAATCAATGAGATGCTATTCTGGCCTGCAAAGCTCGACATTGATTTATAGACCTCGAGCATTGCACTGCCAGGAATTGCGAGCCAGCTCTTAATGTCATCACTTTTCACCCACGATTCCATTCTTCTTAGTATTTGGAGAATATCATCCCTTTGGCCTTTTCCTAAGTCTTCTGCATTGTCTGTAAATTTTGCAAGGACAAACTTTTCAGTATCATCTTTCAACCCCCTTAGGAAATCTGGATCGTCAGGGACAACATTGCATCTATATAAAAACTTTTCCTGCAAAAATGGAATGAGAATAGGAGAATCGCCTGATGAATTTATTATTTTCTTGCGATACAGAGAAGAAGTTACCGCAGACCTCACGGTTTTCCATATGGGCTCAATTCCATATTCTACATGGGATGTCCACCTGATGATATTCCCTGATGCTTTCAGTCGATCCAATTTCCCGATCCCATATCCTACAGGTTTCGGTAGAGTTATAGAACAAAGTGAATAGCCATACGCATCTGCTTCCGAGATATAGCCTCCAGGTTCGAGCAGACTCTTCATGAGCCCCATGCACAAAGCAAGAGAATCTCCACTTGGCGGAATAAGGAATATGACTTCCGCACCGCCTGAACAAACTCTTTGCGATAGATTTTCAAATATAGAATTGCCGATATGTCCATTAAAATCATGTAAAGGAATATTGACAATGTTGTAAGAGTCTTCCTGTTGAGCTACTGGGCGGAAATAGATCTTATGGCAGATGTCAACATTAAATTCAGTATCATGGACAATATCCTCACACCTAAAATCGTCTGGAAGATTGATTATGTACCTTCTATACGGTTTTCCGTAAATCGAGGCTTTAAGCTTATCCGCAGTCGATATTATGAGGTTGTTATTGTCTGTTGGCATTGCTGGTCATCCTTTAAGGAGCTTTTCTCTTATTTTCACTATTTCCTTGTCGGTCAGATCAGCAGATTCGATACGCTTGGCTCTCTTGATGCCAAACTTGTCCATCCAGTTCTTCACTGCCACATTTGAAATTCCATAGATTTTGCCAATGACAACGTTTGAGTATTTGGGAACTAGACCTTCAAGTGCCTTCTTGATAGGGATGAGTTTTGTTGCTACTGGCACTATTTCGGGCACGGCCATGTCGAGCTCAGATATCTCATCTATCAACTTTTTCGTCCTTTCGTCAGCCTGCCCCTTCGCTTTTTCGAGTTCTCTCTCGTAAACGGCTATCATCTCAGGAGAATCCCAGCCGAGCATGCGCATCGCGTCCCGTGTTCGTACGTCTCGCTGGGCCAGCAACGACATGAAAGTTACCCGGAAAGAATGAAACCCGTAAACACTTGCGCTCCTGATCCTGCGCCCCTTCCGCACTGTTGTCATTCCCTCTCCCAAAGCCTTCTCGAATATCGTGCTGCACTTCTTGCTTACGTAGTGCTCGTTGCTGACATAGTGGGCAGCAAGAGACGGGATGACGTATTCATTCTCCTTTTCTCGCTGACGACGTGAAAGCACCTGTTTCAGAGTTTTGGATATGGGCACTCTCGCCTCGTTGCCGGACTTTACCGTTTTGAATGGCACAATATGAATAAATCCATCTTTTTTTACCGACACCCATTTTAACATAACCGCGTCCTTGAGGCGCATTCCTGTCTGGCTTCCGATGACGAAAAGATCTCGAAAATCCTTGCCGTGTGCTGCGGAACACTCGATCACTGTTTTCAATTGGTCAGGTTCTAAGGCATTGTGGGATACAAGTGAATTCTCTGTCTTCTTCATTCTTGGAACTTTCTTGCGGTCAAATGGATCGCGGTCGGGCAGGTGATAAACGCAGTCCAAGGTTGAAAAGACCCTCGAAAGAAGCTTGAGATGTTCGTTATGGGTTTTAACTGAGTACCCCTTCTCCAAAAGGATTCCAGAATATTCGATGGCGGTCTGGCGAGTCACGTCGTCTGCATATTCTACCTTCTTCGAGGAACACCATGAGACAAATTTATCGAAAGCGCTCTTGTTGAATTTTTTCGTGCGGTCGGATACCTCGGATATTCCAGGAGTCATTTTTGTAAATTCGTCTAATGCTTCAGACATTCTTATGCGTTTCACCTCTTTTTTCGTGATGTTCCTGACAAATGAGTCGGCAAGGCGCTTCGCAGACTTTTCCTCCTTGCTGTCCATTATCGTCTTCAATTCTGCTCCTACGATGCTTCTGGCTTTTTCCCTGGCAAGGCCGATGTCGGATGTCTGGGTGCATCTCCATTTGTCTACGCCATCAAGCATTTGCCGGAAATAATAAACCCCTTTCTTACCACGTCTGAAAAGCTTCGGTATCTGGACGAGGGATGAAATTTTCCTTTTTTTCTTCATTGTCCGAACTTATACCCCATGAAACCGGTTATCATAAACTTTTTACAACTTCCTCTTACCAATGTTAACATGGGATGGGCGGATGTCAAGGCTGATTGTAGCAAATCTTGTAGCAAATTTGTTTTTAGGCATGAATCGGTAGGGGGGGGTGCTGATTGCAGAGGTAAAAAAAGTGGTACGCCCGTAGGGATTTGAACCCCAAACCTTCTGGTCCGTAGCCAGACGCTCTATCCAATTGAGCTACGGGCGCATTTAATTTCGAAGACGAATGAAACACCGAAAGGTCATAATGTATATGAAAATCCTAAAGCTTCAAGCCTGTTTTATAAAATGTTTTTAGAAGAAATCTGACAAAATATCTTTTTTTTACATAATTTCCTTGAGAAATACCGCCTTTATGTTAGTTTATCTGCCCGCTCGGGATTGAAAATAAGCTCAGCCCGGGCAAAAGTTGACTCCGCAATGGCATTAGTAATGCACGGATTCAGACAAAATTTAACAAAGAGTGTCTTCCCGGCCCCAAAAAAACAAGAGGCTGATGGTAAAGAACTCATAAATCAAAATGGAGGAAAAATGCAGAGAATCTCGGTGACGGATCTTTTGGAAGCAGGCGTACATTTCGGACATCAGACGAAACGTTGGAATCCCAAAGTGAAGGAATACATCCATGGACAGAAAAATGGGATCCACATCATCAATCTCGGGAAAACAATCCACCTGCTGGCCGATGCCTGCAATTTTCTCCAGACGATCGTATCCAAGGGCGGAAAAATCCTCTTCGTGGGAACCAAAAGACAAGCGCAGGAGGCCATAAAGGAGGCGGCGCAGAAGACAGAAATGCCTTTCGTGGCTGACAGATGGCTAGGCGGTACTCTCACCAACAACATCACGATCCAGAAAAGCATCGCGAAAATGCAGGAAATAGACAAACAGCTCGCCGGGGAAGAACATCTCTCCCTCAAGAAAAAGGAAATTTCGGCACTGACAAGAAATTCCGCAAGACTCCACAGAAACCTTGATGGCATCTATTCCATGAAAGATCTTCCCAAGGCACTCGTAGTCGTGGACATCTGCCATGACGACATTGCAGTCAAGGAAGCTCTCAAACTGAAAATTCCAATAGTCGCAATCGTTGATACCAACGCAGATCCCTCGATAGTCAGTTATCCGATCATCGCCAACGACGATGCTGTTCGATCCATAAAAATAATAACGGATACCCTCGCGGAAGCCGTAAAAATATCACTCGACCTCTACTTCAGAAAAATCGCGGATGAGAAGGCGCTGCATGAGAACGAGGAAAAAGTCGAATCCGATGAGAGAGGTGAGGCGTCTTCCAAGCCAAGATCCAAGGCCCCCGCCAGAAAAAGAAAAGCTCCATCCGCGGGAGGAGGCAGATCAAGGACAGAAAGAGCTCCTATCGTGACCGAAAGAGTTCCAGCAAAAAAAGCCACCGAAAACACTCCGGTAGCAGCAGAAAAAGCTCCAGAAAAAGCGCCCGAGGCGGCTGAAAAAGACAAAAATGCCGAACCCAAAAAGAAGAGTTCACCCAAAACGGCAAAAAAAGAAACGACCACCGAAGAAAAGAATGCCAAGGAAAAATCCAGCTCTAAGAAAACTGAATAACTCACAACTGCATAATTTGAAGGAATGATAAAATGGCTGAAATAAGCGCTGCACAAGTAAAAGATCTCAGAGATAAGACCGGAGCAGGAATGATGGACTGCAAGAACGCCCTCATTGAAGCGGGCGGAAATTACGACACGGCACTTGAGAATCTAAGGAAACAGGGAATTGTCAAAGCCGAGAAGAAATCCGGCAGATCAACAAAGCAGGGACTCGTACAGATTGCCGGCGAAAACAAGTCCGCCGCCGTAGTGGAAGTCCTCTGTGAAACGGACTTCGTCGCAAAAAATGACAAATTCAAGGAATATGTCACTGCGCTCGCCACGAAAGCGCTCAAGTTCAACGGCGAGGGCGACACCAGCGCCGGAATCCAGGAAATGGAGAAGGCCACACTCGCAGGAATGATTGCCACAATTGGCGAAAACATGCAGATAAGAAGATGCGCGAAGTGGGTTAGCAAGCACGGAATATGCTCCTCATATATCCACCTCGGAGGGAAACTCGGAGTGATGATTGATGTCTCCGGTGAAAACCTTAACGATGTGGCGCTCAAGGACATCTGTATGCACATAGCCGCGTTCCGCCCCACTTATATCAGCCCGGACGATGTTCCGGCCCAGCTCATCGAGAAGGAAAAGGAAATAGCCGCTTCACAGGTTGACGCTGGGAAGAAGCCCAAGGAAGTCGTGGAGAAAATCCTCTCCGGGAAAATCGCGAAATGGTTTACAGAAGTATGCCTGATGAAACAGCCTTGGCTCAGAGACGACAAGCTCTCCGTTGAAAAAGCCAACCCCGGAATAAAAATCCACAGGTTCCTCCGATGGGAAACCGGCGAGGAAATCTGAACGGTTTTGCAACAGCAAGTATAGACGTAAGGAACTAATATGTCACTTGAAAGCGGCAGCTTTGCACTCACAGTGTTTCGTCTTTCCGGCAAACTGCCGGACGGCATCCTGGAAAAATTCTCCGCGAAATCCGCAGGAAAACTCGACGATGTGAAGGACGAGATCTCTGTCGGATGGGTAAGTGGAAGACATCTCCTTGAACGCGAAATAGACGAGACGACCTGCGTCCTCGGCGGGCATACGCATCTCAATCTGCGAATTTCGCAGAGGAAGATTCCGAACGCCCTCCTCAAGGCGGAATGCAGGAAGGAGGAGCTCGAATATATGCTTCAAAACAATGTCCAGCACATGCCCTCCAAGGTACGCAGGGAAATCAGGAAGAACATCATGGAACTGCGAATTTCGCAGATGCCACCCACAATAACCGGAATTCCACTCGTAATAGACAAAAAGGCGGGATTCCTCTATTTCGCATCTGCATCGCAGAAGGTCACCGAAACATTTCTCGACATGCTTTATCAGACGATCAAGCTCGATCCTGCGAGATACGACATTGACGAACTGTGCTTCAAGGCGTTCAAGCAGAAATCAGACGAGCTTGATCCGCTCAACTTTGCGGAAAGGCCCAAGGACAAGAGCCACTGCCCGGGACGAGACTTCCTCACCTGGCTGTGGTTCTTCAGCGAAGCCTACAACGGAAAAATAAAGCATCATCAATATGGCGAGTTTGAACTTTTCATTGACGGCCCCTTCACTCTCGCCTTCGGAGAAGAAGCCGCAGGCGAAGGTGCCGCTGAAACAGTCGTAAGGAATGGCAACCCCGCAAAAAGCGCCGAAGTAAAGGCCGCTCTCTCTGTGGGGAAAAAACTCCGCAAAGCGAAAATAACGCTCAACAGAGGCAAGGAAATCTGGAAATGTTCATTCGACGCGGACAGATTCACCTTCAGCGGATTCAACCTTCCGGAAGGAGAAGAGCTCGAACAGAACAGCGCATTCGCAGAACGGATCAACAACCTCTACATTTTCCTCGAGATTTTTGGCGACCTGTTTGCGAAATTCGCAGACGCGACCAAGCCGGAAAACAGGAAAAAGTCCGAAAAGGAAATCTTAAACTGGGCGAGAGACCGCGATAGTTTATAGATACGAGGGCAAAGAGGAAAGTGGCAGGCGGGAAGAGCTCGGAGGACAGAGTTCAGCCGGAGGATAGAAGCTATTTTGTCCCTTGAAAATGTGGACAGATTCAATAGGATGTAGCCAAGTATCAAGTATTTAAATAAGGCATTCAAATGGAACATCTGATTTCCAGCGCTATCATTGACAGATATTTCGCCAAGCTCAAGGCTTATCTGAAAATTGACTGCGCTATCGTCGGTTCGGGACCGTCCGGTCTCATATGCGGATACTATCTCGCGAAGGCCGGCTACAAGACGGCAATCTTCGAGAGGCGCCTCAAGCCAGGCGGAGGAATAACCGGTGGCGCAATGCTCTTCAACGAAATCGTATTCCCATCCTCGCTCATTGAATTTCTGACACAATTTGGCATAAGGACTGTCCGGGTTTCCGGTACCGATGATTTCGTGACCGCGGATTCGGTTGAAGTCGCATCCGCCCTGACATACCAGGCCGTCCACGCCGGCGCCGTAATCTTCAACGGAATATGCGTAGAGGATCTTCTCATGAAAGAGGGAAGAATTGCCGGGCTAGTCATAAACTGGAACGAAGTACTTCAAAACGGACTCCACGTGGATCCGCTCATGATAGAATCAAAAACCGTCCTGGACGCCGGTGGCCACGATGCCGAGCTGACTGCGAAATTCGCAAGAAAAGCCGGAATCAAACTGAAAACGAAGACTGGCGGCATCATGGGCGAAAAACCTATGTGGGCGGAAGAAGGCGAAAAAAGCACGGTAGACAACACATCCAGCGTATTCCCAGGGCTTTTCGTGTCGGGAATGGCCGCGAACGGTGTCCATGGCTCCTTCAGGATGGGGCCGATTTTCGGTGGGATGATCTACTCCGGCCAGAAAGCCGCCGAACTCATCATCGAAGAACTCGAGAGAATTTGAGATTTGAAATCCGAAACTGGTAATTGGGATATTGTCTGGCGTTCTCTCCCCTCTGGCATCTTTAACTCTGATCCTTTGACTCTCTGACTCTTTCTTTTTCCTATGCCATTGTCCCTCCAGTCCCTCCCCACGTCCCTCTTGTCCCTTATTCTCTTATTATTTTTCATTTTTTCTTAAAACTGTGGAGGGATTCGCCACTTTCCAACGTATTAATAGGTAGAACAAAAAAAAAATAAACGGAAATTTAACATCTTAGGAGAGAAGAAAATGAAAAAGGTTCCAATGGTCGTGGGAGTTCTCGCAGTCTTTCTGTTAGGAATGCTCCTTCTCGGGCAAGGACAAGTTTTTGCTGGAGAACAAGTTATACACGGTAAAGGTATACCCGGAAAAGGTTCATTGGGGGTGACGATCCAGGAGGAACCTGCCCCACAAGCCGGGGATGAGGACACAGCAAATTCAAATCCGGTAACACAACAAGTACCTGCCGTGATCGAGGAAAACCCTAATGAACCCCAAGTTTACATTGAAGTGAAATACCTGAGAGTCCCCAACAAGACTATAAAGGAACTTGGACTGTCTGATGCCATCTCCGGCCAGGGAAGACTGAAGAAAGATGAATATTTGAAACTCATCTCCGCAGAAGGAGTGCAGACAATCGCAGGAAGCGCGGTCTTGGTGAAGAGCGGGGAAGAGGCCACGATCCGTCTAGTTACAGACAAATATCTTCCCCAATCTTGGTCGCAAGAGTCATTTGTGATTTCCAGCAATGGGGCATTAATCGGGAAGGCGGCAAACCCAGAAAAAAAATCAGATGCAAAGACTGAATCCACGATAAAACTGGCGACATCTGTTGAAGCAACAGTAACGATTCCTCCAGTTCCGCAGCTAGGCGAACCTACAGAATTTGGAATAACAATGAGAGTAACTCCAACGGTGGATGCTGATTATAAAACCATCGCCCTTGATGTTCTTCCCGTGATACAATCTTTAACTGGATGGACCGAATACGATGGCAAAACAAAAATGCCCATTGTATCGAGATGCACCATTCAAGCACCTTTGCAAACTAAAGATGGAGAAATTGTGATTTTAACTGGGACAAATTCATCATCGAAGGAAGGATCAGATGCCCAAATTCTGATAGCTGTGAATCCCAGCCTAGTATCAACTGACGGCACCGCATTTGTCAAAAAGCCGGAGACTGCGGAAAAACGTTCATTCGAATTGGAATTTACGCCTATCAATGTCGGACTGCAAATTCTCGAGATCAGCTCTAAAAACCTGCTGGCAGTCTGTGACGGGAAAAGACTTGTTGGCCCAGCTCCGCAAGGCTTCTGCAAGAAACTGCTTGACTCAGGAAAGGCGAAACTGCTGGCCGCTCCGAGATTAATCTGTCAGAGCGGACAAGAAGGATGTTCCAATATGAAGTCAGAAACAACATACTTCCCATCCAGTTGGACTGAACCTAGTGTTTCATCCACAGAAGGATGCATGAACATAATTCCTCCTTATCCGTCACTGGGAGAAGGAACTAATACTGGAGAGATACTTACGGTCACACCTACTGTCAACACTAACCTACGGACTATAGATTTAGCGATGAATCCGCAGTTTGTTGCTCTTGTCGGCTGGACATCATATCCCTATGCGATAGACATATTGACGGCTTCTGGCAACGAGAAGAAAGCATACGATCTGAAAATGCCAGAAATTTCACACAATGATGTGGTCACAAGTGTGATAGTTTCAGATGGTGAAACATTATGTCTCGGCTATACGGAGCTCGGCTTTGATCCCATGAAAGACAACTGGAAGGAAATGACCGAGTTCAAAGACGGGAAAGTGATCTTCTACTTTGTTACCGCAACTCTTGTCGGTCCTATCAAAAAAGAAAATAAATCGAAGGAATGATAATAATATGCGTCCGTTTCTGTTTTTACATTAGTTGTAGCCACGGCCATGTTGGCCGTGTTCGCCCCCAACATCCGCCTACGCAAAGGAGCTACTGCGAGACATGTGGGGGCGGCTACAGTAAAATCCCAAACAAAAACTGACGGGTTACTTATAAGGAATTAACTTATGAACAAACTGATTATGGCAATAATTTTATCGGCGGGATTTGCGTGTTATTCCCTAGAGCTGTTGGCGCAGTCCCCAGCCTCTGGAAGACCAGCAAAAGCATCTAACAGGCAGATTGCGCCCCCTCCCCCCTTCGATATTTCGTTCAAAGGCGGGACACTCAAGGAACTGCTGGAACAAATTGAAAAAAACACTGGCAGAAAACTGAATGTCATCTGCAGCGCAGGAGCCCTGGGGCAAAAGATTCCAGAATTCAATATGGCAAAAACTGATATCTCAAGTGTTTTAGAGGCTCTCGGAAAGATCGAGCCGCTTTTACTGATCGAGAAGGATTCGTCCGGCAACTTCACCACAACAACAAGACAAAAGGGTGAAATGTGCTACAGATTCTTCAAGTTGAAAAAATACCTGGACAAATATACATTGGAGGACATCAACAGTTTGATCCAGGCATCGTGGGAACTCAGTAAGGAGGAAGGAAATATGGCGGAAAGACCCAAGCTCAGATTTCACGAGGAGACCGGAATCCTGATCGTCGCTGGGACAAAAACCGAGATTTATGCCGTTGACACTTTGCTCAAGGAGCTGGACGAGAATCCGGCAGAGCAAGATAAGACACCATAGGATTGGAGACGGCGAAAAGTAGGTCTGGTTTCGACCTGTCCTTCGTAGTTCGCAGAACGGAGTAGGATGAAACCAGACATGCCAAGTCTCGGCGAGACTTGGCCTACTTAATAACGATAAAGCATTTGCCATAATTTTTCACAGGGCCCAATATGACAGATACCGTCACAAAACTACATGATATCCTGACCGGAATCAACAGGGGAGATGAGGATTCCTTCAACACCTTCTATGACACCTATTACGACAGGATCTACAAACACATTTTCATCAGGACATCATACGACGAGCACACGACAAAGGACATTGTCCAGCAGGTGATGCTGAAGGTCGTTAAATACGTGAAGCCTGTGAATTCCGAGGATGAACTGTGGAAGTGGCTCCTCCTTGTATGCCGAAGCACTCTGGCAGACGAATACAGGAAGCGCACAAAACTTAAAGAAACGCCTTTCGATGAAGACATAGACAGCGGTGACTCTACAGAGAATCCTCCGGAACTGCTTTATGCCCTGGATCTTGCACTGCCAACACTTTCAGAACCTGAAAACGATCTGCTGGATAATTTCTATTTCAAAAAGATAAGCTATAACAGTCTCGCCGAAGAATATGGATGCACTAGCAAAGCCGTCGAAATGAGGTTGTCGAAGATTCGCCAGAAATTGAAAACACTGATAGTGGGAACACTGCACAATGGAAAATAGCAGAAAAATCTTGCTCGGGGATGTCCTGAAAGAAGATGCCGGCGCGGTGAAGGAATCAATCCGCCAGGCATCCCTTAAGGCGCTTTCGGACAAAAAAATGGCCAGGGACAAACTGCTCGGCGACATTCTCCTGGACAGCTCCTATGCCGAAGCAAAAGACGCCACCCGACAGCTGTGCCTGAATGAGTTGAAGGAAAAGGATGTTCCAAAATATTCAAACACCAAGGAGGAAGTCAGAAAATTCACTCTGACCGCATTGTCCGCGAGGAAAAGGCAGGTGAAGATCATTCACTTCATGAAAATTGCCGCCTGCCTTGTCTTTTCCGCTCTGGGTGTTTTTGTGCTCTTACATTATTCCACTCCCACTCCTGTGGAAAATGAAATTGTAAAAGCACCCGAGGATAAGGTTTCAAGACCGGAAGGAACGGCAAGTACCGAAGTACTCAAGCAAGTGCCCGCCATCCCCGAGAACAAGATGCGTGGGGGAATTGAGAAGATCAACAACTCACGCTACAAGATGGACTACATTGTTTCGTGTGGGAAAAAGGATTGTTATGTGAAAAATTCGCAGAATATTATCCCGCGCATCGGGAAATACAGGCTTCTGGAAATCGCAAGCAAAGCTGATGCCAGCATAACTAGGGAAAAAGGCGAATGTAAGCTGGTTTTCGCTTCTGCCCAGGGAGAAAAAAAATACTTCAAGGACGGGGTCGCTGTCGGCAAGAATTATTATTGAGCATCCTTGGAGTCTTTCACTGGAAATCCCTTGGAATCGTTTCGTCCCAGGACTTTGTCCTGATCTGTTTTCCATTTTTCAGGAGTGTCCGGGAGATCGAGACTTTGAAGTTGCCGGCATCGGAGGAAATATTGAAAAGCGCATATAGGACAATGCTTGTTCCGTGAATTTCAAACACATCACGCCTCATTCCTGAATATGACGCGCCAGCGGGATCGTTGTCACTGACATTCCACGTGTAGAATTCACTGCTGGAGAAATTCTTTTTCCCGATTGACCAGGCTAAGTCGGCACTTGTGGTAAAAGTGGAAATCCCGTTTATTTCATCCCGTTCCATACCGGAGGTCGGGCCGAAGGAGTATATTTCACTGTAGTCCGCCGGGCTTTCGTCTTCCGCCGGAGTGGGAAGAACAGGTTCCGGAAGGGAGGGGGGCGGGGGAATCGGCAATTCGACCCAGGTATTGGAGCCGGTTATCAACTTTGTGCTTCCCTTGCCTGGTGTCGGCCAGGCCATAGGAAACTGCGCATTGGAGATGGCAAGCCTGATCCTGTGGCCAGACTTGAATGTCCATGTGGTGAAGTGGATCTGGGTTGACAGGGTGGTAGTTTGCCCGGGAACAAGCGCCTCCGGGTTCAGGCGGTCATTGCGTTGCGTCGGATTAATCAGTGCTCCGCTCACGAGCGAGACTCTGCCATCGGGCCATAAGTCTTCAAGCCGGACAGTCCACTGGTATAGAGGAGCATCGGACTGCACGCTTAGGCTTACTTTTGGGCTGCCGATGATCTGGATATCATCTGGAAGTACTTGGGAATCATAGACAAGGCTTTTCGCATCGTCCCTGGCCATGTCGTCGGTTGGTTCCCCCCACCAGCCGCCGGCCGCCATTCCGGCGCCCGGGAAATAGGCCAGTGAATGTTCGACCTCGGCGGGAACATTGCTGTCAAGGACGTGCGCCCCTGTCGGATAAAATTTCGCATTTGTTGTCCCGCTGATGGGCCAAGTCGTTTCGGAGCGCCATTTACCGGGAGTGTCTGCAAGCACCGTCGTAGGTTCGTGCCCGGAACGGACAAACAATGTCACACGCGGTTCGTCGAGAATGCCATTGTCGGTCATCCCCTTGAGCCAGTAGTCCCACCAGCGGGTGGCGATCTCCCTCCATTCGTATCTGGGGCCAATTGAAGAGCTGTTCGGATATGAATGATTATACGGGCCAATGTCCATTTTCACTGGTGCTTTCGATGTCTCGAAAATGTATGGGGCATAGTCCCTGTATCCGTCGAGAAGCCCTCCTATCACGTATGCCGGGACTTCGAGCGGATCATTGAAACGCAACGATTCTCCACGCCAGAAGTCTCCATCCCGCTGCTGTCTCAACTCCTCTATTATCCAGGGTTCGCGGTCAAACCTGTTTTCAAAGGATTTCTTTGACATCGTATACTTGATGCTTTGCGGAAGACCATTGTCGGTGTCAATCTGCTGATCGTAATAGTCAAGGTGCATTACGCCGTCAATATAGTGGACATCATTGTAGAAAAGGTCTTCCGAACCGTGCATCGTTATGATCGCCTTGAGTGCGGGCGGCTTGCGCATGGCGGTCATTATGGAGTTGAAGGCGCTCCAGGACATTCCATACATCCCGACGTTCCCGTTCGACCATTTTTTCTTCGAAAGCTGGCTTATAATCTCCACCGCATCATCCAGCTCGGCATCAGAATATTCGCGGGATGGGACTGCGCCTTCACTGCCTCCGGTACCTCTGACATCAACACGGGCTGTGACATAGCCGCGTCTTGCGAAATACGCAGACCTGGCATAGTCCGACTGGTAGAAAAAGTCATCCTTCCGATATGGATCCATCTTGAACAGGACGGGAAATTTTTCCCCCTTGGTCTTCGCGACCGGCATATAATATGTGACAGCAAGCTTGACGCGGTCCGTCACTTTCAGCGTATCCCGGAGGACTTTGAAATCATAGACAGGCTCGGACATTTTCGGCTTTGACTGCCTGGCAACAGAAGGGGCGCAATCATTTGAACAGTAAGCACTTGGAAGATGGAAAGTCAGCAATGCAAAAGCACAAGCAACACAGATATAATTTTTCACAATGGCACCTCATTCTTTTTTTAAATAGGATACTAAAGTTTCGATGAAACTGCAATAGTTATTTCTTCATTTTCTTCTATTTTTTTGAAGAATACAAATATAGCAGAAATGACATCATAAGCGACTGAGAATATTATCTGTAATGCGTCAGGAACCTCGCCTCTCCGGCGAGTGGCCTCAAAATGGGGCATTACAGCACCGCGTGTAATATAGGAGTCTTTTTCGGTGGAGCGCCACGCTTCGTCGTGGCCGTAGGTGGACGCGCCCCTTCTACGCCATGAGAGCTACGCAGGGCAGGCAGAGCGCATCCCTCCCAAAAGGCCATTTGCTGAAAAAGCTTACATTACATTATTATACCAAGATGTGCCTGATAAGTTCGCAAATCTCTTTTCGAGTGCTAGGGTTATTCCAGGCGATTTCCATTGGGCTGTCATCTCCTTTTAGTTATGCCGCTTCTGATCGAAATTTTAAATGGAGGGTTTTGTCAAAACCGACGGCTCTGACAAGCTTCGCCCTCCAAAAAATGAAAATTTGATGCCAATGTTTAAACTTGTTTCAGACTACAGGCCGGCGGGCGATCAGCCACAGGCACTCGAAAAACTCGCGGAATCGCTCAAGGCGGGGAAAAAGTATCAGACACTCCTCGGGGTGACTGGTTCCGGGAAGACATTCACCATGGCCAATGTCATCGAGAAAATCCAGAGGCCAGTACTTGTGATCTCCCACAACAAGACCCTCGCCGCCCAGCTCTACAGCGAATTCAAATCGTTCTTCCCCGAGAACGCCGTGGAATACTTCATCAGCTACTACGACTACTATCTGCCGGAGTCATACAGCCCACAGACCGACACCTATATCGCGAAGGACGCCAGCATCAACGAGGAGATCGAGAAGCTCAGGCTTTCCGCCACGGCATCCCTCCTGCAGAGAAGGGACATCATCGTGGTCGCAAGCGTGTCATGCATATACGGTCTCGGATCTCCGGAGGACTACGAAGGAATGTGCGTCATCGTCAAAAAAGGCGAGGAATGCGACAGGAATGATTTCCTCATGAAACTCGTCAGCATACAATACGACCGCAACGATATCGCGCCGGAGAAGGGGCAGTTCAGAGTCAGGGGCGACACAGTGGACGTGCTGATGCCGCACTCCGATGCAATGATCAAGATAGAATTCTGGGGCTCCACCATGACCTCCATATCGAAATGCGATCCGCTCACCGGGAAAACTCTCGAGAAGCTCGACAGCGCAGTATTTTTCCCCTGCCGCCACTTCGTGATGCCGCGCGATAGGATCGAAGGCGCCTGCTCTCTCATACTCAAGGAGATGCGTGAAAGAGTTGACTGTTTCGAGAAGGAAGGGAAACTTGTCGAGGCGCAGAGAATCTACCAGCGGACAAACTACGATCTCGAGATGATAAGAGAGATCGGATACTGCTCCGGAATCGAAAACTATTCCGTATATCTTTCAAAACGCGCAAGAGGGAGCCGCCCATTCTGCCTCATAGATTTCTTCCCGGACGATTTCATAACAATAATTGACGAATCACACGTGACCATTCCACAGCTCAGGGCAATGTTCAAGGCCGACAGAAGCCGCAAGCAGACGCTTGTGGATCACGGGTTCAGGCTGCCGTCGGCACTCGACAACAGGCCGCTCAACTTCGACGAGTTCATGGCGCTCGCAAAGGAGACAGTCTTCGTGTCCGCAACTCCGACACCATTCGAACTCGAACTCAGCGGCGGATGTGTCGAACAGGTTGTCCGACCGACGGGCCTCCTCGATCCCAAAATATCCGTCCGTCCGCTCAAGAATCAGATTGACGATCTCTTAGGCGAAATACGGGAATACGCAGCCCGTAAGGAAAGGATACTCGTGACCACTCTGACTAAGAAGAATGCCGAGCGCCTCGCAGACTATCTTTCCGGCCTGGGGATAAACGTGAAATACCTGCATTCGGGACTTGACGCACTTCAAAGGGTGAAAATAATCTGCGAACTTCGCAAAGGCCTTTTCGACTGCCTCGTGGGGATAAATCTTCTCAGGGAGGGCATTGACCTGCCGGAGGTTGCCCTCGTGGCAATCCTCGATGCCGACAAGGAGGGATTCCTCAGATCGGAAACATCGCTGATCCAGGTGGCCGGAAGAGCGGCGCGAAATGTCAACGGCAAAGTCATACTCTATGCAGACAGGCTCACCAACAGCATAAAGAGGCTCATAGAAGTATCGGACGAAAGAAGGGGGAAACAGATCAGTTTCAACGCCGAGCACGGCATCGTCCCGGAAACCATTGTGAAGGCCATCCGCGAGGATCTCGCCGTCTATGCGGAAAGCGAGAAAACCACGAGAAAGAGCGCTGGACGCTCATTCGATGAAATACCCGAAGAGGAAATCGAGCTCGAACTCGAGAAGGAGATGCTGGCCGCCGCAGAGGCACTCGAATACGAACGCGCCGCCTACCTGCGAGACCTCATCAGAGAACTTAAAAACAAAGACGACAGGGGACAGCCTAAGGCGGGAAGACAGAAAAAGAGCCAGAGAGGCAAAGTGTCAACGTATCAGAGATAATATATGTACGGGCTTTAGGTAACCGTTAAGCTGGGTGGCGTAGACTGAGTGTACTTTTACTAATTGTCCAATAATGAGGTTGACATAGGTCTGCTTGTAGCAAACAAGATGTAGCCGCCCCTATGTTAGGGGCGCCTTACACGGCCAACATGGCCGTGACTACAACTTAAAAAGGCGAAAAAATCACGTAAATGTCAATTCTCTTTTGAGTTTATT
>CAIQLG010000035.1 GCA_903872565.1 uncultured Lentisphaerota bacterium | reverse complement strand
GCATCTGACGGAATAGAAAAATCAGGAGGAGGGAAAATCGAATTCAAGCTATGGGATAAAGATGCCACAGATGCAAAAAGAGGGATTTTTATTTGCGATTGTTAAGATCAGCCCTCAGCCTCAAAGTATCGAGGGCTGAAGCAATATGCCGCTCATATTTTTTCAAAACAATTAACTTTCCGTTCATTCTCCAACGTGCGCCCTGATAGTTGTAATGTCGCTGTTCTATGGAAAAATGAATCCCGAGAAACTTGGTGATGGGTGCGCTCGATACGGACTACAATGGTGCAAACACTGGATTGATTGTCGGTACTGCGGCAGAAATTCAGGGCAAACTCGCCTCTGCCCTTAGTAGCGATGCAATCAAACCACAGGTCTTCGGGTTCCATAACAATGAAAAAGTGCTTGCAGAAAGAACTGCCGTACACAAGAAAGCAGAGAAATCCTTTGCGGATAGGAAGAATTAAAACGTCTTTCTACTGCACTTTTCCGCTCAGGCCTGGGACATTCGCAGTCTGCCATCCGAGATATTCCTCTCCAAACTGTCCAATGGCCATCCATGCGAAGTATGCAAGTGCTAGAAACGTCACACTGGCAGCTATTGTGAAAATGATGCTGGGCTCGTCTGCGCCCTTCCCTTGTATTTCAGAATAACCTTCCTGATCGGCATCTCCCTGAGGAACGGCGATCTGTTGTCCCGTTTTGGACATATCACCTGTAGTGACAGGCTGAACCGCAGGAGCGCTATGTGTTGTCCTGAGCTTGAGGGTCCTTTTCGGAGCAGATGCCTGTTGTTGCAGCGGCTCTTGCGACGGGACGACACCCTCCTCAGAAGGAGCTTCTGTAGGCGGCGGCTGGATAGGCGGTTGTGCGCCCGTTGACACAAGCTTCAATGTAGGGATCGAGGGCGATGGTGGTTTAACCGATGTGTCAGCGGTCAGCTTGACAGTCGGAGCCGCTTGCGGAGCCTCGGCAGAAGGTTTTGCTGGTGTCAGTTTAATTGTCCTCTTTTGCATTGCCACAGTCTGCTCATCTTCTGTGTCGGCGGTCAGCTTGACAGTCGGAGCCGCTTGCGGAGGCTCGGCAGAAGGTCTTGTTGGTGTCAGTTTAATTGTCCTCTTTTGCATCGCCACAGTCTGCTCATCTTCGAATCCCGGTTCAGGAACATATCCCGAAGCTGATTCCGATGGAGTGGACTGGTCCTGAGCCACATTAACTGGCCTGAGTTTCATGGTCATGGGCGAAGACGGTCTTGGCCCATCGCCTTCCGTGCCGGATGAAGATGCGGTGGAAGGTCTGAGTTTGATAGTCTGTTTCGCGCCGGGGATCGAGGTTGGTGCGGCTTCGGAAGGTTTTATCGTGCGAGGTTTCTTGTCTATTTTTACAGTTTCGTCCTCTTGTTTTTTCCCTTGAAGATCCGTGGGCGAAGCAGTTTGCGAAGTTTTAAATGCGTCCATCGGGGTGGGAGCTTCCTTGGGGTTTTCCTCCTGTGGAGCTTCCTTTGGCTTCAATGGTTTAAGCTTGATTGTCATCTTGGCCTTTCCGGGCTCGAACGTAGCATCAACTTTCTTCAATGAACCCGTTTCAGTGTCCCGACTTTTCATCGGGTCTGAAATATCCCCCTGCACATCGGCGGTGACTTTTGTGATGTCGGAAGCCTTTACCTTTGAACCGGCAGGCGACAAGACTATGACTTTTTTTTCATTACTGTCAGGCATTTAAACCTCCAGAAAAGTATTAATTAAAAACAGAAATTTAATGTTTAAACATAAACTGTAACACTACTTCCTGCAAAAATCAAAAAAAAAAGGGATTTTATTTCATATTCATTTTTTCAGCTTGCGGTGAAGGGTTCTCCTGCTAATCCCAAGTTCACGTGCAGCACTGGAGATATTGCCGCCGGAATCGCTCAGTGCTTTGCTAATTAGAAGGCGCTCCGCATCATGGATGTTCGTCGTCTGCGGGACTATCCCTTTCTCACCGGAGCTCCGCGCCGCAGGGCTATGCTTGAGACCGACGGGGATGGAGTTAATGTCAAGGATATTTTTTCTTGACAGCACCACCATTCTTTCTATGGAATTGCGAAGTTCGCGGACATTTCCCGGCCAGCCATATTCCATAAGCGCACCTAGGGCATCATCAGTTATCCCATCTATTTTTTTTGAATTATCTCTGGAAAAATAATCTATGAAATGTTTTACAAGGAGTGGGATGTCCTCCTTTCTTTCCCTCAGCGACGGCATATTTATCGTGATTACATAAAGCCTGTAGAAGAGATCCTCCCGGAATCTTCCTTCGCTGACCAGCCTTCCCAGGTCCTTGTTTGTTGCAGCCACGACACGGGTGTCTGTGGTGACAGGTTCCGTTCCCCCCACTCTCTCGAACGATCTTGTCTCGAGAGCCCTCAGAATTTTCACCTGGACAGACGGATCAATCTCGCCTATCTCATCGAGGAAAAGGGTTCCCCCGTCGGCGATTTCGAATCGCCCTTTCCTTCTTTCGGCGGCTCCGGTGAAAGATCCCTTCTCGTGTCCGAAAAGCTCGCTTTCGAGGAGCGTAGGGGACAATGCTGCGCAGTGTACCGCCACGAATCGCCCGGCCCTTCCGCCCAAGGAATGGAGTGCCTGCGCAACGAGTTCCTTGCCAGTGCCGCTTTCGCCGGTGATAAGGACAGTCGCCTTGGAGGTTGCAACCTGTTTAATCGTCTCTATCACATTATGGATCGCAAGTGATCCCCCTATGATTTTTTCCACGCTGAAGTTCTTGTTGAGCTGTTTTTTCAGCTCGAGATTCTCTTCGGTGAGATCCCTTGCCTCGAGCGCTCTTTTTACGACAAGTTCAACCCTGTCAAGGTTGAGCGGCTTTTCGAGAAAATCGAATGCTCCCAGCTTTACTGCGCTGACAGCGGCATCAACCGAGCCATACGCGGTCAGGATGATGCATTTGACAGGGGGAACCTTTACGCATGTCTCCTTCAGGACGGCCATTCCGTCAACACCCGGCATTCTGAGATCTGTGAGGACAACATCAAAATCCCGTTTCTTCAGAATGTTGATTGCTCTGAGGCCATCCTCGGCCACTGTGACATTGTAGCCTGCCTGGAGGAATCCGCATAAAGCCTCGCGCGAATTGCGCTCGTCGTCAACAATCAAAATATTTCCAGATTTCTTTTTCATCAGTATTAATGCTCCTCCGTCGGCGGAAGCAGTTTTATGCGTTTTTTCCCGGTGGAAAACACGACTGTGAATGTCGTGCCCTTGCTCTCTACGGACTCGACGAGAAGCCTGGCTCCATGCTCGCGGACTATCCTTTCCACAATCACAAGCCCCAGACCACTCCCCTCCTTCTTTGTCGTGAAATACGGATCGAATATTTTTCCAATATCCTCTGGGGATATGCCCGCACCCTCGTCGGAAAAGGAGATCTTGATGTTTTCATCCTCCAGAGCACAGGAGATATTGAGTTCTCCTCCCCCCGGCATCGCCTGCACTGCGTTCCTGATGAGATTGAAAAAAGCCTGTTTGAGCTGATTATAATCGCCATCCACTAGAGGAATGTTCTTGGACCACAGACATTTGACAAGGATGAGCCTGTCGGAGAGCTCCTGCTTCAGAAACTCGAGAACCTCGCCGATCGTCTCTTCGAGATTGACCTTTCTTATGTCGAGCGGAACGGGTCTAACAGCCTGGAGGAACTCCTTTATTATAAGATCGAGCCTCTTGACTTCGACACCCGCAGTCTTCAGCAGATCCAAAGCTTTTTTAGCATTTTTCCCAGGCTTTTTTGCGTCTTTCGCAAGAAGGCGCTCAAGAAGCTGAAGATTCAGGCTGAGGCTGTTCAGCGGATTTCCGATCTCGTGCGCGACTCCTGCCGCCAGGATTGAAACGATCTCCATCTTTTCGGACTCCATCTGCTCCATAGTATTACGTCGCGACTCCGTTATGTCCTGGAGAATTATGATCGCAGTGCCCTTCTCAGACTCATGAGGAAGCATATAGAAAAGGAGATGCCTGTGAACCGGATAGAAAATCTCGATCTCGCGGCGCGAGGACTTGTACCATTCGTATTCTTTCATGCCAAATATTTTTTTCCATTCTATATCTCTGAGAAACCGTGTGATATTGTGCTTAGACATGTCATCGGGAAGGCCAAGAAGCTCGACTGCCGCGCGGTTCTTGTAGCGGACATTGAATCTGCGGTCTATCACTATTATACCGTCGCGGATATTGTTGAAGACCGTCCTCAGAAGCCCTTTCTCACGGTTCTGTCTTATAAAATATTCCTGGAAGCCCTTCTTCTCTTCCGTGTCAAGCTTCGCCATTATCCTGTTGAAATCTATGAAAGACATAAATCAACCCCGTTTGTATTTAGCCAGAGACAACTTTATAATATTATCAAACACAAGCATAGTACTAAAAGAGACATTTAGTCGCACAATATAAGCTCGACAAACTTTTTTTCAAGCAACGGAAAATGAACATCCAACTCTCAATCTCAACTTGGACAGTCTTAGCTTGATCGTATAGGGAATTGTATTTTGACAGGATGGTCGAATGATTGGGAATTTGTAGCCACGGCCATGTTGGCCGTGTCGCCTCCAACATCCGCCTACGCGAAGGAGCTACGGCGAGACATGTGGAGGCGGCTACATAAGTCCCGGCTCAGCCGGTTAAGTCCATCGTATAGGAAATTGTATTTTTCGAAGGAATGCCGTATGGCTTGAAACTTGTAGCCACGGCCATGTTGGCCGTGTCGCCTCCAACATGGAGGCGGCTACATAAGTCCCGGCTCAGCCGGTTAAGTTCACAGGTCTACAGTGGAGGGGTGTCCGCCGTAGTTCGCTTTGCGAACGAGGGCGGATGGATGGCTCAAGGAAATGGCACGTCCTTTGGGTGCGGATTTTTACTTAGTGAAGAATTCGATGGTTGATATTCCTACACCGTTGTCAAGCACTATGTTGTGCTGTCCTGGGGTAGCCCATTTGAATTTTTTTGGCAGCAAGATAATTATTTCGCCGAATTCGTTGGATATGTTCATATTGTTTATCACCTTGCATCTCAATGCCTTGATTGTAGAATTGCCCGAGGATGTGTATTCGAGCCAGATTGTAGGGGTGTTCCTTCCGAAATACATTCCTCTCAACACAAGTTGCTGGTTCGGAGAACCTGAGTCTACCTGCTGCTGTGTGGAAAGATCCGCCACATTCCATATTTCAGGAGCAACAAGAGTAATATTTTGATTCGAGGCGTGATTTGTTCCGCCTGTTATTACATTCATGGTGTATTCCTTGGGCGCAATCGGATTGACCGCAAGATATGCCTCCCAGGTCTGCGCCTTAGGTTTCAGGCTTTTCTTCAACAGTAGAACCTTCTTGTTCCATTGGCATTGAATTGACCCGAAGTTTGGCGACACAATGACCTTGGGGGATGCCGTTCCCTTATTTATAACGGTGTATGCCTTGGCTTTCGTCCTGGCATCATAAGTGGTAACGGTTGGTGCAACATCTTGAGTTTCAAGTTGTACGACGGAACCGAATGCGACTAGGAACCCAAAACTTTGAGGATATGCGTAATTGGCAGTGAGGATTATGTGTTTCCCTGCCATCGTGACGACCGCATTTTCGCTGAATGGGTTGTCAAGATACATCACATCTCCGGTCCACTTGTCAAATATCTTGGTGTCAGTGGGAGGGAGCGACGCGGCAACGATCGGAATTTGTGTTCCGGCAGTATATGACCCCGTACCAGTCCCCCCATTTATTGTCAAGGTGTATGTGTCTGCGGATTCATCGACGTAAGTGGCGGTTATCATCACGGTATTTTCGGGCATAGTGAACATTGTGGTTCTCGAATATACCGAATAGATGCCGGTGAGATCATCCCCCGTCCATCCAGAAAAGACCTTTCCTGCGGCTGGAGTATTCGCCGAAACTTCCACAACCGTTCCTCCTGCGTAACTGCCAGAGCCCTGTCCACCTACCACGATAAGGTCATATGTCTGAGCGGAGAATACACCATCGATAGCATTTGCCTGGAGAGTTGCATTCTTGTAGGTGGCTGTGATTGTCACCGAAAGAGGGTTGGTCGGCAAGGTGACATATGCTACCATCGAATAGATGGCGCTCACGTAATCTGTGTCACCCGTCCACTTATCGAAGATCTTGCCTGCCGGCGGGGCGTTGGCGGTTACCGGAATACTGCCACTGCCCTCCATATATACACCGCTTCCCGTTCCATTAATCACTGTCAGAACGTGAGGCTTGTTCGAAGGAGTTTTGAATGTCGCGGTTATGGTGGCCGATCCAATCAGTGTAGCGGTCGTCGCAGCGGCAGAAGCATTTTCAAACGTAACATTTTTAGCAGGATCAGCAGTCCAATTTAAGAATATGTATCCGGTAGTGGCAGTTGCAGTTATTGCATTGGCTTCGCCATAATTTACAATAGTTGTAGTTCCAGCGGCGGGGGTAGTTGCTCCTGAATCCGCCGGTGTAACGGCCATTATCATATTAAGTTTTGCCGCGCTGAAATTGGCTATGATATTCATCTCTTTTTCAACATCGATTACGGTGAGAGGATTGACTGTGCTGTCCACGTCTCCGGACCATCCAAGGAAGCTATAGCCTGTGAAAGTGATCGCCTCCACCGGTGTGCAGGGCATTCCGAACGAGACTGACTGGCTCTGCGGGCTTCCGCCTATAAGCGTTCCTCCAACACCTGCAGTGAAGGTGACAGTATATAGATTGGAGAAATTGGCTGTCACTTCCATGTCCTGTGTGACGTTAGTTATCGCCAACGTATTTAGCGTGCTCGTAACGGAACCTGTCCAGTTCACAAAATGATATCCAGGATCGGCAGTTGCAGTAATAGGTCCGCAGTCGGCACCGCTCTCAATGTGTTGAACTATTTTTGTTTCTCCGCCGTCCAGTGTTCCTCCAGCACCTGCGTTAAAGGTGACAGTATAAGTGACTACGGATATTGTGAAGTCCGTATCGCTATAGTCGCTTATGGTGGTGTCTAAATTGCTTGTGATCCTTACATTGCTTGTGATCCTTACTCTATATTTGCTACTGTTGACATCAGGTGTCGTCCATGGATATGTTCCAATATTGGGTGCTTCTGCCTCAATCGGAATCCATGCAACTGGGTCTACTTCCGAGTAGTCTGTGGTGTACTCGATGTTGACAGTTCCGCCCAAATTTGTCTGCCAATTGATTTCATATTCGGTATTTGTGATCCATTCCTCACCACCATTCGGAGAATTAAGTATAATATAATCGCCAGTGATGATTTCAAACGGTACCGGGCTGACATCCATCCACTTGGGATCCAGATTGCTAGTTACCGCAATCCCATACCCTTGCCCAATCTGATCGATAGGAACCGTCCAATTATAGGAACTGGAAGCGGCTGTATTGCTGACATCTGCAATCAAGGTACTATCAAATTTGCAAATGTAACCATCAAGAATAGTGTTATAGTATTGTTCTACAACGTTGATATCTGTTCTGACAACGTTACCGCTGACATTCATGCTGGGAATGTCTTCCAGCACTGTAATCGTACTACCGGCGATGGAAACTATTGTGTATGTTCCATTATTGCCTGGAACAGATGCCGAATCTACGACAACAAGTTTCTGGCCTGGATCGGCTAGATAAGTGCCAGTAATGGTGAAGGTCTTCGCCACCTGATCCAACCCTGTGATCGCATTTTTAACTACAACCACACCATTGGGAGCAATGGTATAGTATCCTGTCTTTTCTGTGGAGCCGGCAAGCAATATCGTGTCGCCGTTTGCAAAATTATCGCTGACATCACCGGAAACCCTGAATCCTGAGAAAGGGAGCAACTCTATGACCTTGTTATAGTTTTTAAACAGATCAATCTTCACTGTGCCACCAAGCACGGATTCCCACTTAATTAGGTGCTTGGAGCCGGTGGCCCATTCCTCGCCGCCTACAGGAGTTGTCAGAGTAATAGCCGGGACATTGCTCGGATCTACCAGCCTAAAATACCCGCTGGTGTTGTTGATAAGTCCAGAAGTAGTGCTGGCAATCTTGATCTTGTAGTCAGCTCCCACCACAAGTGTCGGAGAATTCGGTATTGCCCAAGAGAAAGACCCGTTATTGGCAGTCGAGGCGGAAATATATCCCTTGGATACAGCCCCCTTATAAAGTTGAATGCTTATATTGCCAGCGGGTACAAGATTTGTATCCCAGGTAATATTCCTGGTCGTCCCGAGCGCCCATGTTTCAGTGCCGACCGGCGAAGTCAGACGCAGAATGTCAACTTTATTTATGGTGAAGACGTTCGCACTCTCATCGTACAGAGTACCTGTGAGATTACTAATCCGAACGCTGTAATCCGTTCCAGCCAGCTGTTTAATGGGAATAGTCCAATTGTATGTGCCATCATTATTAGTGCTGGTTGATATGGTATAATTTAGCAAGCCAGCTTTGTAAAGTCCAATTCTTACATTCTGAGAGAGATTGCTTGTCCATGTTATATTGCGTAAGTCGCCGGTTTTCCACACCTCGCCACCATTCGGCGACGTGATAACAATTGACTGGGCTGCCAGTGTGAAGTTACCAGCACTTTGCCCGAAAACGGCAGGAGTTTCAACACTGGTTATCTTTACCGTGAACGTATTACCGTAAACACCTGCCGGTGTGGTCCATGCATAGGTACCATTGTTTTCAACACCACTAACTATGTTTTGTTTAGGTACCCCGCCTTCATATAAGTCTATATTAACCGTTCCACTAGCATTGGAAGTCCAGGTAATGTCCCTGACATCCTGTTCTCCCCATACTTCGCCACCGTTCGGAGATGTGACTACTATGGATGGGTTGGCAATAGTAAATACATTGTTGCTACGTCCGGCGACTACCGGTCCTCCCGCATCACTGGTCACACGTATAAGATATTCTAACCCTGTAACCACTGGAGTGGTCCAGGTATAGATGCAGTCAGTTACAGGAACAACTCCTGTTGTTATATTGGTCCAATTAGCTCCATTGTCGGCGGAATAGGCAATAGTCACTGTGCCAGCAGCCAGATTTGTATCCCAGGTGATGTCGTATGGCGTATTAGTGAGCCAGGTTTCGCCACCGACTGGGCTAGTCACGATAATGTAGTTACCTTCTGTAATTTCAAAATACGCATTACTTTCATCCCAGGATGTGGGGTTTTCTTTGCTGATTACTCTGACTGTGTAGTCTATCCCCGGTTCAACTGTTTGAGGGACGATCCAGTTGTAAATGCTGCTGGCTGCGCTGTTGTCAACGTCATCAGCTATGGTTATGACCTTCACGTTGAGTTTGTATAGTTCGATCCTTACCGTTCCGCCAGCGTTCGAGTTCCAAGTTATTTCCTGACGACTTCCCCAGGCCCATTCCTCTCCCCCATTCGGGCTGGTAACTTCCATGGTCGGTGGGTTTATCGTCAGATTCACGGGAATCAACATTGGTGAATTGCTGGCCAGGGGATCGGTTATAATCAAATTTACGGAATGCGTTCCGGATACCAGACCAGTGACATTAAAACTCATAGTGAGAGTTTTTTGTTCGGTCGGACCAGTGGAAATCCCGACTGTGTCACCGCTTAATGTCAGCCAGGTCGCATCGGCAGAAGTTGCATAATTCAGCCTGGAATCGGAATTGGCATTCCAGATGGAAAGATTCAAGGGGGCAGGATTTCCGCTTCCAAAGTCGCATGCCTGGTTGACTACTTTCCTATTGGTGGCAATAACCGGGGTAGAAACAGCCAGAGTGACCGTGACCGTTTTAGTCTTTCCCGTCAGGTCATCTGTGACAGTGATAATTCCGGTATGAATTCCGGTTGCGAGCCCGGCGGTCGTGTAGGAAATCGTAATAGTGCTGGATGCACCGGCTGCCAGAGGTCCGCCGTTGACCGGCAGGCATGAAAGCCAATCCACATCGTCTGCTATACTGTAGGTAAGGGTTTGCGGAGAACCAGCCTGATTGGTGATGGTAAAGGTGTCGGCTGGTGGATTGGTTCCATGGCTGCATGTCGGGAAAAGTTCGGTTGGGTTGAGTACAATGGTAGCGCCTTTGACCTCAAAAGTAACCGGGATAGTCACTGTTTGTGGATTGGCATTCAAATCTCTGATCGTTATCGTGGCTGTGTAGGTTCCAGCCTGAAGTGAGCTGGTATGGTAGGTAGCCGTGATCAGTACTTTATCGGTTACTCCAGTCGAACTGCCACTGGTAGGACTAAGAGTAAGCCAGTCGGCATCGTCTGTAACTAGAAAGTCAAGGGTAGTTACACTGTTGCCGCTGTTCCAGACGTTGAAGGTCTGGGTTGCGTCCGGTGCCAGGGGACCGTAGTCTACGGCCAAGGCCAGTTTATCCACATCTTTCGCGATAACTGGCTGATAGATTGTCAGAGTAACGGAAATAGTAGCGGTGGTAGAACCGTCAACTTCATTAATTACGGTAATTATGCCATTGTAGCTGCCAGGTGCCTTGGCGGCCGTGTCCATGTAGGTCACAGCAATTGTGGCAGAAGTTGTTGCAGGGATGGTACCACTGGTCGGTGAACAGATAAGCCAATCAATGCTCTCCGCTACTTGGTAACTATAGGCACTGATACCGTTATTGGCTATAGTGAAACTATCCGCAGGCGGGGTAAAACCCTTTTCACATTTGGCAATCAGAGTAATAGGATTGACCTGGACGCTGGCGTTGGAGACCGTAAGCGTCACGGTGACAGTCTGAGGCGTATTGGTGGCATGCGGATCCGCTATCGTTATAGTGGCCGGATAGGATCCCACGGGCAAAGACTTGACACCATTGTTGAAGGTGATCGTAATCGTGTTGTGATCCAAAGGCCCGGTCGAGCTGTGCCCGGCATCCGAGTCTGTAACCGTTATCCAGTCAACGTTCTTGCTCAACGTGTAATTAAGGGTCGTCTTGAACCCTGTTGCCGGGCTGTCAGAATTCCAGAGGTCGAAGGCCAGCGTAGCCGGTGTCGGAACATATCCTACGGTGGTGTTGACCGCCAACGCGCTGGCACTGGTGGCTATCGTGGGCGCATGTACCGTCAGCGTCACCGCTATGGTCTTGGTGGTGCCGTCGTTGGTGCTTTTCACTGTAATAGTGCCATTGTATATTCCAGCCGCAAGACCGACCGGATTATATTTGACCGTCTGGGTGATGGTGGCATCAGGGGCAAGAGGGGCGGCACCCCCTGGAAGTATCGATGTAATCCAGGCGACATCGCTGCTCACGCTGTAGTTAAGAGCAGCCGTCGGACTGCCATTGCGGATAGTGAAAGTCTGGTCGGCGGGGATGGGGTTGAGGGGGTCGAATACTTCGCCGACCTCGCATTCGGGAGCCAATGTTGCGGTGCTCATAATGATGTCCGCTCCAACAACCGTCAAGGAAACGGGAATCGTCACGGACGGAATGGAGGCTTTCGGATCCGATATTATAATGCTGCCGGAATATGTCCCCACGGCAAGCGCGGCCGTGGTATAATCGATGGTGATGGTGTTCCTGACCCCCGGGCCTGCGGAACTGCCGCTGGAAGAGGAAAGGGAGAACCAGTTCGAGTTCTCGGACACAGTGTAGTTCAGCGTCGTGAATCCAGACTGGTCGGCGTTCCAGACTTCGAAGGTCTGATCTGCTGCATCCGTTCCGAAAAGAGTGCTCTGCACGATTGCCACTGGGCTGACACCGATGTCGGCATCATGTACCGTCAGAGTCACGGTTGCGGTTGCAGCGGCAATTCCATTTGCATCGTCGGTCAGCGTTATGGTTCCAATATGGACTCCGGCCGTAAGGTTTTCGGTATTGTCGAAAGAAACAGTTATGGTCTGGGATCCGTTGGCGGCTATGGTGCCAAAGGTGGGGTTGACGGTGCCGTTGTCGCAACTTAGCCAGTTGGTATTGTCCGTCAGATGGTAGCTGAACTGATTGCTGCCGTTGTTGTTCATATGGATTGTAAGAGTAGCGGGGACTGTGACAACTCCGCCGAGGGCGCAATCCACCGTCAGTGCAGGAGGTGTCATGACGACAGACGCCTGGCCAACCGTAAGCGTCACAGTGACAGTCTGAGGCGTATTGGAGGCGTGCGGGTCTGCTATTGTTATAGTGGCCGTATGGGATCCCACGGACAGAGACTTGACACCATTGTTGAAGGTGACCGTGATTGTTTTGCGATCTCCGGGCCCAGTGGAGGTTCCGGTATTGGGTGTGAAGTCGTCTATCCAGTCAACGTTCTTGCTCAACGTGTAGTTAAGGGTCGTCTCGCCGGAGCTGTCCGAGTTCCAGAGGTCAAAGCTCAGGGTTGCTGGCGTGGGAACATATCCCACTGTTGTGCTGGCCGTCAACGGAATGACCGGGCTGAAGGCTATCGTGGGAGCATAAACCGTCAGCGTCACCACTATGGTCTTGGCGGTACCGTCTGCAGCGGTGACAGTTATTATGCCATTGTATATTCCGGCCGGAAGGGTAGGCGCATTCGGAAAGTTTACATCTACTGTCACTGACGTGCTGGCCGTAAGATTGCCACCAGCGGAACTTAGCGTGAGCCAGTTCACATTAGACGCAACAGTATAGTCGTATGCGCTGATGCCATTGTTGGTAATAGAGAAGGATTGCTGTGCCGGAACGGCTCCCCCTTTTTCACAAATTACATTCATCTGGCTTCTGTCTAAGACTACGCTATGTGGAACTATAATGAGAGTAACAGGTATTAATGTCGGGGAATTTACGGCATTTGGATCGGTTATGGTCACTGTTGCATTATAAGTGCCGGGTGCCATGGATGAAACATTGTAAGTCAGAGTCAATGTGTTTACATCCCCGGGGCCGGTTGAATTAAAATTGGGGGAGTCCGAATCTGTAACCGTCAGCCAGGTGGCATCATCTGTAATCTGATATTTTAAAATCGTACCGCTGTTATTCGAGTTCCACAGGTTCACGGTCTGCGTGGAATTGGCTGCTCCATAAGGTTTACTCTGAGTGGCGCAAACTGAATGTGCTATAACGGGCTGGTTAACCGTTAATGTCACCAGGATTGTGGCGGTAGCGCCAATCGTGGTGTTCGTAACCGTGATCACGCCTGTATATGGGGAAGCCGCCGCTGTCAGGCTTGTGAGATCATATATAACTTCGATGTTTGCAGATGTTGCTCCTGCTGCCAAGGCTGTCAGCGATGCCGTGTTGCACTGCATCCAGGCAGCATTGTCAGAAATAGTAAAATTGCAAGCAACCCCGCCATCATTGGTTATAGTGAAAATTTTAGAAGAGTTCGGCAGGTTCGCCTGGGTCGTGTACCCCTTGTTCCAGGTTGGACTTAATTCAGTGGGATACAGCACTATATTAGGCCCGTTCACACTGAGGTTGACCGTGACCGTCTGCGGATTATTCGAGGCTTTGGGGTCAGTTATTGTCAATATCGCAGTATGAATGCCGGGGGACAATGTTGCGGTGTTTGCGTAGGTAATGGTGATAGTCTGCTGATCAGCAGGTCCTGTTGAAGTTCCAGAAGCAGGAAGTACAGAAAGCCAGGTCGCCTCTGTTGAAATACTGAAATTAAGGATAGTTGGGTCTCCACCTGTTGTCTCTGCAATATTGCTGTTCCATACATTGAAAGTGTTGGTTGCAGGAGAAGGTGTACCACCATAATTTATAGTCCGATTGATCGTCGTAAGGTTGGTGGCGATCTGAGGAGCAATGACTGTCAATGTAACTGGAATATCCACTGTTGATCCATCATCCGTATTCGTTATCGTTATCGTTCCGTTATAGACTCCAGAGAGCAGTTTTGTGGTAGCATAATTGACAGTGACAGGTACCACGACAGGTGTCCCGGCAGGATTAGCGGAGGAGCCAGTAGTAGGAGTGACAGAAAGCCATTCATCTTCGGAAGTGGCGGTAACGGAGAAATTGAGAGTGCTTCCTGTCTGCCCAGCATTCCATACATTGAATGTTAGCTCGTCACTAGGTGTTTTGCCAATAATACATGACGGGTGTAGTTCTATTCTGTTCGTCGCGATTATGGGGCCGGTTACAATAAGTTCAACGTTGACGAGGAATGGCGAGTTTGAGGCGTTAGGAGAAGTTATTACAATATTTGCCTTATGTGTCCCAACTTTCAGGCCGGAGGTGTTATAGCCGATCGTTATGGTGTTTTTGTTATTCTCATCCTTTGACGTATGATTGGGATCGCTGTCGCTGACAGTCAACCATCCTGGCTGTCCAGTCAGATATACTGTTGAAAGCGAGTATTCGAGGGTGCCCCAGGCAAACTCGTTCCAGACTTTAAAGGTTTGCGTTCCTGGGAGACTGCCCTGGGAAACAATGATGGTCTGTGTCGCTTCATCTACAGCGATGGTGGGCGGGTTAACCGTCAGATTAACTTTTATGTAATTACCGTCCCACATAGGGTCGGTAGTTATGCCAGAGGCAGGATTGGCTAAATTTAGGGTGGTAATATCAAAGCAACTGTTTGCCGCCTTATTTCCGCTCCAATCCTTTCCATTGACCAAAATATAGCCTACATAGCTTCCGGCCGCCAGATTGGTGGTGTCATAGGTGATCGTGACGGGCACGGTGTCATTAGGAGAAGTCAGTATGCCTTTATCCACGTCAACGCTCATCCAGGTACCGCTGTTATAACCACCACGCTGAATTGAATATTCAAGGTAGTTGGAGTTAACTCCAGCAGTCACAATGACCTCTGATAATGCATCCCCTAAAGTGCGGTAGCGCGGCCCGACGTTTGGTGGGCAATAGTTGACGTATTTCTGCCAGGCCCAGATTGCACCAGTCGGAGCTGAATCCCCAGGCAGATAGATATTGAAGGTAGTAGGGGCTGGCGATTCATTCACACCAATCGCTGGCAAATTGATAGTCGGACCATTATCCGCTCTGACGACTCTGTCTTCATTGAGATAGGTGGTAATGTTATTGTCAATATAGATTTTTGGGCCGACACGAAGAACAACAGTAATAGGAGTTATAGTGGAGCCATAGGTGAAATTTATAGTTGCTGTATAAGTTCCGGTAGGGAAAAACTTTTGACAGGCTGATGTTGTCAATGTTATAGTGGAGGTTAAACCCGTGTTGGCGGAGTCATAATAAATTACGCTAGGAAGAATTCCTACCGACAGCCAATTGATATAACCTGGGTTATTGTATGTGACCGGCACAGAATAAGTAACAGGGGCAGTTCCCCCATTAACCACAGTAAAAACATTTGGCCCCTGGTCTAGGGGGACAGCGGGTGGGAAAACAAGATTCTGACCTATATCATTGGCAATCTGATCAGTATAGCTGCCGTTCCCCGCCCATGGGACAAATAATTCCACGTTTCCCGACACCAGACAGCCATTGTCTGGGTAGTTGAGTACTTGCTCTCCAACATGAACTCGTGTCATAATATAGGGTGCATTCGTTGGATCATCAGTGTTTGTCACTGTGATGGTAGCCGTGTAGGGACTAGCACTCACGGGCAGGAGCGTGGTGTCGTAGGTCACAGTTACAATTTGGCTTCCACCTCCTATAATTGTACCGGATGCAGGGGAACAGGATATCCAGTTGCTACCACCAGCAGAATAAGCTATCGACACTGTATAATTCAAGCTGTCACCGACAGTGGGTGCAGCCGCGTTGATATTATTGATTGTGAATGTTTTAGTGGTAAAAGTCGTAGGTGGAGGTCCTTGCATCGGATTTTGTCCTACAGCAGCATACCAGACATTATCCCCATTAGGATTCTGAAGAGATGTTAAACTTGCTATATCCGCTTTCGATGGGTCGGTAACAGTCAAGGTTAAAGTTATGTCTGAAGTTGCTGGAACTGGTGGGGCCACGCTACCGTTATCCGTTACTGTTATTACTACGGAGTAAATTCCTGCTGACAAGGTATTAACATTATTGAAATTAACTGTGTGAGTCGTTGCTGTAGCTCCTTCTGCGGAGGAACCACTACTGGGACTTATGTTGACCGTAGCAGTTGTTCCCCAGTTCCCTCCCCCATTATAAGTCCCCATAACGAACGTATAAAGTAACGGATTGGCACCTGTACCACCATTTCTCACCGTAAAAGTGGTAGCGGTTGCTGGATTTGTTCCCTCCTCGCAGGTTGCGGTCAAAGTAGTTGTGTCTGTCGAAATTAGAGGGACGGCCATCGCATTGCTGGCTGTCAACAGCAAAGCGGTTGCAGCTATAAAAAGGGAGGCGAGCAGTTTATTGGGGGGATGAATACTCACTTTGGGTCTCCTTATATTTTTTAAATTTATCATAAGATCCGCTTTGGAAACGTGCTCCAAGCCTATGAGAGCCTGGGAGAACATACTCTTGAACCCTTTCATAACTACCTCCTGTAATATATTATTTTATTCGTTAAATTTTATTTGACTCCCTCAAATAGCCCATATAAATCCATAAAGCTGTTCATTATTATATACCTTCATTTTATGTTATTTCAAGGTTTTTTTTATATATTTATTAAATTTAATGAGACTTATATATTCTATTGCCTTCTCTCTCCCATTCTTGCCATTAACATTCCTTCATCATTGGAAATTCCGTGCCTGCCCCTCGTAGCTCGATCGTATAGGAAATTGTATTTTTCGAAGGAATGCCGTATGGCTTGAAACTTGTAGCCACGGCCATGTTGGCCGTGTCGCCTCCAACATGGAGGCGGCTACATAAGTCCCGGCGCAGCCGGTTAAGTTCAAGTGCGAAGTGGGGTTCGATATTGGTTATTCAGTTTTTTCCAAATTACCCTAAACCCTAAACCCCGGCATAGCCGGTTAATTAAATAGGATCATGAGCCCGACCGAGATCGTATTGTGCATGGAATGCATGAGGATGGAAGATGTCAGCGATTTCCTGCGGATCATAAGAAGCTGGAAGCTCATTCCGAGAATGAAAAGACCTGGGATGAAATACCATTCCCCATGCATCAGCGCGAAAATCAGCGAAGTCAGCACGGCAGAAAGGAAAACTCCCCGGCTCATAAGCTTGTTGAAGAAATGAAACAGGACATTCCTGAACATGACTTCCTCGACCAACGGGGCTAACACCGCCACTGAAATGAAAATTATGACTTTCCCGTATAAATCGCTAGACTTGATTACGGTTAGTATGTATGGATCTTTCAGTTCAACTCCGACTTTTTGAGCGCAAAAAATAGTGAACAGAGTCATAAGCGTCACCAGCGGGAAAATGATCATTTCGGCGCAAATCGCATCTTTGAAATTGAAGCCGAGCGGTTTTTCAATGAGAAGCGGAAAAATGAAAATCCACTCGCCTTCCTTTCTGAAGAAGTAGGCTGTCACAAGAATAAACCCCATTGTCATAATCTGAGGAAGGACGAAAATGAAGAAAATGCTTTCTGCGGGAAAGAAAGAACGAAGAAGTCCTGCAGCGAGGAATGATGCGAAAATCCCGATCAGGGAACATATTGTGAAAAATCTTTCCTCCATATCAGGGAAAGCGGTTTCTCTAAAAACATCCTGGTCAGCCATTGGCCCCTTTTGCTAAATTGCTTCTTCCACTATTCCTAAGAACTGAAGATATGGGAGTTATGGGAAGCATGGGAAGTATATAACCTCTCTCTTGTTGCCTTCTTGCTTCCATAATTCGCATTTCTCCCATAATTCCCATTTCTTTCCTCCTACCGCAGGGCGGGACGCCCTCTTTCCTCTCCTCGCTCACAGAAATCTCGGGAGGGGGAAATTCCTCGTCAATTCAGTCACTTCCGCCGCGATTTCACCGAGGATCTTATCGTTCTCAGGATTTGAAACAGCCCTTTCGATCCAATCGGCAATCAACCCCATTTCCTTCTCCTTCATCCCCCGTGTCGTCACGGCCGGGCTTCCAACCCTTATTCCGCTCGTCACGAAAGGTTTCTCCGGATCAAAAGGAATCATGTTCTTGTTGACTGTTATCTTGGCCTTGTCAAGGACAGCCGCCGCGATTTTCCCGGTCGTTTTCTTCGGCCTGAGATCAACGAGCATCAGATGGTTGTCCGTTCCACCGGACACGATTCTGAAGCCCAGATTCGTCAGTTCCGATGCGAGTTTTGCCGCATTTTTCCTGACCTGTCTCTGGTATGTCTTGAATTCGTCGGACATCGCCTCCTGGAAGCATATCGCCTTTGCCGCGATCGTGTGCATCATTGGGCCACCCTGGAGCCCGGGGAATATTTTGGAGTTCACCGCTTTTATGTGTTCCTCCTTGCAGACAATAAGCCCGGACCGCGGCCCTCTGAGTGTCTTGTGCGTGGTCGAAGTGACTATGTCGGCGAAAGGAACCGGGCTGGGATGTTCTCCTGCCGCCACGAGCCCCGCGATATGCGCCATGTCAACTACAAGTTTCGCCCCGACCATGTCCGCTATTTCCTTGAATTTTGCAAAATCAATGGTTCTCGGATATGCGCTGGCCCCTACCATGATCAGTTTTGGTTTATTTTCTTCTGCCAGTTTTCTTATGTTCTCGTAGTCAAGCATTTCCGTCTCGCGATCAACTCCATACGCCACAATCTTGTAGAGCATGCCGCTGAAATTCATGGGATGCCCGTGAGTAAGATGCCCGCCATGCGCGAGATCCATTGCAAGGACAGTGTCGCCGGGATTGATCAGTGCGAAATATGCGGCCATGTTGGCCTGGCTTCCCGAGTGCGCCTGGACATTCGCAGCTTCGGCACCGAAAAGTTTGCACGCCCTCGATATGGCGCATGATTCCACCTCGTCAACAAATTCGCATCCGTTGTAATAGCGCTTGCCTGGGTAGCCTTCTGCATACTTGTTGGTGAGGACTGTCCCCTGCGCCGCCCTGATAGCGCAACTCGCAAAGTTTTCCGACGCGATAAGTTCGATCCCCTCGTCCTGCCGTTTCTTTTCACTGTCGAGCATAGCGGCCATCTCCGGGTCGGTGTGCCGAATTGCAGAAATCTCGTCGCAGGAATTTTGCTCTATCTTCTCGAGTCTCCTGAGATGCCGTTCCTCTCTGCTGAATGGAGTCGCCAGCCAGGCCGAAATGATTTCCTCGGCCTTCGCGTAGTCAGTGCAGTCCCCGGCGAGGATGAGTATGTTCGAGCAGTTGTGATTTCTGGATGATTTTGCGGTTTTCGCATCATACGCGACGGCCGCCCTCACATTGTGGAACCTGTTGGCGTTAACAGACATCCCGACTCCTGATCTGCAGATTAGAATCCCGCAGTCAATCAGCCCCTTCGACAGATCGAAAGCAAGTTTTCCGGCAAAATCCGAGTAATCATCCTCGGGCTCAAGAGAGAACGGGCCAAAGTCCACCGGCTTCAGCCCTTTTCCGATGAGATGCGCGATGATCTTGCCCTTGAATTCGAATCCGCCATGATCCGAGCCGACTCCGATTCTTGTTTGTCCCCCGAACCAGTCCTTTATGTAACTCATTTATTTCTTCCTTTCGTTTTATTTTTTATGTCAAGAAAAAGATTGTCGAGTGCAGGTTTCATCTCCTCGAAACAGAGGGAATAGACATTCTTGTCCGTCCCGAAAGGATCGGAGATGTCCTCCCCAATCCTGTCTGCATATTCGAGAAGAAGCCGGGTCTTTCTGAGTGCCGACGAGTCAATCGAGCCGACGTGAATCCTGTGTGCCTGTGTCATGGCGACAATCAGATCGGCCTTTCCTATGATATCCGCGCCAAGCGAGGATGATTTGTGAGTTGAAATATCTATTCCGTATTTTTTCATCACCGCAATGGATGCCTGCGACGCTCCAGTTCCGGAGCTGGTGAAAGTTCCCGCGGACGACACGGTCACGCCGCGGAGCTTCGCCTTTTCGGCAAGATGTCGGAAGTAGGCTTCCGCCATCGGGCTCCTGCAGGTGTTCCCTGAACAAACAAATAAAATATGCATCGGAAAATCCCGGTTTTACATCGAAAAAACAATCTTAACGGCTTTTGCAGAAATTGCAAGGGAAAAATTTTGCCAATTCTTAATAACAAGGATTCCAAAGAGGCGCAATATGTCCGCAAGCTGGGACGAAAGATCCCACAGACCTACGAGGACTACCGCGCATTTGTGGAGACCCGCCCGCCGGAAGTCGTCGCCAACATCGCAATCTGCCTTATTCATCAGGCCAACTATCTTGTTGACCAGCAGCTTCGCCGTCTGGAGAAAGATTTTCTCAGGCAGGGTGGCCTCCGCGAACGCATGGCCAGCGCCCGTCTACGGGCGAGAGAACAACAAAGAAATGGGCGATAGGGTAATTATTCAATCTGTCTCGTCTCATAAATCCCATTCTTCCTATTTAATGCATCCTAAAAATCCCCGTTCTTTGGACGGGGTCATAGTTATGAGGCTTTGCCGAAATGACTGCTCACTACGACTTTAACTCCAGTCGTTCCCGCGACCAGGAGAAAGGAAGTAGCAATGAGCAGATTTCGTAAACTAACACATACATTGTGGCATTGCCAATATCATCTTGTTTGGGTTCCAAAATATCGATATCGAGTTTTGGATGGACAAGTTGGTCATGAGGCCAAGATTTGCATTCAGATGTTTACCGAGCAGACAAACAGCGAAGTCGTGGAATTGAACATGCAGTTGGATCATGTGCATTTGATCGCCATGATCCCTCCCAAGTTGTCGATTTCTGATTTTGTTGGCAAGGTTAAGGGGCGTAGTGCGATAAGAGTTTTCAGTATGTTTAGCGAACTTCGTATCAAAAAGTATTGGGGCAATCATTTCTGGGCACCAGGATATTGCGACGATACTGTTGGGCTTGATGCCGAGATGATCCGTAAGTACGTTAAGTACCAAGAAAAGAAAGAACGTATACAAGAACAACTCCAGTTAAAATTTAACTAAACACCTGAATTGCGGGACGACTCGCTTGCCCCTCTGGGGTAAGCGTACTACCCCTCTCTGGGGGGATTAAACAATGCCCCGCCCTTTGGACGGGGTTTTTTACTGAAACTCAGAAAACCTATAGCAAAAAGGGAACAGATTTAATTTCCTATATCTGATGTATTTTGATGTGGTGTTGAAAAAAAACAGAATTGGGTTATACTACAAGTTCAAAAACAGGTTTTTGACTTTAGAGTTCAACTTTAAGAAAAACAAGAGAAAAGATTTTTGAATTTGCAGTCATATAGCAGTAAGTCGAGACTGACCGAGCAGACCGCGCTGATGCTGTCGGCCGCATGCCTGTTGTCAGGTCTTGCCGCATATTTCCTTTCATATCGGATAGGTTCTCAGGGGGTTCTCCCGCTTGCCATTTTTTCCGCGCTTGCCTTGTTTGTCTCGCTTGTCGCCTGGTTGCATGGCAGGCTCGAGAGGCTCGCCGCCGAGGAGACGGAGAACAATGAGAAGATAAAAAGTGGAAAAGGAGACATCTTTTCCGAGGACAAGATCGCCTTCGGAGATAAAAACAGGACACTTGAGCAGTATGAAAAATATATTGTCCCCGCGGCTGTCATGATTCTTGTCGCCGCCGAAGCGGCCAGTGTCCTATTCCTGCAGGGAAGACTGCCAGATTCTGTTCGCAGTCCTCTCGAATCACCATCATTCCGCATAGGAATTTTATTTGCCGCCGGTGTCTTCGCATTCATCCTTTTCATCCTTGGCAAATATTCTGTCGGGCTGGCATACACTGGCGGACGCAGGCAGCTCCGGGCACCTTCCGCGCTGACAGTCTTCGCCGCACTTTTCACGTTACTTGCGATAGGAGCGTTTGTCGCGGCGTTTCTTGCTATAAGAAGCGAAAGCTGGAAGTTCAGAAACCCTGATCCGTTCCTCCTCTATTGTGGGATGATCATCCTTTCCGCGTTCTGTCTGGACCATTTCTTCGGGCTTGTCCTGTTTTTCTACCGTCCACGCGAAAAAAGCCGGAATCTTCCGCCCGTCTATGAAAGCCGCATCGCAGGGCTCTTTGTCCAGCCGGAAGGCGTATGGGAGGCTGTAAATGAAATGCTCGAATATCAGTTCGGCATCAGAGTTTCACCTGAGAGATTCGCGTCATTTTTCTTCAGGACAATAATCCCGCTCATCGTATTTCAGATAGTATGCCTTCTTCTTCTTTCCTCGATCGCCGTCGTCCCAGCCCAGAAAAGAGGATTTGTTGAGAGGCTTGGCGAGCCCGTCCGCGGCGAGCAGACTCCCGGACTGCATTTAAAACTGCCATGGCCGCTGGAGAAAATATATTATGTTGATGCTGACAAGGTGTTTTTTCTCGATTCAGAATCACTGCGCCAGGATATTTTAAAACCTTCCGTCTCCACCGAAAACTACCTGTGGTCGTCTCTGCCAGACGACGCCCCGCTGTATCTCACGGTCAACCCCAGAAAGACTGAAACAGACAATCAGGATGAGCCCAAGCTGGCTGTTGTAAATCTGGTCGGAGTCGAAGTCGCCGTCCAGTATCTTATTGACAACTCTTCCGACTACATGTATAAGAATGTTGATGCCGACAAGATTTTCAAGCAGCTCCTTGCCCATAGTCTCACCTCGTATATGTCTTCCTGCGACGGCATAACGCTTATCGGTGGAAACACTCTGTTTATTGAGAATGAAATAGCGGCGAAACTCAACAGGGATTCCGAGAAAGTCGGGCTTGGCGTGAAGGTTGTAGATGTGGCTCTCACGAGAATACAGCCGCCGACAAAAGGGGAAACAGTACGTGCATTCCAGATGACAATGATTGCCGAACAAAACAGAAGAACCGCCGTCTACGATGCCGAAAGTTACAGCAACAAAGTCATTCCGGAATCGAATACACGCGCAAAAATTCTGCTGACTGAGGCGGAGACATATAAGATATCAAGGACAAGCTCGGCGCGGGCCGAATCTGAAGTCTTCAATTCCAAGTATGAGCTCCTGAAAAAATATGGCGAAATATATTCGACGACCTCATACCTCGACAGGCTTGTGAAAGGTCTTCAGCGTCCTTCAAAAATTGTTGTGACAGTGGATGCGGACGACCAGGTACTGTCTTTCGACCTTAAAAATGTGGTGACACCCGAATTGCTCGACATGGTGTCCCCGGAAAATATGGAGAAATGAAAATGAAACAGGAAAACAACGGAAATTCGGCATTCAAGAAAATGATATTCTTAGTGGCGGCGCTGATCTTGATCTTCATCGTCCAGACCTGCTTTTATCAGGTCAGAGTCACAGAGGCGGCTGTCCTTACAACTTTCGAGAAACCGGTGAAGACAGTTGCCGCCCCCGGACTGCACATGAAGGCGCCATGGCCCATCCAGAAGGCTTATGTCTTCGACAAGAGAAATCAGCTTTTCCAGTCTCCCTATATGGAGTTCCAGATAAAAGGCAAGACAAACCTCATTGTCAAGGTCTTTTCCGTGTGGTCTATTGAAGATGTCGGCATCTACAAGAACAAGATCGGAGTTACCGTCACCGGCGGGGAAAAAGCAATTTCCACACTGGTCTCGAAATATCTCGGCACAAATCTTGCGGAATACGGGCTCTCCGACATACTTAGCATCCAGAACAATTCCTCCTTGCAG
Organism: uncultured Lentisphaerota bacterium; assembly: GCA_903872565.1. GTDB lineage: Bacteria > Verrucomicrobiota > Lentisphaeria > Victivallales > GWF2-50-93 > CAIQLG01. The sequence continues at coordinate 14,730 of CAIQLG010000035.1, read as the reverse complement.
AACAGGAGCGGAATAGCCGCCATCGAGGAGAGAATTCTTGGTCAGATCGCATCCGAGGCAAAAAATGAATTCGGGATCAACGTTTCCCTGTTCGGATTTGACAGGATAGAACTTCCGGAGGATACCACCGAGTCGGTCTTCGTAAGAATGAAGTCCGAAAGAATGACGATGGTCGTAAAAATAAGCGAGGATGGGAAAAAAGAGGCCGAAAAGGTTAAGAGGGACGCAAATCTCGAGAAGAACAAGATAATAGCTGAAGCCGAGGCGCAGGCCGTCAAAATCAGAGGTGAAGCCGACACAAAAGCCTTTGAATACCTCGACATATACAACAAATATCCGAAGTTCGCGCTCTTCCTGAGAAAACTTCAGGCACTTGAAGATTCCATGAGGACAAAGACTACAATAGTGATAGATAAAAATACTCCACCATTCGATCTGCTCTCGGGAAAACCGTTGGAGACAATCGGCGTGGAACAGGGACCACAGAAGAAGTAGAGATCTATGGAAATCAAGGAACACACACCGCATCTGCGAAGGGACGAGAATCGCGAGGGCATGGAAGCTCTCGCTAAATCGTTGCGCCTTGGCTTCCTCTGGATTTACATCCTAGTGATCGCAATGATCATTATTGTTGCAGCACAGTCCTTTGTCATAGTGAAACAACACGAAAAGGCTGTCATCTTCAGATTTGGCGATGTGAGAAAGATAACAGGAACAGGCCTGCATCTCACTTTTCCATATCCGATAGAGCAGACTGAAATATACGAGGTGACCAGGACACGCCAGCTCGACAGCAGTTCCTTCATGTTCAAGCCTGGTGCTCCCGACGAAGCTGTTCCCCCGGTTCTGAAGCCAGGAGTGGACGGCTATGTCCTCTCGGCAGACATGAACATTCTCCACCTCAAATGCACCATGACATATCTTGTTGATCCGCAAAGCGATCAGGCCATACTCGACTATTTTGTCTTTAACCTGGATACATCGGAGACCTTGAGAAAGATCTTTGACAATGCAATCATAAAGGCCGCGGCAAATCTGAAAACAGACGAGATTCTAGTGAATCCTGAGAAACTCCGTACTAAAATAGCGTCGGAACTCAGGTCCGGGCTTGAAAAATCAACTGCAAAAATCCTTTTTGAGACAAGGGACATTTCCATCATTGTCAGCCCCCCACGGCAGACGAAGGCTGCCTTCGACTTGCTGACTCAGGCGAGTCAGAACCAGGAAACGCTGGCGAACGATGCGGAAAGCTACAAGATAAGTTCCGAGAGAGAGGCGCAGTCGGCCAAGGATTCGATAATAGCCGAAGCCCAGTCCGAAGGGCAAAGAAAAATATTCGCCGCAAAGGCCGAATCTGAAACATTCTCGCAGAGAGTCAAGCAGTACGAAAAAAATCCGGAACTTGTGGCAAGGACAATCTATGAGGACTCCATCTTCAGGATCATGAATGGGGTCGAGGAAAAGTTTCTGATTGAAAACTCGAATAAACAGCAGTTGAGGCTTCTCCTTGGGAGAAATCCGGAACTGCGCAGCAAACCGGCCGGAGAAAAATGAGCGAAGTACGGAAAGACAGTGATTCGGCAAGTGGGAACATCGAGATAGTGATGACTGTTCTCGGAGGTATTCTCCTGCTAAATGCGGTGATTGCGAATTTTGCATTCCAGGACCAGGGCGTGAATTCCGCAATCTCTTCAATCGCATCGCTTGTTGTTCTTCTTCCGCCTCTCCTGAAAATAATCTACGAGGATTTCAAACACAACAGGGTGCATATGAACGAGCTTGTACTCATCGCCGTGGTCGCAGGAGTCTGCCGCGGAGACATGTTGACCGCAGGAATAATAGCGTTCTTCATGTTGACCGGGCTGATAATCGAGACACGAAGCGCGACCGGAGCGAAGAAATCGCTGGAGACCATCACCAGGATGACCCGGCTCAAGGCGAGAAGAGTAAGGTATGGTGTGGAGGAGGAAGTCGAAGCCTTCGAACTTGCTCCAGGCAATATTCTCAGGATCAGGCCCGGCGAGACGATTCCGGCCGATGGAGAAATCGTGTCGGGCGACAGCTCGATTCAGGAGTCCAGCATAACCGGTGAGTCAATTCCGGTGGACAAATCCATCGGAGCCATGGTCTTCGCGGGGACGAGCAATCTTTCGGGCATGATTGAGATCAGGGTATCAAAAACCGGTGCCGACACAACGCTCGGCAGAGTGAAGGAGCTTATCCTTGCCGCGGAAAAAACTCGCCCGCGTTTCATCAGAATGATAGATCACTATGCGAAGTATTACACTCCTGCGGTAATTGTAATGGCATTTTTCACATGGGCCGTGACGGATCACGACATGGTGCGGGTGGTCGCAGTCCTCGTCGCGGCCTGCCCCATCGCGCTTGTCCTGAGCACTCCCTCCGCCGCTGTCGCCGCACTCTCCGCTGGCGCAAGACTTGGTGTGCTGATCAAGAACATCAGCGACATCGAGGCGTTCTCATCCGTCACCTCCTTCATATTCGACAAGACCGGAACTTTGACTACCGGGGAACTGGAGGTTTCGGAACTTGCTCCAGCCGAAGGTGTTGACAGCCAGGAACTTCTGCAGATCGCGGCAAGTGCTGAAAAGAACAGCAACCACCCGGTGGCCAAGGCGGTATGCAGAATCGCATCCAAGGTCAATGTCAAAATGCTTGACTCCTCCGATCTCAAGGAAAAGCCGGGCAGGGGAGTCAGAGCCATTATAGGTGGAGACGAGATCCTCGCCGGAAACAAGGCATGGATGGATGAAAATGGAATCAGCACAGACGCATTCCCCGATTTCTCCAAGGAGAAAAACAATGGGATGAGCATGCTTTTCATAGTGAAGAACAAGAAAGCCACAGGATGGATCGCCCTCGAAGACAAAGTTAGGCCGGATGCCAGGAATGCACTTGCAGAAATTTCGGAGAACGGAATAAAATCGCTCGCGATTGTAACAGGAGACAGAAACGGAGTCGCCGCGAAAGTCGCAGCCCAACTCGGAATATCCGAGTTCTATGGGGAATGCACCCCCTCTGACAAGATCGATAAAATAAAGGAATACAAGGAAAATGGACACAGGACAGTCTTCGTGGGGGATGGAGTCAATGATGCACCTGCACTTGCGGCAAGCGATATAGGGGTTGCAATGGGTGCTGCGGGAAGCGATCTCGCCGTAGAAACCGCAACGATCGCACTTATGAACAACGAGCTCGACAGGCTGCCTTTCCTGCTGAAGCTCGCAAAAGCATATAAAAGCGTGATGTATCAGAATTTCTTCCTGGGGGCCATTTTTATCGTTGTGGGAATCACCGCGGGTGCGATGGGACACCTGGATCCAGTCCCTGCCGCATGCCTCCAGGTTGTCAGTGCCATCGTAGTGGTGATGAACAGCGCCAGGCTTGTCAGAACCGAAAGTGTCCAGTTGGAAGAAAGAAAAGAATGAAACCAGCCCTGATCTCAATTGTCCTGCTATGTTTCAGCAATATGTTTATGACATTCGCATGGTACGCCCACCTCAAGAATATGAGGGATAAACCATGGATAATAGCGGCGCTTGTCAGCTGGTTGATTGCATTCTTCGAGTATATGCTCCAGGTTCCAGCGAACAGGATTGGACACCGTTCCATGTCAATAGCCCAGCTGAAAATTTTGCAGGAAGTTATTGCTTTGTCAGTGTTTGTGCCATTCTCGATATATTATCTCAGGGAAAATCTGAAGCTCGACTATCTCTGGGCCGCGATGTGCATGCTTGCGGCGGTATTTTTCATTTTCAGGGAAAAATTGATGGGAACGTAAGTTGATGGTAGAGTTTGAGGGGAAGGGATGAAGAAGAACAAGGGGAATAATTATCGCCAACGAATGGAGATTCTCGAAGAATCTGTCAGATTCGAGAAAAATGGCATGGATCTTTACAGGCTTTTCAGCACATAAATTCCGGGAATTGTACATCGGACTTGTTGACTTGTCGATCGAACTGGCTAAGTTAACAGGCAAAGTTTCGATTTTCTGAAAGACAAGAACATTATGATACATGGGACAGGCAACTGATATGTTCGGAGCAAAATCAATAATAACAGCGGTCGAGATGGGGACGTCAAAAATCTGCGTCCTCATGGGGCGTCTTGATGAAAAGGGTAATATCAACATCATCGGGCACGGCGAGAAAAATTCGGATGGCGCAATCATCAAGGGCGAAATCAGCAATATGGAAAAGACAACGGATCTCCTTTTTGATACCATACATGCAGCTGAGAATTCGTCGGGGGAGTCCCTCGATGTCGAAAACACCTACGTCGCAGTGACAGGCAGCCATGTGAGGGGAAGCATAGGCACCGGAAGCGTCGTAGTCACTGGAGAAGAGAGAAAGATAACACCCGAAAACATAGATGAAGTCACGAGAACAGCGGCGCATATTCCTATGCCGTCCGAATATACGGTGCTTAACTCCATCTTCGGCAACTATCTTCTAGACGGAATCCGCAGGACGCAGAACCCTGAAAACCAGGTTGCGAACAGACTCGAGGTCTCGTCATTCACCATATCAGGAAACAAGAACTGTGTCGAGACATACAGAATCCCGCTTCGCGAATTCGGGTGCGAAAATCCGGAACCGGTGTTTTCCGGACTTGCAACGGCGATATGCGTCATCACGGACGACGAGATGAAGCACGGTGTCCTGCTTGTGGATATCGGGGCTGGTACAACCGAATATATGATGTTCCACGAGTCCTGCGGCTGTTCCTGCGGAGTCATTCCTGTGGGATGCGACCACATCGCAAACGACCTTGCCATCGGCCTTGATCTCAATGTCGCATACTGCAGAAAGATGCTGAATGAAAACATAGCCCATGCCAACAAATTGCAGGGGATAGACCACATCCTGCTGGAAGGGACTATGGAAAAAAGGAAAATTCCCATAAACAGTCTGGACAAGATAATAGAGCTCAGGCTGAGCGAACTTTTCAAATTCATACACGGTCACCTCGAAAACGAAAAAGTCCTGAAATTCATAAACAGGGGAATTGTCGTTACCGGGGGAGGCTCCCTTTTGCAGGAAACCAAGGGGATCGCCAATTCCGTCTTCGACTGTCTCGTGAGGACAGGATTGCCACCGAACCTGTCCGGGGCGGTTTCGAATCTCAAGTCACCAAGATACAGCATGATTACGGGACTTATCGCCGCAGGAGAAAGCATAAAGAGGCTCAAGATGAACTCCAAAGAGGGACCGATAAGAAGAATTGACAGAGTTTTCCAGAGGACCTGGAACAAATTGAGAAGAAGCGCGAAGGACGCATTTCCATTTTAAACAGAGAATATCCAATGACAGAAACCAGGAATGAAAACAACAAGACCGTGACAGTTCTGGGAATCGGAAAGGCCGGGACAAAAATCGCGGAAATTTTGAGCACCTTCCCAGAGGCGGAATGGATAAAAGTCGCGGCGGCCGACACCGACAGCTCTGTCATAGAAGCGTCCACCCTTAAAAACATGTTTCCGGTCGGAATAGAATGGACGCATGGTATGGGATGCGGCGGCGAAGTCATCAAGGGGGAAAGAGCTTTCGCCCATTTTTCAAAAAAACAGATTGAAACATTCTTCGAAGGTTCATCACTGTTGATCATTGTCGGCGGCCTTGGTGGGGGAACCGCTACCGGCGGCGCATCCGTCCTCGCGAGAATCGCCAAAAAAATGAAGATCCCGGCTGTATTTATTGTCACCACACCGTTCTCCTTCGAGGGACATAGCAAAAGAATGATTTCCGAGCACGGGATAAAGGCGCTTGTCCAGGATGCCGATGTCGTCCTCCCTATCCCGAATGACATACTTTATTCGACATTGAAGTCGGACACGCCAGCGGACGATGCGTTCAAAAAGGCAAACTCCGAAATAGCAAGGGCGATCGTGGGTGTGGCGGAAATAATAAGAGGGAAGAATCTCCTGTCCGCCGATTTCTCAGATCTCAAATCTGCCTTGAACAAAAGGAAAAGCTTTTGTGGAATAGGGCTCGGAAGTGCGTCGTCGGCCGATGGCCCGAACAGATGCATCACCGCATGTGAAAGACTCCTCGAATCGCCACTCCTTGGAGGCGTTGACAAGATCAGGAACGCCGATGTTCTCTTCATAACTGTCTGCGGCGGACAGGATATGAACATTGGAGAAATGAAGCAGGCGCTCGAGGTCATACACCGTCACTGCACTGAAAAGACCAAAATGATTGTAGGTGCCTCCAATGATCCGGCATATGGAGACCTCATGCAGATCACCCTGCTGGCAATTTATTACGACTTGACAGTCGAAAAACAGAGCGCGGGAACCTTCGGACCCAATATGCCCAAGGAATATCCGCTCGAAATTGTCGGCTCGGATAAACCACCAGTCCAAGGAGACCTCCCGCTGATGCAGGTCTCGAAAGGAATATTCACCAACACCTCCAAGAACATCATTTCCGGACAGGACCTTGACATCCCGACTTTCCAGAGAATGGGAATACACATCGACAAGGGCAAGTGAGAGTTTGAACTTCTAACATCCAACTTCCAGTTCAAAGGGCTTTTTGTCACGAATAAAGCGATCCCAGAATTCCCGATGCCATATCCGTTCCCCGGGATCGCCGGCAACCTGCCGGCACTATTGAATAAATGCCACCAACGTCGTAGATCCCGGCACCAAAGGGTGTCGGGATTGGTGGCGTTCCAAAAAAAATCCGGCATAGCCGGTTAAGTTCATCGTATAGAAAATTGTATTTTGACAGGATGGTCGAATGATTGGGAATTTGTAGCCACGGCCATGTTGGCCGTGTCGTCGCCTCCAACATGGAGGCGGCTACATTCGTCCCGGTGAAACCGGTGAAGTTCAAAATTGGAAATTGAGTGTTGATCATCGGATATTTATACCGGAGCGGAGGGGTAAGGAGAAATTCTCACTGTTTTTCAGTATTTTCCTATTGAATCTTCAATCCTCCCGGCTTATTGTTCTCCGTGGTAAAATCAAAATTCCTATCAGTTAATACGGCATCTTGAATGACTGCAATCCTGATTATCTTCTGCATCGTCTATTTCGGGATGATGCTCGGCACACTGCCATGGCTCAAAGTTGACCGTTCCTCCATCGCACTTGTCGGCGCAGTCGCGTTGCTTTCAGGTCATCTCATCAGCGGGCAAGATGCCCTTTCGTGCGTGGACTTCGGGACACTCGGGCTCTTGTTCGGTCTTATGCTTGTCTCAATACAACTTGAGATGTCCGGGGTATACGCCACGCTTGCAGCGCGAATCTGCAGGAACAACGTGTCACCGTCATACCTTCTCGCTCTCCTCACATTGCTGGCAGGAGGACTTGCCGCCTTCCTGACCAACGATGTGGTGGCGGTTGCTTTGACGCCTGTCGTGATTGGCATATGCATTGCGAGAAAACTCAACCCCATCCCTTTCTTGCTGGGGATAGCATTCGCCACCAATTCGGGTGCCATTGCGACATTCGTAGGAAGTCCTCAAAACATGCTGATCTCGCAGAAACTCAATATCAGTTTCACTAAGTTCGCTCTTTACACTGGAGTTCCAGCGATCCTCTCCTCGCTGATTGGCTGGATGCTTCTGGTCTTCTTCTACAGAAATTCCTGGAAGCTTGACATTAACGTCAAAACTCCTCCAGAAAATTCCGAGATTGAACCTCAAGTCCAGATTTTTGACAGGGATGAGACAGTAAAAGGTGTAATTGTCGCATTAATCGTGATCGGGCTTTTCATTTTCACCGACTACAACAAGGGGTTGGTGTCAGTCACCGCAGGAGCATTCCTGCTCATGAACGCCCACTTCCAGTCGCGGACAATGTTGCACAAAATTGACTGGAACCTTCTCCTTCTCTTCTTCGGTCTTTTTGTGGTCAACCAGGCAATGGAGTCAACCGGCTTGCCGAGAAGACTCGTTGAAGATCTTAGGCACAATGGGTTTAATCTTGAGAGTCCACCTGTCCTTTTCGGAGTAACAGCAATCCTGAGCGACATAGTCTCGAATGTCCCGGGGGTGATGCTGATTCTGCCTTACGCAAAGGATCCGATCTCAGGTCCACTGATGGCGATAGCCAGCGGCCTGTCGAGCAATCTGATCGTTATAGGAAGCATGGCAAACATAATTGTCGTTGACGCCGCCGCATCGAAAGGAATAAAAATCTCCTTCTGGGAGTTCGCCAGGTCCGGAATCCCGCTCGGCATCATCTCGATGCTCTTAGGTGCGCTCTGGGTTCTCATAATAAAACTGGCATGAACTATTGCCGTTCCATGGATATTCTGTTTTCTGCCGTATCGAGACTGTCTGCGAATCCAGATTCAGCTCTGCATCGCCAGTCGCGAAAAGGTGGACGAATATCTCGTTGCCAGACATTGAATACACGAGGGATGGAATATTCGCGATGATTCTTGCTATGTTCGGAGGACAGCATGCGCATCCGAACCATTCGCTCCTGCGATAGTGATATTTTTCAGACTTGCTGTAGTTGCCATTGCCATCGAAGCCAGTTTTTGACGCAAGTGGATTCCCGTGTTGGCATGTGTCGGGCCTATGCCTCCAGTTATGTGTATCTTCTTCTGCACCAGGTCATCCCATATTGCCTTGCATGCATTCAGAAGAGGCTTGTCATTCGTTTCCGTAGCGACATCGGCCATGACGCAGTACAGATACATCGCCCTGACTGCATGTCCGCGGGGATGTATTTGCGTAAGTCCCGCACCGGCTTACCCCTCCGCTCCGTCCGGAGCGGAGCATTGCTGTCAAGTTGAACTGAATATCCAATCATGAAGTAAGGGATTTTTAAAACTTGAAAATTGAAAATTGAGTGTTGATCATTTGGATATTTATTTCTTAGCTTGACAGGTATGCCGGAGCGGAGCGGGAAGGAGGAATTCTCACTGTTTTTCAGTCTGTTTTTCAGTATTTTCCTATTGAATCTTCAATCCTTCCGGCGTATTCTTCTTCATGGTAAAAATCAAAGTTCCTATTCGATAATAGAGGGGAAAACCATGGAGGTGGATGAGTATGGATGAATTACTTATTAGTGCAGTCTGCTGGGCGAATCAATATGATGTCATTGTAGCAGGAGGTGGCCCAGCTGGTGTGGCTTCAGCGATTGCGGCAGCCAGGCAGGGACTTAAAACATTGCTCATTGAGAGGTCAGGATGCCTGGGAGGAGTATCAACATCAGGGGCGCTCCCATTTTGGCTGGGAGCGATGACTGGATCTATTCCATTTCACAAAATGCTGGAAAAGGGGATAAGCTATCGCGACCTTCCTCGGGCACGCCCAGCTGTAGGCGGTATTTTTGTTGAGGCGATGAATCGAATAAAGGAGGCTGGTGGCGGAGTCGGACCTGCTAAATTGGCACAGACGGATAAATATCCCGGGCTGGATCGACTTGGATGCCATGATGAGTTTACGTTTGACATTGAAATAGGGAAAAGAGTCCTGGATGAAATGGTCATTGGCGCTGGAGTAGAAATTCTTTACCACACGCTTGTGACTGGAACAAAGGTGGATGGACGTGTTGTGAGCGGTGTATATATCGCAAATAAAGATGGAATGACATATGTAAAAGGCAAGGCTTTTATCGACTGCACAGGAGATGCGGATCTTGTTGCCCAATCCGGATTTGATACGTACAAGGGGGATCGGCTCACAGCGGAGATGACTGAGGTCAATCTGGTTGCTCACATTGAAAACATTGAATCAAGAGCCATCGAACAATATTTGAACAAGGGCGGAGATCCATGGTTCCGTGACATTTGCAAAAAAGCAAAGAACGATCGGTTAGAGATGGATATTCCTGGAAATTTAATTCTATTTCCGATGATGCAGGAAGGGGTGTTTATGATCAATGAAGGTACTACATTTTCTGGATACGATGGAACCAACGCAAAAGATATTACCCATATCATGCTCATTGGCCGCCAACGGGCAAGAGTCTTGGTTGAAGAATTATTTCAACCTTATATGCCTGGTTCAAAGAATTGTCGTTTGCGAATGACGGCGGCATATCCAGGAATACGTGAAACACGACGAATCGTAGCCGAGTATATGCTTAGTGAGTCTGATTTAATTGAGGGAAAACGTTTTGACGATACAATTGCACTTGGAGGAAGGCATTTCGACTTGGGCAGAGGAGGGAGTCAAAGCAGACAACCTTTCCATGATCGTAATCTATCCGTAAAAACCGGTATCACTCCCATTCCATATCGGGCAATGATACCTCGCGATACGATTAATATCATTGTTGCTGGACGGAGCATCGCAGCAGATGGACAAGCACTTGGGCCGGCGCGTGTGATGTCAACCTGTTTTGCAATGGGAGAAGCCGCCGGGATTGCATCTGCGCTGTACTTGAAAAATTACGGTTCATATCGGGGGATAAATCCCTCCACGCTTAAGCAGACGCTTAGAGACAACGGTGCATTGGTCGATTACTAAAATCGATTATAAACAAGCCGTATAAGTGAGGTAATCATGTTAAAACTACAGCAAAAAGCAAAGGATCAATGAAGATATTTATCCTGACCGGCCAGTCGAACAGTCTCGGCACTACCAGCGATCCGAAAGAATCCGACATCACACCGGGAAAGGATCCACTGGACGGAAAAATCCCATTTTTCTGGGCAAATCGTTCCACCCGTGCAGGTGATGGAGTAGCTGTTCTTTACGATGATTCCGGTGGCAAAATACTCACGCTCCGGGCACAGAAAGGAGAAGGCGAGAATCCGCTTTTCTGGGGGCCGGAGATCAGCTTCGGCCGCACTTTGGCTTCCAGAGGAGAAAATAATTTCATGATAGTCAAGGCCAGCCGGGGCGGAGGGGTAAGGAGGAATTCTCACTGTTTTTCAGTCTGTTTTTCAGTATTTTCCTATTGAATCTTCAATCCCCCAGGCTTATTGTCCCCATAGTAAAAATAAAAAATTCTATCAGTTGAACGAGTCGGCCTGGGAGCAAAGGGCTGGTTTAAAAGGAAAGGAGTACATTCATGAATAAGAAATTACGAACACTTGATCTTCGGGAAAACGCGCTGCGGTCCATCCGTTTCCTCGAGAACGCGACGAATGTCAGGCGCAATTACATGCCTTACTTCCGGATCAATTTCTCGGTGACCCCGCCGCAGTTTGAGCATGTCGTGCATTTTGACGATCCGGAAAATATAGCCCGCTGGTACTATGGGTTTATCTGTGCCCAGATGGTTTCCGGTACGCGCAAGGGGGAACAGTTCAGGCGAGGAATTGAGCGAGAGATTGCGCGGCGCCTGATTGGTCCGCACGGTTTCATGTACACTTCGAAGCAGACCACTCAATTTTGTCCGAATGTGAAGGAGCCTTACTCCTGGCTGTGGGGGGATCGTTCCGTTCTTCAGGCCTGGGTGCTGGATTACATGCGCGGCTCGGACGCGAAGGCGCGGAGGCGCTATGAAAAATGGATACGGACCATGGTGGGCGGCCTACAGGAGTTCAGCGTCAAGATCGGGAAATACGTTTTGTTTCCGACCTACATGCCGAGTCTCAGTTATAAAAGGCCGGCTCATTTGAAATTGCCTGTGGACGCGGAGGGAATCCTGAAGGAAATGCAGCTTTTTTGTGACGGTCAGACGGATTACCTGCCGCCGCCCATGGACAACCTTGGCGGAATGATTTTTCCGCTAATCCAGTGGTATGAAGCCGTCGGGGATCAGCGTGCGCTGGATCTGGCCGTCGGGATCAGCCACTCCATCGTGGATTTCCATACGGCCTACGACAACAAAGTGAATCCGGTCGGGTGCATGAGCAATAACCACGGGACGCTGAACTCCATGGCTGGAGTGCTGGCTGCGGCGCGGCACGTTCCGAACCGGCGCCACGTGGCGTGGGCGCGGATGCTGTTTGAGTTTTACCGCTCGCGCTGCGCTAGCTCATTCGGATGGGTGGCGGAGAATGAAAGCGTTGATCCGGGACGGCCGCTGGAGCGGATGTCATGCGAGGGGTGCGCCGCCATAGATCTTGTCATCGTCGGGATCGAATTGGCGAAGGCGGGCTTTTTGGAGTGCTGGGATATCGTCGAGCGCTCGGCACGAAACTACCTGACCCAGGCGCAGCCGAAGCATATCGGCCCGATTTCGTTGAAGGGCGTGGCCCTGAACATTACCGAGGAAGACCGCAAGAATTATTCCATACCCCCGGAGCTATGCGATGACCGGGACATCGCCAAAAGGGCGGTGGGATGCATGGCTGGCTGGGGAGCGCCGAATGATGTCCTGGATCCGCGGGGAAAAGGGGCCATGCTTGTGCAGAACTGCTGCTCAGCTCATTTGCCGTTCGGCTTGTACTGCGTGTGGGAGCATATCGCGATTTTGAAGCAGGAGGGATTATACGTGAACCTGCTGTTGAATCATAGCGGACGCGAATGCGAAGTGACGGATTACCAGCCCGGCGAGGGACGCGTCGACATAAAGATGAAAGTGTCCGCCAATCTTTACGTCCGCATGCCGGAGTGGGTGGAAAGGGACAGCGTTCGAGTAAAAGTCGGCAACGCCCGCGTTGCCTGTGCCTGGGATGAGTCAAAGCGGTATGTGGTGATCAATAAATTGAAGCGCGGAACAAAGGCAACGATAACGTATCCCCTGCGTCGCTGGAAAATAAAGGAATTGCTCGGCGGAACCGTGTACACCACCGATTGGATCGGCGACACCGTGGTCGGCATTGATCCGCCCGGCCGATTCATACCCATTTTCGGATAAGGCATATTTTTCGAAAGCACATCTACAAGCAGGTCGTGACATCATGAACGCAAGAAAGAAGTTCTCGCTCTTGCTGGGAGCACTGCTGTTGACCAGTAGCTTACTCAAGGGAATCACCACGGACGAAGTCCTTCGGAAAACAGGCATTGCCGGCGGGCTCTGCGCCATCCCCCGCGCCTCAATGAATGACGTGGCCCTTGCCCTGGACCTCGCCGGGCGGCCGACATTCATAGTCCACGCCATGTCGACCGATGCCCAAACCGTCGCCCGTCTCCGGGACGAGGCCCAGGCCGCTGGCATCCTGAACAAATCGCTCTATGTTGAACTGGCCAGCAGTGCCGCTTTTCCCTACGCCGACCGCGAGGTGGACATTCTTCTCCTCAACAGCATCACGGATGCAGACCTGACCCCTGACCTTCAGCGCGAGTGCCTCCGCGTCATAGCGCCCCGGCGCGGCACCGCCCTTGTTGGGTGCGCGAAAGAGGCCGACGACGGCCTTTCCATCCGTGTGCTCAAACGCTGGATCAAAGGCTTGGCGCTGGCAGATACCATCAATGACGAGTCCGGCCGCTGGGCCGTTCTCAAGACCGACCTTCCAGCCGGCTCCGACTCGTGGGCGCACCGATGCCACGCCCCGGCCAACGACCAGGTCTCCGGTGACACCACCCTGCAGGCCCCGTTCCTCACCCAGTGGTGGGGCATGCCCAGGAAGGAAGGTTTCTGGGGCACCACCGTCGTAGCCGCCAACGGCCGCATGTTCTCACTGCGCGGCAGTCGCTTCGCCAACGAGGAAGTCTTCCTCACCGCCCGCAGCCTCAACAACGGCATCGTACTTTGGAGTCGGCTCATCAGACAGGCTGCCGAAACGGACAAGGTTCCTAACGGAGGCTACATCGCGGGCCGCTCCTGCCTGGCCGTGGCCGGCGATTCCCTCTTCCTAGTACGCAGCAACGGCGTGGCCCGCCTGGATGCCGAAACCGGCCTGGAGCAGGCGGTCATCCCCGGCCCCAGGCCCGACGGCCAAATCAAGTGGATAGCCTGCTCGGAAAACCTGCTCGCCATGCTGGCAGGTGCGCCCGATATCGTCACAGCTATTGACTTCCAGACCGTAGCCGCCAATCCGGTCGGTCGGAACCTTGCTGTCTATGACACACTGAAGAACAAGTTGCTCTGGCAGGACGCTCTTCCCGGTGACACGGATGAGCGGATGATCGTGCTGCGCGATGACCGCCTCTACTATCTCGCCCAAGGACAAGGTGTCGTCTGCCGCGAGCTGCGCTCCGGCAACCAGATCTGGACGAACAACGACCCCGCATTCCAATCCGTGTTCCTCACACCGGACATGAAGGCCATGGGCCAGCTCCTCATCTCCCAGCCCGTGCTCAGCGCCTATGACGAGGTGCTGCTGTTCCGCGCCAGGTGGGCCATTTACACTGTGGCCCTGTTGCGCAAAGACGGCTCCATTCTCTGGAGTGAATACTGCGGCGGGGCCGGTGGCCGGTCCATCCCGGGCTGCGCCATTAATGGCCTCCTGCTTGGAGCGGCGCCCACTCCCCTCGATCTCAAGACCGGCAAAAAGGCTGATGGGCCCACATTCATTAGATCCGGCTGCGGCCCCACCACGGCCACACCGAACTACCTGATCACCTGCTTCGGCTCCGTCCTTGACATGAGGACGAACCGGGTCATCCGGCAGGAGGACCTCAAGTCGCCCTGCGACATCGGCTCCATCGTGTGCGAAGGCATGCTGATCACCATGCCTTCCGAGTGCGGCTGTTTCTACCAGGTGAAGGGCTATCGCGCATTGACGTCGGCCGGACCGATCCAGCCGCATACCGCCCCGGATTGGAGGGCATAGCTGTCAAGCTAAGGCTAAAGAAGTGGAGTAAAAAGGCTATTCTTTTAGTTTGAAGAGCTGCACATTGAGTTCCACCAGCCTCTCGACAATGCATTTCATCTTCTTGTAATTGCCGATCATTTTTTTTGCG
>CAIQLG010000034.1 GCA_903872565.1 uncultured Lentisphaerota bacterium | reverse complement strand
GGCTCAGGCAGAATATCGGAGAGAGTTTTTTGTCAAAAAGGAAAAGGGCTTTTAGTCTCATAAATACAAATTTTAAGAATTCCTCGGTGAAGTTATTTCCAGAAAACCTAAGAAAAGTGGCAAGTTTTTAACACCCCAGGTCGTACCTTCTATGATTTGACAATAAGAAAAGCCATGTTAAGTTATTCGTCCAGTAGCAGACATGTTTGTTTTTTCCTGACAGTAATGACGGAAAACCTGAACATTCGGCGTGAGCTGGGCAGGCAGACACGGTTTCTAGCCTTAATTCCTTTAGCAAGAGTTGTCTCAGCGGTTGCAGGATTTTACAACGTGGATGAGAAGTTTATTTTAAGGAAAAACAGTCGGTAAAGAACGGGAGCAGAGCCGGGGTCAAACCTACACTTCAATGTTTTTAAATCTAATGTCTAATTCTAAACAATAAAATGAAAGGATACTAGTATGGCGGAATCGAAAAAGAACTCGTTTGAAACATGCGGAGAACTTGTCAAGGCTGTTGTGGAAATCGCCAAGAATCTTGGTCTCGAGTCAAAGGAACAGTACCCGGCCGGAAAACGGATCTGGGGTTCCAACAGGAAAATTGATGTGATACTTCTGAACCCCCAGACCAGAAAAGTTCTCGGGATCGAATGCAAATTCCAGAAGACACCCGGGACAACCGAAGAGAAGATTCCTTCTGTCGTCGAGGATATCAAGGCATGGCCGATCTACGGGATAATCCTCTATGGTGGCGAGGGAATGACTCAGAACATGAAGTCGTTTCTGATTTCGACCGGAAGAGCCCTTGAGATCGAGGATCTCGAATCCTGGCTCAAACTTTATTTCGGACTTCCGCTGTAAATATTTACTGAAGAGGGGAATTCAGTGAGTAATTCTCGGATCAATTCGAAAATGGATAGGATGGAGCGATCCGCGCCCGACAAGACCGGACGCGGGGTTGTTCCGCCCACGAAGCCTTTTCTCAAGTGGGCAGGCGGGAAAAGAAAACTTCTGCACAAATTCCAGGGGCTCTACCCCTCCGAACTCAAGAACAGGAAGATCAAAAACTACTTCGAACCGTTTCTCGGAAGCGGCGCGGTATTTTTTGACATAGTTCAAAATTACCAGGTTGAGAACGCATACATCTATGACATCAACGAGGAGCTGATTCTCACATACAAGGTAGTCCAGAAGGATCCTTTGAAACTGATCCAGGAACTTGAAAAGTATGAAAAGTCGTACCTGAAGTTGAACAGATCCGAGAGAAGCACCTATTTCTACGGACTGAGATGGAAGTTCAACTTGCGCAGGAAATTCATGGATTTCGAAAACTACTCCGAAAAGTGGATACCCAGGGCGGCACAGATAATATTTCTCAACAAGACCTGCTTCAACGGACTCTTCAGGGTTAATTCGGACGGGGAGTTCAATTCCGCCGCGGGCGATTACGACAACCCGAGAATATGCGACGAGGAAAACCTTGTCAATGTTTCAAAAATCCTGCAGATGGCGGAAATAAGAAGAGCCTCCTTCGACATGATTGAAGACGAGATAAAACACAGCTCTTTCGTATATTTTGATCCTCCCTACCGTCCCATCAATGCATCGAGTTTCACCGCATACAGTGCGACCAGATTCGACGATGCCGAACAGATAAGGCTTTCCACTCTTTACAGCAGGCTCCACGAAAAGGGGATACATCTAATGCTCAGCAACTCGGATCCGAAGAACTCCGATCCGGACGACGATTTCTTCGACAAGCTCTACGAGGGATTCAAGATACAGCGCATTCCGGTTCCGAGATTCATCAACTCCAAGGCCGATGGCCGCGGATGCGTCTCGGAAATAATCATAACCAACTATAAATAGATAATCACTAAGGCGGGCTGTGCCTGCAACCCAAATCCGAAATTCGAATATCGAAATCCTAAACATAACGAGAAAATTATTGATGAACTTAATATTGATGATAAGTCTTTTCTATCCTCTTCTGGGGGATATTTGGAGCACCCAGCCCTTCGATCAGAAAATAGACCCCCCGGAATCCGAGATATTTGTCCCCACGAAGGATGTCAATGTGCAGTTTAAATATCTCGACCGCATCAAGGATCCCAGGGTCAGAGGAGAAACGGTCAAGATGCTGGGCTTGACAAACAACAAGGTGGTAGCCCAGGAACTCGAGGGGATTCTCAAGGAGGAGAAAGATCAGAATATCGTGGCGGAATCGCTTCGTTCGATCTACAACCAGAGGAAAATATTCAAGCCGGTGAAGATAGACTACTACCGCGACAACTTGAAGAACAATTCACAGTTCATAAGACTGTATTCCAATCTTGTCTTTCTCAACTCCGGCGGAAATGCCTATCAGGTATTTAAATCGCTTGAAACCGAAGACAACGAATTCGTCGCCAACATGATATGGAATGAACTCCGAAATTGTGTAATCAAGCAGGATTTGCAGAAGCTCGAGGGACTGTTAAAAAGCAGTTTCATGCCCAACAGGTGCGGAGCCGCATATTTCATAGGAAAATTTGAGTCAAAGGAGAAGAGTCTCAAAGAAGCGCTTGACGCGGTCTCCAAGGATGACAGTTCCGTCAAGATATCCTTTGTGAGCGGAATAAAAGCCGGAATGAATGAAGCAGGGATATTTTGTCTCGACAAGCTTTCCGATGACCAGATTGTCCCTGTCCGGACTGCGGTCGCGGAAAACAATATTGTCAATCCGTTGCTGGAGAATGTTCTGATCAAGCTTACAGAGGACAGCGATTTCGAGGTCAGGCGCCTTGCATGCCTTACGCTGGGGAATTATAAAAGTGATAATTCGGTGCTTACACTCATCAAAAAAATTGCCGATGCCAGTTTCTTCGTGAGGACAGCGGCCGAGGATTCGCTTGTGAAGCTGAGCCCTCAAAATCAGTTCATTGAAATGATCGGCGGAGAATCGCTAGACAATTCCGTGTCCCAGGATTCCGCCTTGAGAGTGCTCGGGCTTCTGTGCAAAAAGGAATATTCCGAAAAGATAACCGGGATTCTCAAGGATGCCAAATTGGACGAGACAATCGCCAGGGCGATTCGTACGCTCGGCTCGTTCGACTATAAGGAATCTTCGGATGTGGTCGTGTCATTTGCAGATCATAAGAATCCATCGGTGAGAAAGGCCATCGCATGGACACTGGGAAGATTCAATCTCCCTGAGACATACGATTTGCTGAGAAAGCTGGACAAGGACTCCGATCTCCAGGTCAGGCTCGAAGCAATAAGGTCCATTGCTCTGACGGGAAACAATGTTTTCGCAGGCATCCTCTTTGAAAATCTGAAGGAATACACCGTCTCCGCCGATGTCAGGGCGCACGCCTCCTGGGCTATAGCAAAAACATTTTCCTACGACAAGAAAATACTATCCACCCTTGAAAGGAATATCACGCAAGAAGTGATTCCAACTCCGATGGGAAGCAGTTATGACACGTTGTTTGCGCGAGTATCGGCATTCTGGGCTCTCGCCGCTCTCAACAGCAAGTACAAGGATGCTGGCGAGGCCGCGAATAAGATATATTCGATTATCCAAAGAGACACCAAGGAGCTCGGATATACCTCGGCCTTGGAATACAACATGTACCAGGCTCTCTGCATGATGGATGGGAAGAAGCCGGAACCGAAAAAACTCGAAATGCAGGATCCCTTATTTTTCTTCCCCGTCAACAAGATCAAGGAAGACAAGGAAGTAAAGTGAAAAACATGCCTGCAACAGTTGAAAATGTTTTCAGAGGAAACTCATGCGGCGGGAGAATTCTTACTGCACTTGTTGCCGTGGCATCTTTTCTGGCGACGGCATCGAATCTGTTCTCCGAACCTGAAGTCACAGGTGGAGCAATGAGAATGGGAACATCCGTCAGGCTCAAACCTTTCACTCCTGCGGCGTTCCACTGCCTCATAAAAAACCCTGACAGCAAGGCGCACAATGTTTCACTGATGATATCGCCGGCTGACGACACATTCTCGGTAGCTCCGGAAATAACTTTCATGGACACCGTGTATGTTCCGGCCAGTACCACCTATGACTATAACAGCACGGTCATGAGTAGCACCACTGAAAATTATCTTCTCACCAGTTTTTCGGACGGATCAAAGCTTCCGAACAGGGGCGAGTCTATTCCAGTCAAAATGTTGTATTCCAAAAGCCCTCATTACGGGATCTTGAACGATTCCGCCGACATAAATTTCGGATCCATGGTCAACTTCCCGGATATGAAGGACAAGTTTTTCCCGGTCTTTTTTTCATCCCGGAGCATGCCCATCTCCCCCGAAGGGCTTGATGGCATTGATGTCCTCATATTCCTTGATCTGAATTTCGACAATATGAACACGGCGCAGTTCAATGCGCTACACGAATATGTCAGAACCGGCGGACTTCTTGTGTTCGCATATCCCGAATCAACACTTAAGGCCGCTCTGACCCCGATTGGAGATCTCATTCCGGTAAAACCTGTCAGAGTGAGGAAGGTTGACGAAGTGAAGGCGCTTTCGGCAATTGTGAAAGACTTCAAAGGAGTCAAGCTCTGCGATTTCCTCGAATCAACTCCCGCTGAAAATTCCATTGTCCTGATCAAGGATTATGGCATGCCTCTTGTGGCATATAAGAAATTCGGACTCGGGACAGCCATGCTAATATCAATTCCACTCTCGGATGATGTCTACAATGACAAGTCCGACTGGAAGGAGCTGGCGCGATTTGTCATGTCAAGGCAGGACCTCTACAACGAAGAAAGAGGATTTTCAAACTGCATTGACGAGATGACAGGTTTCACCGTTCCCGGAACAGCCACAGTGTTCAAAATCATAATCGTATATTTCTTGCTTCTTGCCACCGCATTTGTGGCTGGACATTTTCTCAAGAGAAATATTTCCGCATGGGGAGTATGCATTCTGATTGCAACCATAATGACACTCAATATCCTTTCCAAGGCGAAAAACGCCGCCAAAAACAACGGCACAATATTTAGCGGAGTGGAATTGACGATTCCCGGCGATTTCTCGGACAACACCACATTGTACTGCGGACTTTTTTCCGACAGAAACAGGCAGGTTACATTGAAGGCTCCCAACACAGGATCTTTCATCTCCACCATTCTTCCACGGGACTATTCCGGAATCCCAAGGTTCAATTCCGAGCAGGCATCCGGCGGAAGTCGGGGTGGTTTTTTCTCGGGATCGGGCATGGAAAGCACGCAACAGGAGTCTTCGCAGAACGTCCAGAGAGTTCAGCTTATTGTCCAGAGAATCGATGGTATTCCGGAATTGTCCGACGTTCCGCTTCAGTCGCTGAGGCTCAAGCAATTCAAGGCCAAGGCATGTCTCCAGACCAATTTGCGCGAGCCCATATTGCCCGAGCTTGTCTACCTGAAATCCGGCTATGAACTTAAGGGCTGGAAGTCACCCGACGGCTTGGAGCCCGAATTCGCATTCCTGGCCTTCCAGAACGGAGTACTGCCGGTGAATGTCAGCGGCGGCCAGATTTCCTTCCGCAACAACGAGAGCGACAAAATGTTCAGCACGGATGTTCTTTCAAAACAGATCATGAACGCCGTGCATAATGGAGACAGGCTGCCTTCCCCGGCGCTGCTGGTGGCGACAAGGATGGAAAATCCTTTGATGAGCCTTCCGGAGGGCTTCAGATGCCAGGGCAAAAAGATCATGGTTTATCCCGTGAGGGAAAAATATTCCGAGGACGAGATATTGATCGGCCCGGAGCAGATTTCTTTGACTGCCGGGAATACAAGTTCAAAAATAATAATTGACGGCAACAGGCTCAACAGCAACCAGGAGGGACTGTACTCAAGTTCCGAATATTCCATTGATTTCCAGGTGCCCCCGCACTTCAGATTAATAAAGCCCTCAGAAATAAGGATTTACTTCTCGTTCAGCAATCCGGGTGGAAATCTGATCCTCGAGCCACGTCTTGTAAAGCTCGAGGCTCTTCCCGACAGTAAAAATCCCCAGCCTAAACCTTTATATGCGGAGTTCCGCCCCGACCAGGTTGTAAATGGCAAGACAAAGAATGACGGTGTCTTTTCATTTGCCGGGAAAGAGATCGGCGGCATAATTGACCCAATCACCGGGAAGGGCAGATTCCTAATAACCGTGAATGAGAAAAATCCTCTCATGGATCCTGTGCAGAGACGCAGGGCGAATGCATTGTCAATAACGAATTTGTCGGTTTCAGTCAAGGGATTCATAAATGAAAATTTAACAGGTTCAACATACTGAACAACACGGATGGCAAAATGATTAACACTGAAAATTACACCAAGGATTTCGGATCCGGCCGCGGCATCTTCAAGCTGAACCTCGATGTTCCAAGGGGATGCATCTACGGATTTGTCGGACATAACGGTGCCGGAAAGACTACAACCATAAAAATGCTCTGCGGCCTGTTGAAGCCGGATTCCGGCAGAGCCTCGATCGGCGGTGTCGAGGTCAATCAGAGAAACATCAGAGCCGTCAAGAAGATTATCGGCTATATGCCGGACATCACAGGAATATACGACCAGATGAGCGTATGGGAATTCCTGGACTTTTATGGGGCGGCATTCAAGATCCCACCTAAGAAAAGAAAAAGCAGAATAGAGGAAGTCCTCGAAATCACAGGCTCAAGATTCATGATAGACTACCAGCTGAGCTCGCTTTCCAGAGGTATGAGGCAGAAAATCGGGCTTGCGAAAACACTCGTCCACGATCCTGATGTCCTTATCCTGGACGAACCCACCAGCGGACTCGATCCCAATGCCAGAATCGAGATGAAACAGATCATCCTCAGACTCAGCGGCCTGGGAAAAACCATCCTCCTGTCAAGCCATATCTTGCCGGAATTGTCCACAATAGCCACGAAAGTCGGAATTGTCGTGAAGGGGAAACTTCTCGCACAGGGCACCGTGAAGGAAATAAGCAGCAAACTCCAGGAGGACATCGTGATCATGCTTACCGTGGATTCCGATGTCAACCAGGCTGCCGAGCTGATGAGACATGTTGACGGCGTATCCAATGTCAAGATAATTGACAAGTCGCAGATCGAATTCACCTATAGCGGAATGCGCGACATGATAGGCACCATACTGCTTTTCCTCATCGAAAACAAG
This sequence comes from uncultured Lentisphaerota bacterium, assembly GCA_903872565.1. Taxonomy (GTDB): domain Bacteria; phylum Verrucomicrobiota; class Lentisphaeria; order Victivallales; family GWF2-50-93; genus CAIQLG01. The sequence continues at coordinate 31,624 of CAIQLG010000034.1, read as the reverse complement.
GTGAGAGTCAAGTGGTTCTCGGAAAACGAGGCTGACCTCGAGAACGTATTCATGAAAATCACAAACCGCGCCGGAGCCTGAAATGTTTTTCGACAACCCGATACTTAAAAGAGAGTTCATGAGTTCGGCAAGATCGCCGAAAGTGAGATTCTTCGTCTTCGTCTATCTCTTCTCGCTCGCCTTTGTACTGCTCGCCATGTGGCCGGGGAGCGGAGTCCTCTCCGCAGTGTCAGAAAGCGGGAGAAAAATCTTCGAACTTTTCTTCAGCGTCAACCTCACTGTCCTGATGCTTCTCGTTCCTGCATTCGCCGCGACTTCCATCACTATAGAGAGGGAGAACGACACCTATGCATCTCTTTTCACCACGCTCCTCACACCGTCCGAGATCATGGCTGGCAAACTGATTTCCTCCATAATGATGCTCCTTATCCTGATAGCTCTCTCGATGCCAATTGCCGCGATGACAGCCCTCACCGGCGGAGTGAACCTTATTTTCCTCTCCAAGATCGCGCTTATTCTCTTTATGACCGCACTCAGCTACGGTCTTGTCGGGCTTGCCTGCAGTTCCTACTGCTCGAGAAGCTCCACTGCAATCCTCATGAATTACATACTGATTCTTGTCTTTGCGGGCGCAACCTGGTTGCCAGGTGCGCTCCTCGGCAACATCATAGGGTTCAGAACACTATGGCAGATGGTCAGAAACATAAGCCCCTACGATGCCATGTTCTATCTGCTCAGTCCAGAAAAATATTCCATGAGCATGTCTGTCATACCTGGCAGAGACGCAGTTTCACCTCTACTCATCTTCTTCATAAGCTCCTGCATCATTTCTGCCGTAGCGTTCGCTCAATTCTTCAAGAGGATACTCAAACCGCCTGCGAAATTCGCAAAAAGTATGGCGAAGTATTCGGATACCAGAACCGCGATCAAGAGAAAACTCACCTGGCCGTTCTACCTCTTTGATCCACTCAAGAGAAAAAAGAACATCGGGTACTTCTCCAACCCGGTCTATATCACCGAGCTCAGAAGCAAAATATTCTCCAATCCCAATTTTATTATCAGAACCATTTCCGGAATATTCATAGCGAGCCTCTGCCTGCTCACTCTCGTCGCGATGCAGCTCGGCGACAAGGTGGACCCTGAAAAAGTCTGGGCCGCCGCCATAATCTTCCAGACCGGCATTGTCGCGCTCCTCACCCCGGGACTCAGCAGCGGGCTCATCACCGACGAGATCACCAATGGAACATTCATCCAGCTCAGACTCACTCCCATAAGCCCTTTGACCGTAATCCTCGGAAAACTCAAGGCCACATTCTTCTACGCCCTCATCTTCATAATAAGCAGTGTCTTCATCCTTTTCGCAATGGCATATCTCGAGGTGCAGACGGTCTTTCCGGACGGCTCCATGATCAGCGGCGAATGGTGGGCAAAACTCGCCAAAATGGCCTCCGAGGAGGAGTGGTGGATCAAGTTCTGGGGGACATACAGAAGGCTCGTCATATGGATAGTCATACTTGTCCTGAGCAGTCTCACCTTCCTGTCCGGCGGCCTTTTCGCCTCTTCCATATGCCGTAGGACAAGCATCGCCACCGCCGTCTCATACTCGATATCCGCGTTCATCTGCGTGATAACACTGGCTCCCGCCGCCCTCGGCGAAAGACTTTCCACCGGCATATCCTCGTTCATACTCTCATTCAACCCGATAATCAGCGCAATGCAGATCAGTTTTGGAATTCTTCCACAATACGGTGAGATATGGAAGAGAAACATTGTCATACTGCTCGCACTCACAACCTTCTTCATCATATTCGCCGGCATAAGAACCTGGGCGCTCTTCAGAAAACAGGAATGAATATTTTCATTCCTTCAGCCTGCCGTTAATATGTGCATTTGTGGTTATTTTTCCGGGCTACAGGTACAGTCAGAATTAGATAAAATACTATCAATCTCCAGAAATGCCTGCACCAATTCTGAATGAATATCGAGGAAAGGCATTCTGCCGACAATCATAGGAACGACATCTGCCGCGTAGCCACCGCGGGCGGCGGCTGTCTTGTCCGGAGCATAGCCCATGCTTCCATTTGTAATGCCCATTACTAGCGTGACCGGTGCCTTTGCCGCTGCAACAACTTCATTTTTTATTGCCTGCATTATTTCAAGCGGAGCACTCAGGAATTCCACCGGTCCGAGCCTTATCCCCTGTATTTCTGCCGTCTGAGTCAGGAGGTCTTCTCCATTTTCAATGCGGCTGATGATGCAACGCAGTGTAAGCACAGTGACAACGGCCATACGGACCGTTTCATTCTCATCCGAAACTCCGTCCGCATAAACGATGGCCTCTTTTTCCGCGAGCATTTCCTTTATCCTGCTCAGGGGAATTTCCTTGGATGAGAAATCTTGCATCACATCGGCGCATTTAATGTTGTCTACGGCAAGAGGTTTGGCGGTCTGCAATCCATGCCGGACGGAATTTGCGAATCTCGCAGCTATGATGTCGAGAGCCAGCAATGCCTCCTTTTCCGGTTTGTGGACGACACACGAATTGACATCGCCTTGCGCGCCTTGCAGGAAAAGTCCGACAGCCCCCGGATTCTCGCGTTCCAGATTGTTCATCGCAACTCCGCAATAGTCACCGTGGATGTATCTGGTCAACCGACAGCATACCACGGGATGGCATCCGAAATAAGCCATGAAGCCGCTCATTTTACCGGTTGTTTTGTGTATGAATTTCAACACATGGCACTTGGTATCTGTGAGTTCCGGTTTTGCCGGACGCCAGTCATCACGCAGTACATCTTCCAGCGGCGGGGCGTCTTTGTCATATTCACGGTTCAGTCCGACTCCTTCGCACGGAACTGCGGCGTGCAGCATTTCTGTTTCCTGCAATCTCCCGAGCGCTCCTGCGCAAGCCTTGGCTATTTTTCCCGGCAAAAGAACAATATAGGGATCATCCTCATTGCCCCAGCCGATATAGGCGCCTGTATTGGGACCGCTGTGGGTGTGGGTGCAGTGTACCATTATGTTTCCTGCCGGAATTCCAGTCTGTTTTTCAACAAGTTGCTTGACCTTCTGTGCAATTTCCGGAGTCACTCCAATAAGATCACAGCTTACGATGATGGCTTTTTCTCCGTCTTGTTCGAATGCTGCCGCGCGGGTCTTCAAGACATCGCGCACTCCTATGGAATACCTGTTAACATAAGGGCCAAATCCGCACAGTCCCACTCCTACCCGCGGAGTGATGTCCAGTTCAAAAAAACCAGCTTTCATGAAATCACCTCCGAGAGTTTCTTTGCGGTTGCTGTGTAATTGATCAATTCCATATGGTTTTCCACGACCTTGGCAATGATTGCACAAATCTTCCTTATGGTTTTAATGTCGTTGCCGAGAATCGGATGTCCTATGCAGACGGAATGGACAGTTCCTACGACTTCGGCTACTGGGCATGAACCGCCATCTATCCGATATTCGTTTTTCCCCATGTTGAAAAGTACATGACTGTAGACCGGGCCATAGGTGCCCGCACAGCCAAGTCCTTCCGCACCCAATGCCGCAATAATGGTTGATAACGGAATATCCTTCATAGGAGCCGAGTCAAAAATCAGAACCAAGGCATAGTATCCCTGTGTATTTGCCAGGCGTCCCCTCGCCTGCACTCTCACACCCTTGAGCCCTGCAACTGTTTTCTCTATTTCCGCTGCATTCCTGTTGTAGGTTGCGATTAACTTCTTTAGGCCTTTCAATTGATCGGCAAGAATCAGCGCCTGGAAGGCGGTGCCACGATAATTGTGGCATCTTAGACCTGCGGGAGGACCTTGTTTTGCTCCACCCTGGGTAGCTCCGATCGAATAACCGATATGCTTGGCGCGGAAGATCCTGTCGGCAAGTTCGTCGTCATTTGTCAGACAGATACCAGCTTCTCCAGCGGAAACAGTCTTAGACTGCTGGAAGCTGAACGATCCGACATCGCCCCACGAACCTGCGCCGCGTCCATTCCAGATGCCACCCTGCATATGTGCGCAATCCTCTATGACACCGAGCTTGTGTTTCTTGGCGATTCTTATAATCTTGTCCAAATCGGCCATCGAGCCGTAAAGGTGGACAGGGATGACCGCCTTTGTCTTCGGGGTTATCGCCTGTTCGAATTTTGCCGGGTCCATGCAAAGTGTCGTTGCCTCGATGTCCACAAAGACCGGTTTTGCGCCCACGTCCCTTACGGCGGTGGCGGTGGCGATCCAGGTCAGTGCCGGAATGATCACCTCATCGCCTTTTCCTACTCCTAGTGCGAGCAATGCGCATTCAAGCGTCACAGTCCCGTTGACCATGAAAATTCCGTGTTTCGCTCCATGGTATTTGCCATATGCTTTTTCAAATTCCTGTTCGGACGGGCTGTTGAAAGACCACTTTCCGGAAAGATACAATGCTTTCAGCTTGTCTCCGGTTTTTTCAGAAGTTGGCGGCCATGGGAGCCCTCCGATGTGTGTTTCAGAGACTGGTTTCCCACCGAGAAGTGCGAGCTTTGACATTTTTCACCTCATTATAGTTAGATATTTAAAAATGCTCATATTGATTTTACTTTATAGTGCCATATCGTACTTGATATTGCTAATATAGTCAATTGATATAAAATGCTTATTGTTAATCAAAAATGCCATATTGTGAATACTTCCCAAAAACAGATGATCTTCAATGAAACACACCGGCGATTACTTTCCCATCCAGAAAAGTGGAAGTTGGTGTCTTCTATTTTTCCGCCCGATCACAGACCTGTGAGTGACAATACGCATGAGGAATGGCTCAAAACCAATTCCGACAGCCACCGGACAAAAGAAATCCTGTTTGTGCTCAAGGGCCATACCGTGAGCAGCCTGAACCGTCTGATATTTCCGGCAACAGTCGGCACTATTTTTCTTTACGACTCCTATGAGAGACATGACAGGGTATACCCTCGGGAAATAGATAATATTGTTCATCTATGGCTTTATTTTGTGCCGTGCCGGATAATTGCGCGTCTGCTGCCAGTAAACAAAGGGAGGATTGAATACGATCGGAGAGTGCTGATCCTGGAAAATGCCGAATTATACAATACTTTCATTCAGGAATGGGGAGATCTCAGAAACTCTCCTCTTGATACGAATCTGAGAAGAATGAAATTGAAGTCTCTCTTGTCATTGCTTTTTTTAAATCTTATCGAATTGGATCTGGTTAGTGAGAAAGCTGAATGCGATGGCAAAAAGCACCATGCGAAAATCATTCGAATGGTGCTCCAGCACATCTCTGACACTTCCGGCAGTGGCGTGACGATTGATGGGCTTGCTAAGATTGCCGGTTACAGCAAGTTCCACTTTCAGCGGTTCTTCAAAAAACATACCGGACAGAAGGTTCACGACTGCATTAATGTCGCAAGACTGACCAGGACAGAAGAAATGTTAAGGGGGGGATGTCTGCATAAGGAAATCTCAGAGAAACTGGGTTTCTCCTGCCCCTCGGCATTTTCCAATTGGTACCGCCAGCGGAAAAATGAAAAATATCCGAAGTAGATTTCCGGCAGATCTTATATATTTTAGGTTCAGAGTTCCTGATCCGTTGAAAATAATAATGTCTCAAAATTCCACCCCTGGGGGGAATTTTCATTCAGATTTCCCGGCTGCAATCCTTTTTAGCCACAACCCCTTTTTCCACATCTCCAGAGCTATTGAAACTACGAGTCAGTAAATCTGAAGTTGGAACAGATTCCATCCAGGTCTTGCGCCTTTTTGCGGCTAATCCTCTTTCACTTTTTAGTATCGCCATTATATTGTCCTTTCGCCAACAACAAAAAAGGCTTTTATATGAAGAAAACGATTGTCAACGAATGGGAAAATCTTGATCTGATGCACATTAACCGCGAGCCGTCGCGAGCATACTCCGTTCCGTTTGCGGACATCAGTTCCGCAATCAAGGGACAACGCGAAGCATCACCGAAATTCAAACTGCTTGGCGGCGAGTGGAATTTCAAATACTGCAGAAACATACTCGAGGTACCGGAAAACTTTCCCATCAACATAAAGACATCAGATTTCGGGAAAATATCAGTCCCATCGAACTGGCAGATGCATGGACATGGAATTCCGCAATACACAAACCAGAACTATCCGATTCCAGTTGATCCCCCGCGGGTTCCGCATGAAAATCCCGTCGGGCTCTATGTCAGGGAATTCGAGGTCAGCCAGGAATGGCAAAAAAAACAGACATTCCTCGTCTTCGAGGGCGTTGACAGCGCTTTTTATGTGTGGATAAACTCCAGGAAGGTCGGTTTCAGCAAGGGAAGCCATATGACTTCCGAATTCAGGATCAGCGACTTTCTCAAGGCCGGCAAAAATACTATCGCGGTGCAGGTGTTCCAATGGTCGGATGCGAGCTATCTCGAGGATCAGGATTTCTGGCGGCTCTCCGGAATCTTCCGCGATCTTTATCTTATTTCCACTGCGGACACCTATATCCGCGATGTTTTCATAAAGACAGATCTCGATCCGAAATGCAAAAATGCGGATCTGAAGATCGAACTTTCCATAAATAATTCCGGAACTAGGGAAGTCGCCGGGCTCAAGGCTGAAGCCATCCTTCTCGACGCAAAAAAAGAGATTGCAAAACTTGACATCGCACCAGATTTTTCTGTTTCCGCTGGCAGGGAGAATCTTTTCAAAAAGAGCGTAAAGGTCGAGAATCCAAAGCTTTGGAACTCAGAGGAACCTCATCTCTACACTCTCCTCGTTTTTCTTAAAAGTGAAAATTGCGGAATCCTGGATATCCGCCGATTCGATGTCGGATTCAGAAAAGTCGAAATCAGGGACAGCCAGCTATTCCTGAACGGCAAGACCATACTGCTCCGCGGAGTCAACCGCCATGAAAGCAACCCCGACACCGGACATGCCGTCACCGTCGAAAACATGATCGAAGACATCCTCATAATGAAGAGGCACAACATAAATACGGTGCGGACTTCGCACTACATCAACGATCCCCGCTGGTATGAACTCTGCAACCGGTATGGAATCTATCTTGTGGATGAGGCTGATCTCGAGTCTCACGGTTTCGGATATGACACCAAGGACATCCCTGCAAGAGTTCCAGAATTTAAGAAGGCCTTTGTGGACAGGGCGGAGAGAATGGTCGAACGTGACAAGAACCACCCGTCTGTCATAATCTGGTCCCTCGGAAACGAATCTGGTTTCGGCAAAAACCATCATGCCATGGCAGACTGGATCAGAAAACGGGATCAGGCCAGGCCAATTCATTACGAAGGTGAAAACGCGGAGCAGGAAGGCGATGGAGGCACTGTCGGCGACATAAAAAGCAGAATGTATCCCGGCATGAAGTCTCTGCTTGAGGTTGCAAATGACGAAAAGGACGAGAGACCTTTCTTCATGTGCGAATATGCACACGCGATGGGAAACAGCCCGGGAAATCTCAAGGAATACTGGGATGCGATATGGGCTCATAAAAAGCTGATCGGCGGATGTGTCTGGGAATGGTGCGATCACGGCATCAGGATGAAAAATGAAAAAGGCCAGGAATACTTCGCCTATGGCGGCGACTTCGGAGATTTCCCTAACGACACCAAGTTCTGCATTGACGGAATGGTTTTCCCCGACAGGAAACTGCATCCGGCAATGGCGGAATACAAGAAGATCCTGGAGCCTGTCAGAATCGAGAAATTTGATCCGGCAACTGGCAAGATCTCGATTTTCAACCGCAATGACTTCGCTTCACTCGACAACCTCGAGGCTGAATGGGAACTGCTCGAGGACAACATGAAAATCAACGGCGGAAAAATTGATCTTCCCCATATTCCGGCGCGCGGAAAGGCGCAAGTGACTTTGCCAGCCAAAGTTGCAAAATCCGAAACCGGCTCTAAGTGGCTCAATATTTCGTTCAAACTCAGGAACAACACTTTCTGGGCGCGGAAAGGACACGAGAATTCCTGGGCGCAGTTCGAAATACAGCCTAAAAAAGCTGCGTCTGCAAATCTGCGAATTTCGCAGAAATCAAAGCTGAAAATTTCGCAGACAAAAAATCTTATAACCATCTCAGGAGACAAGTTTTCCCTCGTGCTCGATGAGTTCCTCGGGAAAATAATTTCGCTTTCCGCAGGCAAGTCACAGATTCTCGAGAGTGGCCCCGCCGCAAATTTCTGGCGCGCACCAACAGACAACGATGACAACTGGAGTTTCGGTGACAGGGTTGGCGTGAAATGGCTCAATCACGGATTCAACAGGCTCCTGTCAAGAGTTCTTTCCACCGAAATAAAAGATTTCAACCGTGACAAAGTTGTTTTCACGGTGGAATACAATCTTGCGGCCAAATCTTTGAGGCCTGCATTCCAGTGCAAAACTTCATATGAAATATTTTCAAACGGCGACATTATTGTCAATCATTCCGTGATTCCTTCGAAGGATCTGCCAGTTCTCCCCAGAATCGGCTTTGAAATGGTTCTGCCCGAAGGCTTTGCAAATGTCGAATGGTTCGGAAGGGGGCCCCACGAAAACTACGAAGACCGCAAGGAAAGTGCGAAATTCGCAAAATATGCAGGCACAGTCCAGGAACAGTTCGTCAACTATATCCATCCGCAGGAGAACGGAAACAAATGCGATGTCAGATGGGCGGCTGTCACAAATAAAAGAGGCCAAGGCCTCCTTGTTTCCGGAATGCCGGACTTCAATTTCAGCGTCAGGCACTACAGCCAGAAGAACCTCACCGATGCGAGACACACGACGGATCTTGTCAGGGAAAAAAGGACTTATCTGTATGTGGACAGCAGACAGTGCGGCCTTGGAAGCGCGAGCTGTGGCCCGCTTCCTCTCGACGAATATCTGATAAAACCGGAACCTGCGAAATTCGCATTCCGCCTCAGCCCGATAAAACTCTGATATTGGTGTAGAAGGGGTGCGTCATTCTATGCGACCATGACGGAGCATGGCCCTCCACCACTAAATGACGCATTACCATAAATTAATAATTTGTTCTAAAATATGCTGTAAAAAGGGGAGAGGAAGCGTTAGATTACTCCTTTTGCAAGAAAATTGTAACCGTCAAGCTTGTGCTTGTGGAGAATTTGCCGCTTATGGATAAAATATTGGAAATAGCAAGAGATGTTCTCGACATTGAGATTGAGGGGCTCAGGGAGGTACGGAAAAAGCTCGATGGAGAGTTCATGCGCCTTGTCAAGGAATGCATCAGGATCTGCAACAGTGGCGGGAAAATTGTAATAAGCGGAATAGGCAAGAGCGGACACGTCGGCCACAAGATTGCTGCGACACTCGCAAGCACTGGCGCACCGGCCGTCTTCATGCATCCCGTTGAAGCCATGCACGGTGATCTTGGCATTCTCCAGAAAAACGACATCCTGATCGTCATAAGCTACAGCGGAGAATCCGACGAAATACTTTCCATTCTGCCATCCGCCAGACGACTCGAAATACCCATAGCATCAATCACAGGCGAGGCATCGTCGAAACTCGCCGGCTGGAGCGACATCGTGGTTCTTATGACAGTTAAAAAAGAGGCCTGCCCCTTCAATCTGGCTCCGACAACAAGCACCACCGTCCTCATCGCGCTCGGAGATGCGCTGGCGATTGCACTGCTCAAAATGAGAGGGGTGACGAAGGAGGACTATGGAAGACTGCACCCCGCCGGCGCAATCGGAAAGGCGGTGACACTGACGGTCTCTGACATCATGAGAACGGGCGAAAGGCTTGTGATGCTTCCGCCAGACACGCTCGTGAAGGACACACTCCTTAAAATGACCAAGGCGCGGAGCGGATCCGCAATCATAGTGGACAAAAAAGGCAGACTTCTCGGAATTTTCACCGACGGCGATTTCAGGAGGCATGTGAACGATGATCTGGAAATCCTGACCAAAAAAGTCTCTTCCGTGATGACGAAGAATCCGGCTTCGGTAGCTTGCAACGCGCTCGCCGTGGATGTCTTGAAGCTCGTCGCCAACAAACACATAGACGACATCATCGTCATAGACAAGGATAAAAAGGTTGCCGGCCTCGTGGATGTGCAGGATCTTCCAGGCCTGAAACTACTTTGAAGGCAAACATTCAACGCGGTGGAATTATATATCGGTGGTTTTACATTTGAAAAACATGAAAAAGGCCTTTTGGGCAGTTTCCGCGATATTCGCAGTTTTTCTGACAGCGCTTGCGGACGACAATTCCGCGAGGGCGGAGTTCGCTCAGGGGCTTGACGAGGAGAAGTCGGGAGATTTTTACGATGCCGCAAAAAAATATATGGCGGCGGAACTTCTGGCGGATGATTCTGTTCTCAAGATGAACGCTCTGAAAAAGGCCTCGGACGCATACTCTAAAGCGGGATTCCGATACAAGCAGTTCCAATGCCTTCAGAAGCTGGTCGTGTGCTATCCGGCAATGGTGGACTTCAAGGGAATCATCTTGAAGGAATACGAAATAGGGACACAATTCTACAAGGGCAAAAGAGACCCTGCGTTCTATTGGATGCCCTGGCTGGAAGACGACGACAGGACTGTCGAGATATATGAGGCGGTACTTAAAAACGCCGCGTTCACAGACTTCTCACCCGAGTTGAGACTGAGGCTCGCGAAAATATATATTGAAGAGAACAAGATAGACGAAGCCATAAAGATCTTCAAGGAAATAGCCGAGTACCACCCGGGGACCAAGCAGGCGAGATTCGCTGAATTCGAACTGGCAAACATCTATCTGCAGAAAGCGAGAAGAGGAGACGGAGACGCTCACTACTGCAATCTCGCACTCGAGCTCATCAAAGAATTAATCAAGAAATATCCTGACGATCCCGAGATGGACTGGCTCAAGTCATCGCTGTCCGAGTCCGAAACGCTGGCATCGGAAAGAATCTATGGGATGGCGAAGTTCTACGACCGGAGAGAAAATACCGCGGCGGCGGCGAGATACTGCACTACGATACTGAGGGAATTTCCCGAAAGCCCGGCGGCAGTCCGAGCCGAAAGAATGATCGCCTCGAGGAATCTGGAATACGTGCCTTCAATAACGGAATACAAGCCCAGGCCGGGGCCGAAATACAAGATCCAGGAAATGCCAGATGTCAAGGACAATATCCTTGTCGTCCCCGAAAACAGCAACGGAAAATGGCTTTTGCCTGTCGAGGATCTCGGCATAAAACCCAAGGACAATTAACAAGGATTGAATGCTAAGATGAAAAAAAATATGATCAGGAGCTTGCTGACATCTGCGAATTTCGCACTTGTCCTAAGTGTGCTGCTACTGCCTGGATGCGGATACAATGTCGGTTCAATTATGCACCCGCAGGTGAAAAGCATAGCAATTGCACCGATCACAAATGAGACGATGGAGCCACTATGTTCAACATATATGAGACAGGCGCTCTCCGAGCAGTACCAGTTCGACGGCTCTCTCAAAGTCAAGGGACTAAAGGAGGCCGACTGCATAATCTACGGCAGAGTCCTCAACATAAAAATAGTCGCCACTGCAAATCAATCCTATGACGGCGAACAGAGATACACTCCTTCGGAATGGAGAATAGAGGTGAAATTCGAATTCACAGTACTTATTCCGGGCCGGGAAAAACCTCTCATAAACAACAGGCAGGTATTCGGCACCGCAACATTCCAGGTCATGTCGGATCACGAGGTGACCAGGAGACTGGGGATACAGCAGGCCTGCCGCAACGCCGCTCAGCAGGCCGTCAGCTACACCGTCGAAGCCTGGTAAATGAATAAATTATCACATGAACAGCAGCAGACGGTGGGGGATTTCACCGGACTGACCCCGGATGTCATCGTTTCCGGTGTCGAGGACGCGACAGGAATCGCTCTGGCAGGATTCACACACCCGCTAAACAGCTACATCAACAGAGTCTATGAACTGCAGACCTCGCAACGTGAACGCATCATCGCAAAATTCTACCGTCCAGGCAGATGGTCGAAAAATGCGATACTCGACGAGCACGATTTCGTGATTGAATGCGACAAGCAGGAAATCCCGGTAGTCGCCCCGATGAAACTCAAGGACGGTTCCACCATAGGGGAAATCGAAGGCATATTTTTCGCGGTCTATCCCAAAAGACTCGGGAGAATATGGGAGCCGAATTCCGACGACGACTGGAAACGGCTCGGCAGGGTGATCGCCCGCACACATCTTGCCGGGAGCATTAAAATGTCCAAACACCGGCTCCGACTCCATCCGGCGAAAACAACCGCCACCGACATCTCGCAGCTTATCGAGTCCGGACATGTTCCGAGCAGATATGACAAGTCATTTTCAGAAGTCTCAAATGGCATATTGAAATTCATACTTCCACTTTTCAAAGACTGCGAATCCATAAGGATCCACGGAGACTGCCATTCCAGGAACATCCTTCACAGACCGGACGAAGGGCTTCAGCTCATTGATTTCGACGACATGATAAACGGGCCTCCAGTCCAGGACATGTGGATGCTGTTGCCGCCGGGCCGCGCCTCAGAATCGGAAATTGAACTCGGGCTCATGCTGAAAGGATATTGCGAATTCCGCGATTTCGACAGGAAAAGCACCATACTTATAGAGCCACTCAGGGCCATGAGGATGCTCTATTTTCTCGACTGGATAAGCCGCCAGAAAAACGATCCTTCCTTCAATGTCAACTTCCCGGACTGGAGCAAAGAATCCTTCTGGGCGGTTCAGACAAAAGAACTGGACCAGCAGTTTATGATCATAAAGGAGGAAGTCAGGGATTTCTCATAGTATCTGAATGAAAATTTCCCCCACTGCCGCAAATATTATCTTTTCGAGAAAATCTTTTTCTCGTAGCTTGTGATTTCCTTGAACCATTCGCCGTCGGAAAGACAGTTCTGTGTCTGGCAATAATAGTTCCAAACCGCACCGAGAGGCAGTGTTTTGATCTCCTCGAACATGGCGAGCCGGGCGGTCAGATTACCGGAATTCTCAAGATCGGAAAGGATTTTCCCGGGTTCGAGAAGCGCCCCAAGCAGAGCCTTCAGAAGATTCCTTGATCCGATCACCCATGCCGCGATCCTGTTGATGCTGGCATCGAAATAGTCGAGCCCGATATGTGTCCTTTCAAGAAAGCCACCGCGGACAAGCTCCTCGGCGATCGTTCTGAGATCGTCGGTGTAGGTCACTACATGATCGCTGTCCCAGCGGACCCCGCGGCTCACGTGCAGAAGCAGTTCGTCAATGAAGAGAAGTACAGATGATATTTTGTCAGATATCGTTTCGGTAGGATGGAAATGTCCTGTGTCAAGGCAGAGAAGCGTGTTATTCTTGACCGCATATCCGAGATAGAACTCGTGCGAGCCGGCCACATAGGATTCCGAGCCGATTCCGAAAAGCTTGGATTCCACCGCGTCAAGAATAAATTTTTTGTTCATTTTGTGTTTGAGGATTTGGTCAAGGGAATCCTTGAGTCTTTCGCGGGGTGCTTTCCTGTCGTATGGAGTATCCTTGTAACCATCAGGAATCCAAATATTTGTGACGCATGCTGTCCCTAGTCTCCTCCCAAAATATTCACCGATTTCCCTACAGGCGATGCCGTGTTCGATCCAGAAGTCGCGGATGGCCTTGTCCCTGTTGCTTAGTGTGAATCCGTCGGATGCAAGCTTGTGCGCAAAGAAGGTCGGATTGAAATCTACTCCGATCTTGTTCTTTTTCGCCCAGTCAGCCCAGTTCCTGAAATGTTCCGGAACGATCTTGTTCCGCTCAACTTTTTTGCCGTCGGTTTCGGCGTAGATCGCATGGAGATTGAGCCTGTGTGAGCCGGGAATCAGGCTGAACGCCTTTTCAAGGTCTGTCCTAAGCTCGTCTGGTGTCCGGGCTTTTCCGGGATGGTTTCCCGTGACTTGCAGTCCGCCATCGGTGAGAGTTCCCCCCATGTTCTCGAAGCCGGTTACATCGTCGCCCTGCCAGCAGTGGATGGAAATACTGATTTTGCGAAGTTGTCTGAGCGCTTTTTCGGTATCAACACCGTATTCAGCATATTTTTCCTTTGCGAAAGCGTAGGTTTGTTCTGTTATTTTTTTTGCGGACATGGCTCTCTCCCAGTTTAGATTTTTCTGTTGTTTACAGAAAATTAAACCGTAATCCGAATTTTTAAAGCGAAGAAATATGAATTGGACATTATATAATCTTATGATATATTCCCCCCCACTCTAGTGAAAAATTAAAAGGGGTATAATATGTCTGTTCCTTTCAAGGTTGATTTAGGCGGAAAAGTTGCGGTCGTGACAGGTGGCGGCGGAATTCTATGCGGCTCGATGGCGGAGGCGCTTGCCGAATGCGGTGCGAAAGTCGCAGTTCTCGATCTCCGCGAGGAAGCTGCAAAAAAAGTCGCCGACAAAATCAAGTCCAATGGCGGTACCGCTGTCGGATTGTCTGCGAATGTCCTCGATATTGCAAGTCTCAAGGAGGCCGAGAAAAAAGTCTGCGACACACTTGGGCCCTGCAACATTCTGATAAACGGGGCGGGCGGCAATCACCCCAAGGGGACGACCTCGAAGGAGTATCTTTTCCCGGAAGACTTGAACTCCTCGGAACAGATTCTTTCTTTCTTCGATCTTTCCGCCGAAGGCATAAAATTCGTATTCGATCTTAATTTCCTCGGGGCGCTGCTCCCGACTCAGGCTTTCGCCAGGAAAATGGCCGAAAAGAAGTCCGGCAACATAATCAATATTTCTTCGATGAACGCATTCCGTCCGCTTACAAAGATCCCAGCCTATAGTGGGGCCAAGGCCGCCGTCAGCAATTTCACGCAATGGCTCGCGGTACATATGGCGAAAGTGAACATAAGGACAAATGCAATAGCACCTGGATTTTTCCTCAGCGATCAGAACAGATCCCTTCTTACAAATCCTGATGGCTCGCTTACTCCTCGCGCCGGGAAGATCATCTCGCACACTCCTATGGGCAGGTTCGGAACTCCAGAAGATCTGATCGGAACACTGCTTTGGCTGGTTGATGACAATGCCTCCGGTTTTGTGAACGGGGTCGTGATTCCGGTGGACGGCGGATTTTCCGCATTTTCCGGAGTTTGATTTTTAGATTTCCACTTATGCTGAACTCAACATAACTGGAAATCCAAACTTTTAGGAACGCCGGCAATCCCGGCGCATACGAAATGGCCGGAATCTGTGGCTCTGCTGGCATTTTGTGTCTTACCGTTCCGCCATTATGCCACCAAGTTGGTGGCGTTCCTGCAAGCTTTTCACTGAAAAACTCAAGATTATTTCCCCATCCTCATTTTCATATATTATTTCGCATATAAATCCTTCTGTCTATATTTTTTTATTCCTTTTGGCATGGTAAATGCTAAACAAATCGTGAGGTAAATTGAAAATCAAAGCGGGCTTTGAACTAAAATGAATATAAGACCAGACATTGAAATGCTCAGACACAAAAGAGTCAAATGCGCCTGCGGTGCGGAGATTCCAATCCTCAACGAACAGAAACTCAACTTCGTCAAATGCTCATATTGCCTCAGGGATGTTCTCATACCCGCGAAAATCTCCAGTTTCTGGCTCTATGACACTCTCGGCGAGGGCGGAATGGGAAAAGTCTACCGTGCCGTATCCGATAAGGATGAAGCTGAATATGCCGTGAAAGTCCTCCCAAGAAGCAAAAAAGACGATCAGACTTTTGTAAAGGACTTCCTGAGAGAGATCAACGCCGCAAAAGAACTGGGACATCATAATAATATTGTAAAGGTTGTCGAAGGCGGGTTTTCCCACGGAGAACACTATCTCGCAACGGAAATTCTCGAAGGAACAAGGCTCGACCATTTTGTCGAAAAACAGTTCCACATGACAGAACGTGAAGCCTTCTCTATAATGGAACAAATTCTCGATGCTGAAAAATATATGCTCTCAAAAGGCTTTCTCTACCGCGATCTCAAGCCGCAGAACATAATTGTGGATAGTAACAAAAACATCAAGATTTTCGATTTCGGGCTCACCATGCCAACAGAAGAAATGAAAACCGCAAACTCCGATTCCGACATGATTGAAGGTTCACCATTCTTTATGCCACCGGAAAGAATCGTCGGCGTGGCCGAAGACGAATACAGCGAAATATACAGCATGGGCATGCTTTTCTTCTATATGCTCGCTGGCCGGACATACTACACGCAGAAGGAACTCGACGAACTCGTCAAAAAACATCTTCGGGCCGCCAGAATAATTTCTTCCAGGCCTTATATAAAACACTGTCGCGAGGAAACAGTCCAGCTGCTCGACAAGATGATACAGAGGGATCCCCATGGACGCCCCCGCAGCTTAATCCCATTGGAAAGAGGAATGGACAAGGTAAGAGATTCCCTCTACAATGTTCCCCCAGTGGTGAGATTCAAGACGACAGTCGAGGCGATAGGAAAAACCATGAAAATAGCGCTTGGAATTGAAAAAAAAACACAACCCAGCAGCAGAAAATTCAGAAGCGCATGCTCGGGAATACTAAGGAAGGCCGCACTTACGGTCCTGACTTTTATCGTGCTCGGATCCGTCTTCTCCATCGCGGGAGGATTCTACAAGTATTTTGACATGAAGGATAGGACACGCCAGATTCTTGCAGGTGGACTCGGAATTCCATCCGACATACAGGCTCCCGACAAGCCACAGGAGGAAATAGAAAAAATGATAGTCCAGCGAGAGCGGGACATAATAAAGGAAAAAATTGACGTACTAAAACCCTTTGACTCCAAGGCGAAGACAATGGAAATATGTGCGAACCTTAAAATCAATGCATTCGTAATTAGAGTCCCATCGGTCACAATTGAAAAGCTCGACAAGTTCGTCGCAGTACAGAAAGCCGCATATGTCAGAAGAAATGGAAACGACAAAGGATTCAATGGGGAAAAATACTACAGGGATTCAGGATATTTGCCTGTGGAAGGACAATGGATTTCCCAGAATGAAATGCTTAAATTCGAACTCCAGAAGGCTGAAAAAGCCTTCAACCTGAATCACGAGACTGAAATGTGCGAAATTCGCAAGTCAGCAAGAGCTCAGGCTGAAAATGAGATATACAGCATACAGGGATACATCAGCTATATGGGCAAATGGACACCGGCAAGACAACTCCTCGACGAACTCGTATTCATGAAAATGAAGGAGTCCCACCCCTCCACACTCTCATTCAAGTTTTAAATAATTTTATATTTAAGACTTATCCGCATTGACAAAATTGGAAAAGATGTTATAGGAATCCTAATGGGTTAGTTGGAAGTTAAATCGTATAGGACATTAATATTGGGGCGTTTTTTGCGTGTTTATCGGGAAAAAATATGGTATTAAGTTTTCACTGCGGCCAATCCGGTGCTCGTCGTCTCCAATTTCAGAAAGTCGTATCCATGGATATGACTCCGAAGCCACCAAAAGCGGGGGGCGCGCCCTGTAGGGCTGGCTTTTTTTCATGTGCGGGGGCGTTGGTCGCCGCTGGCCTCGCGCTCCTGTCCACCGCTCCCAGCCTGGTGGCCTGCAACGTGCCAGTCTACCGCTACGCCCTCGAGCGATGGGATCCCAGCCCGTACGATGTGTGCGCCGTCATCGACGGCGAACCGACACCGGAACAGGCCGCCGAACTGGAGATCCTGTCAAAAGCCTTCAAAGTCTCCAACTCTGCGATGGGGCGCGGCGGCGGAGCCGCCTACGGGACCACCTTCCCCGGCGAGCCTGGCACGGGGGCGGAGCCGACCGGAGGCGCAACGCCCGGGCCGTCGGTCAATGTCATTTTCCACAAGCGGATCGGGGACGGTGCCTTCGTGCCGCCGCCGATCGAGGAGTTTCTAAGAACGAATCCCGTCAAGGCACCGGTGCTCGTCATCCTGCCTCACGCATCCGACAGACCTAAAATGGAGGCTGCGGGGAGAGTCCCATCTGTGCCATGGATGAAGCAGGGGATGCCTAAGTCGGATCGCAAGGCGGTCGTGGAGCCCTTCGCCCCAGGGGTGGCGGCGTGGCTGCTCGACTCGCCGCTCCGCAAAACTCTGGTCGAGCATCTTATGAAAGGGGCGGTGGCCGTGTGGCTGGTCATCGAAGGAAACAGTGCTGGAGAGAACGATGCCTTCGAGGAGTCACTCAAGCTCCACATCTCCGAGGCCGGGGACGCCTTGAAGACTCCGGGAGGCGACGGCAAGTCGGCCATGCCGCCGGGGGTCTTGTCCCCCGTCCTGCGTCTTTCCAGGGATGCCGCCGGGGAGCGGTTCCTAGTCTCCCAGCTTAAATCACTGTTTCCCGCCGTCCGGAATGCCCCGCCCGGCTCGCCCGTTGTCGTGCCGGTTTTCGGAAGGGGGCGTGCACTCGAAGCGCTGCCCGCAAATGAGATCACCTCTGAGCTTGTCGGTCAGATCCTGACATTCCTGGTCGGCAACTGCTCCTGCGAGATCAAGGGCATGAACCCTGGCATCGATCTGCTGCTTACGGCTCCCTGGGACAAGGTCGCCGGAGCCTCCCCGCGCCAGAGCGCCCTCCCGCCCCTGCCGGGAGCCGGAGCTCTGGCGAAGTCCGGCAAAGAGAGCATGACTACACCGAGAATCCCGGCCTACCTCGCCCACAAAGGCGGAGCCGTGGCCGCCAAGTCCCAGTCTGCTCCGGCGGCGGAGCTCACTATCCCCGTTTCGGCCGCCAAATCCGAGTCCGCCGCCTCGGCTGAAGCCGTGGCGGCACCCGCTCCGACAGCCATGGAGCCAGCCCCAGTCTTCCTTCCGTCCATAGGATCCATTGCCGTCGCCGCGTCTCTTGCGGCATTGGCGCTTCTCGCCGCAGTCACGGTCTTCGTCATGAGGAGGAGAGCATGAGGACGGCCACTCTTGTCCGAAAGGAGATCGCCCACCGGCCTTTCCAGTTCGCCGCCGGCCTTCTGTCGGTGTCGGTCGTCGTCGCCGCTCTTGGTTTGACAATCGCCTCGCTGCGTGCGTTCGACCGGGCGACCGCGCGTGTCCTCGAGGAGCAGAGGCTCTCCACGGAGAGGGAGATGGCGCGGCTCGAAGACGAGGTGAGGAAGACCATGAAGGGGCTCGGCTTCAACATCCACATCTTTCCGGAGGGGCAGGACCTCGGCGAAGTACACGCACAGGGCTACGCCTCCAAAACGATGCCCGAGAGCTACGCCCGGAGGCTGGCAGACGGCGGCATCGCCGTCATCAACCACATCCTGCCCAGTCTCACGGTCAAGACGAAATGGCCGGAGATGGAGCGGACTGTCCTAGTGGTAGGTGTCCGGGGCGAGATTCCCCAGTCGCACCGTGGTGGCGTGGTGAGGGAGCCGATGCTGAATCCGGTACCAGACGGCCACGCCGTTCTCGGCAGCGAGCTGCGAAAGTGCCTCTCACCGGACGGAAGGAGCGTCGTCCTCATGGGGAGGAGCTTCGAGGTCGACAAGTGCGAGGCGGAGCGCGGCAGCCTCGATGACATAACCATATGGCTGAGCCTCAAGGACGCCCAGGGCATGTTCGGCAAGGAGGGGCTGATCAATTCGATCCTCGCACTGGAGTGCAACTGCGCCACCGTGGACCGCCTTGGCGAGATCCGCAGGGAGATAACCCGGATTTTGCCAGGCGTGGAAGTCATCGAACTGAGTAGCAACGCCATTGCGAGGGCTGAGTCGCGTGTCCAGGCCACCAAGACTGCCGAGTCCCAGATAGGCCAGATCGCCGCCGATCGGGCCAAGCTCAAGCGGGGGCGTGAGCGGTTCTCTATCCTCATGGGGCTTATCCTTGGAGCTGTCTGCTCCACGTGGATCGCGTATCTGACGCATGTCAACGTCACACAGCGAGAGCACGAGATCGGAACGCTTCTGGCAGTCGGCGTGGGGCGGCTCTCCATCCTGTCGCTCTTCCTCTCGAGGGCCATGGCCATAGGCATCGGCGGGGCGCTGGCGGGATGGCTGGCAGTCCTCTGCTGCGGCGCGGCTGGAGGCTCCCTTTTCGAGGGGGTCTCCGTGATGGACTTAGTGAGATGGAGGGATGTGGCGGTGACGGTCTTCTGCGCCGGCGTTCTCTCGTGCACCGCCGCCTGGCTTCCAGCCCTGCGGGCATCGACAAGGGATCCGGCCGACACTCTGAGAGGTTCCATATGAGCTTGAGTATTAGCAACATCCGTAAATGTTTCAAAGCTCCCGGCGGGCGGGAGGTCGTGGCGGTCGAGGGGGCCAGCCTCTCGCTTGCCCCCGGCGAGCTATGCGCCATCCACGGGCCCAGCGGATCGGGCAAGACGACGTTACTTCTGATGGCGGGTGCCCTGCTGTCGCCGGACTCCGGAAGCGTCTCCGTCCGCGGAGCGAACCCATACACACTTGGAGCCGTCGGCCGTGCGAGGCTCAGGGCGGAGGGGATCGGCTTCGTCTTCCAGCAGTTCCACCTTCTTCCATACCTGAACGTACTAGAGAACTCCATGATCCCGGTACTGGCGGGCGGTGTCGAAGGGGCGGAGGAGAGGGCGCGTGAGCTGCTCGGCCGCTTCGGCCTCGGACACCGCATCCTCCACACCCCGGGAGCCCTCAGCGTAGGCGAGCGCCGCCGCGTCGCCCTTGCCAGGGCACTCCTGCGAGCACCGCCGATACTGATCGCCGACGAGCTCACAGGGGATCTCGACAAGGAGAACGCCGCAGCCATCATGGCGTACGTCGTCGACTTCGCCTCCGGCGGTGGAACCGTCCTCATGGCCACCCACGACGAATCGGTCATGCGGGTGGCGGGACTCCGTCTAGAGATGCGGGAGGGGCGACTCGCATGACGGCAACCGACACCATGAAAGTCGACCGGAGGATAATACGTGTCGCCAAAGCTGCGCGGCGGCCACCATCAGCGCACCCGGAACCTACTCTATAACCCTCTACGGCGGTAACGTAGATGTCACTATCGAAATTCGAATTGAAAATAAATTTTCATATTTTTTTTAAATTTGTATGTAATCAAATCGGCCTGACGGCAAGCGTTATGCAGGAAAGAGTGAAAAACTGGTGATAATGCAGGTGCAAACGAAAAAAGATGCCGAACTCATCAAAGCCTATGCGGAGACTGGCGATGAAGGTGCCTTCGCGGAGATTGTCTCTCGCTACGGTGCAATGGTTTATAGCGTCTGCTTCCGTAAGCTGGTGAACCAACACGATGCGAAAGATGCGAGTCAGGCGGTTTTTATGACATTGGTTAAAAAAAGTTGTCATTTGAAAGAGAAAAAAACATTGGCTTGCTGGCTTTATGCTGTGGCAAGGCAGACAGCTCTTTTTATGGCTCGGTCGAGAGTGCGCCGCGACAAGAGAGAGAGCGTAGCCGCAGAAATTATGAATGCCGAATCACATTCTTATGTCGGTTCCCACGATAGTGAAACCATTCTTGGAATCCTGGATGAGGAACTTTCTGCATTGTCTGTAGGACAGCGAGAGGCGGTGATTCTTCGCCATCTGCAGGGCTTGAGCGAGAAGGATGCTGCGGAGATCGCGGAGTGTGCTCCTGGCACATTGAGCAAACGCGCATTTGATGGTATTTTGACCTTGCGCAAGCGGCTTGTAAAGCGCGGCTGCACCTTGGGCGTTCCCGCGCTGATTGGAGTGCTGGCTACAGAATCACAGGCCGCCATTCCAGAAACTCTCATTCCTTCCTTGTTGGCTGTTCCGAAATTGGCCGCGGCAGGTGCCACAGCCGGTTCCGGAGCGGGAAGCATAGTGTCGATAATGGAAGGAACAATGAAGGTGATGTTTATGACAAAGATGAAAATAGTCGGATTGGGATTGCTGGCGACATTGCTGCTACTGTTGCTGGGAAGCGGAATTATCCGTGTGGTGGCGAAGGAAAAAATCGCGGATGGAGGCGGCAAGGCTGTCGTGTCAGATGCCGATGCCGGAACGGTGGCACAGGCTCCGGACTCAAAGAGCACTCCGCCGTCCGTCAGGCACTCGCCAAAGACAAGAGATTTCCAGTCCGAGGCCGAAAGAGCGTTACAAGGGTATCCTAACGATCTTGAACCGCTGAGCAGTCTGATGAGAGAATGGTTTGACTATGCTCCTGATGTGGCGGTCTCGTGGGCGGAGCACATGCCGAAGTCCAGGGCGCAGGCTACGGCATTGTGGGCCGTGGCGGAAGCGTGGGCGGAGAAAGATCCCTTGTGGGCGGCCGAATGGGCGGAGAATCTGCCATTCGATGGTGAATATGCCAATGAGTATTTGGGGCAAATTATAGGACCATTGGACGGTGTGGCAAATGTTTGGGCGCGGAAAGACCCTGAGGCGGCGCTTAAGTGGGCAACTCAAATCAATAAACGGATCAATGAACAAAGAAGTAGTAAAGCAATGGAAAACGGAACAGGGACTTGGACGCCTCCTAAAGCATTGAGGAGTGCGGTATCCAGTTGGGCGCAGCAAGATCCGGTGGCCGCAGCAGAGTGGGCAGAGCAACAGGAGGATCAGTTATCAGATAGCAATCAGACAGTGGGTGCGGTAGTGGCGGGTTGGGCGCGGAATGATATGGCGGCGGCGATCAATTGGGTGGAGCGTCTGCCTGGGGAGAAGCAGGAGCTGGCAATGCAGGATGTGTGGCCCCGCTTGTGTGACGATAAAGGTTGCCCAGCGGCGGCCGACTGGTTCTCACAACTGCCGAAGAGGCAGATGCGGGATTGGGCGCTGGGCTGTGTGGTTTCGAGATGGGTGAATGAAGACCCTGTGGCGGTGGTCGAGTGGGCTGAACGGCTGCCAGTGGAGGAGCGGAATGCGACGTTGGGTGACCTGGCCTATGCTTGGGCGGGGAAAGACCCCGAGGCCGCAGCCAACTGGGCGGAGCAGTTGCCGAAGGAGGAGCGGGATGCGACGTTGTCCAGGGTGTCCGATAGCTGGACGTGGAAAGATCCCGTGGGGGCGGCCAACTGGGCTGAACGGCTGCCAGAGGGGGATCGGGAGATGAGGTTGTGCCAGATAGCCCGTGTTTGGGCGCATAAAGATCCCATGGCGGCAGCCAATTGGGCTGGACAGATGACAGGAGGAGAGGGACGGGATAAGGCATTTGAAGCTGTGGCGGATTCTTTGAGTTTTGTCAGTTCGGACAGGGCAAAATGGGTTAATCAGTCCTCGTTGTCCGACGCTGTCAAAGCCGAATTGTTGAAGAAGATCGCTGAGAAGGAGTGATTCACCAGTAATTCCAGCCGCTGCTGCGGATTAGGTTCACAGTTCCTAAGGCGAGCTTTCAAGGATTCCGTGCCTTGAGATTATTGGGAAAAAACAATAACCAAAGTGAGGGTTCTATGTCAATCGACCAGTTTGTACGTTCCCATACGCCCCTTGCTCGTGGCTTTGCCTGCGCCGCCGCCATCCTCATGTGCGCCGTCGGCACCCAGGCGATGGACCAGACCGCCGCCGATGCCCTCGCGCTCTCCCTGCTCACCCAGTCGGGGCGGCATTGCGCCGCAGTCGCCGTGCCGAAATGCGGATCCGGCGAGCTGGCGGTCGGCTTTTGGAACAAGGGAGACGATCCCAAGATGCTGGTGGATGCCTTCGAGAGCGATCCAATTCTGTTGAAGACGGCGCAGGGCAAGGCTGGCGGTCTGCTCGGTCGCAACATCTATGTCCGCTCCGGCACGCTGTCCACCACCGCCTACTCGATGCCCTACGCTGATAATTTCATGGATCTGGTGGCGGTCACGGGGCTGACGGACTCCGACCTCGCCAGCGTGTCCTACAACGAGATCGAGCGGATACTGGCCCCCGGGGCCAAGGCCTGGGTGGGGCGGGCCACCGCAGAGGGCGGCAGCCTGTCGTCCGCCGCTCTGACAACTTGGATCGCTGGCACGCATGATCTATCTGCGGCCGCCGTGGTCAGCGACACCAACGGCACCTGGGCGGTGATTACCAAGATCAGCCGTCTGCCGGACACCTACGAGGGGAACATGATCAACAGCGGAGGCAGTCGTTTCCACAACGACAAGAGGGCAACCTGGCCCACCTTGCCGCAATGGCTCGCCAAGCCCAAGGGTATTACAATTCATGCCTTTCTCGGTGGTACACATTGTATAACGTCCGGCGGCGGACGGGTGTACAGGTGGCTTCCGGATATCGTCGGCGGTATAGAAACAGATCATGTGTACGCATCCTCGGCGTATAATGGCCAGCTTTTGTGGGAACTGGCGGCTAACAAATCTTCTAGATCCACATGGATTTTTCAAGTTTATAGTCGGACGGGCGCCCCTTATCTTGCAGCCTTCTCAAAAGGCGTCATCTATGATGATCAGATCATTGACGGTGAGACAGGCGAGAGCACCGCCATTCCCTTCCCCGATGGAAATGGTTATGCTTATGCTAAAGTTGACAATGACATCCTCTACGCCGCGCTTGGTGATAATGTCGGCAAGAACACGTTGTTCGCCTATGATCTGGCGAACAGAGCCATCGTGTATAGCAAGTCGGATTTTATCGACAACAACGCGTTATTGGGAACAGCAGAAGCTGGAAGTTTAGTGGTGGGCGGCGGCAAGCTGTATGTAGCCAGCCAGACCTCGCTCTATTGTTACAACGCTGCGGACGGATCGAAAATCTGGGGTCCGGTCACCATCGTCACCGCGCCAGCAATGATCATTGGCATCAACGCTTCCACCTATGGCGTTCTGGTTTCCATGAAAGCCAGTAATTCATACGATCCTCCATATCCCCTAGCGTCCCTGGCGTATCTATCCGTCGCTGACGGATCGGTCCTATGGACAAAATCGTTGGGCGGCTCTTCTTCGTGGGTGGGGCCTGACATTGTCCAAAGTCCTTATCGCAACGGCGGCAAGGAATTTGTGTGCTGGGAGAACTATTCCACCACCTATGACATTTTGACTGGCGTCGCCACCACCAACGGGTCGAGTGTTTCATATAATCAAGGCAATTGCACCAGAGACTCCGTAACACCGCAGGGCACGTGGAATGGCCGCGCCGGGGGATATCAATACTCGTTTGAGAAAATTGCCGCCGCGGGGCAATCCTCCCCAAACTCTGTAGATTGTGACTCAGTTCCCTTTGCCACGGATGGAATGATGATGTTTGAACCAAGGAATTGCCCATGCTTTGAAATGCATTTTGGGACGAAAGCTGAGGTGCCGCAGGGCTCCTTCAATCCCGATCAGACGGCGGTGGAATCCGAGCGGCTGGAAAAAGGCCCGGTCTACTCCTCCTGGACGAAGCGGGTGGTTCCTGACGAACTGGACTGGCCCACGCACCGCGCGAACAACAGCCGCAGCGCCTCCTCCCATGCGCGGGTGGCCACCAGTCAATGCGTCCAGCTTTGGAAGTATGACAACCCAAATAAGCTGTACACGCCGCCGGCCGCCGCCGACTACAACAGCATCTATCACGACGTGACACCGCCGGTGACGGCGGGGGGCTACACGTATCTGGCGGGCAGCGATGGAGTTGTTAAATGCCTTGACAACGCCGACGGCAGCCTGAAATGGAGCTACGCCACCGGCGGCTGGGTCTTTGCCACGCCTACCGTCTGGAACGGCTGCGTCTACGTGGGCTCCGGCGACGGGTACGCGTACTGCTTTGAGGCGCACACCGGCGAGCTGGTGTGGCGCTTCCGAGCGGCTCCGGCGGAGCGGCGGTTCAACTACTACGGGCATCTGATCAGCAGTTGGCCAATCCTGACTGGCGTGCTGGTCAACGACGGCGTGGCGTATTTCGTGTCCGGGATGCTGGACGAATGGGGCGTGCAGGCGTACGCAGTGGACGCGGCGACCGGTGCCATAATCTGGCAGAAAACCAGCGCCGGGGTCTGCCTGGCCAACACGCCTGGAAGGACCCGGATCGGCCTGGTTCCCGGCGGGTATATGACCGTGGTCGGCCAAAAGCTCTTTGTGCGGGAGGCTCCTTACCGGAGGATGGGGATCTTCGATCTGGAGACGGGTGCCATCTCCACCAGCAACCCGCTACCTAATGCAGGCGGCCGACAAATCGGTGCCATGGGCGACTACGTGCTTGCCTGGGGGGAGGATCTGCACAAGGAAATGCTTGTTATGTTCTCCACCTGCCCTATCATTAAAACCGTCTCGGGTACGCCGGTTGCGCCGTATACTAGTTGTACACTGTCCTTTCCCGCATGGGACGGCTCGGACGCGTACATCGACGGTAAAAAGTATTCCCAGACCACCCTGAGCCAATGGTTAGACTCCGCCGTCACGAACAATCAGTCGTCCTCCGGCCTGCCCGCGCCTGACGCGCTGTGGATCCCCGGCTCGTCACCCTCGAGGGGGATGGCGCTGACGGCCAACTGCCTCGTCAAACTGACCGACGCCGCAGGGGGAGTCAGCGTCCTGGACCGGGAGACCGGGAGGCAGCTTTTCGCGGTTTCCTCCGGCAGCGAGCCCTATATGCATGGAGTGGCGGTGGACCGGAGCGGGAAGATCATTGTGGTGAATCGCAACGGGGATGTTGCGTGCTTTGGGACGACCAGCCCGGTGATCGTGACACAGCCGGCGGACGTGACGGTGGCGGCCCTCGGGGACCCGGCGGCCTTCAGCGTGGAGGCGGCGGGAGCCGCGCCGTTGAGCTACCAGTGGCGGCATAATGGCGCGCCAATTGCCGGGGCGAACGGATACTCTTACACGATCTCATCAGTTTCGGGCGGCGATGTCGGTTACTACGACGTGGTGGTGACCAACGCCAGCGGAAGTGTCACCAGCGAAGCGGCAACATTGACAGTGGGCGTCTCGGTCGAGATCACAACCCCCGCTTCGGGGGCGACATTCATGGCGTCCGACGACATCGCGATAAGCGCCGATGCCGCCAGCCTGGGCGGCTCGATAGTCAAGGTCGAGTTCTACCAGGGGGCGACGAAGCTGGGCGAGGCGACGGCCTCCCCCTACACCTTCACATGGAGCGGAGCTCCTGCTGGCTCATACATCCTCACGGCAAAGGCGACCGACAACCTGGGCGCGGTGGGGACATCCGGAGAGGTGGCGATCCGGGTGGCCGGGCTGCTGGCCCATCTGCCTTTCGACGAAACCACTGGCACGCTGGCGGCCGACACCTCCGGCCACGGCAACAACGGTATCCTGGTCAACGGACCCACCTGGACGACGAGTGGCATGTTGAACGGGGGGATCAAATTCGCCGCCGCCACCAGCGGGGTGACGCTGCCGATACCGGCGATGGCGGCCAATTCGGCCTTCACCGTGAGCTCCTGGATCAACTCGGATCTGGCGTCGTGGACCGCCAACGAGACCGCCTTGACGCTCAAGGATCCGTCAGGGACCAAGCACTCGATGATTTATTCGTCAGGTGGCGCATGCAAGCTCCAATGGTATACCACGGCAGGCGGCACGGTGACTTCAACAACCCACTCTACCGTCGCTGGCGGCTGGTACCACTACGCCGTGACGGCGACCCCGTACGAGGTGGACTGGTATGTCAACGGAAAGCTGTACGATGCGCTGACCCCGCCCGCAGGATCGGTGTTCATGACCTCATATCAAGACCTTGCAATAGGAAACCGGACCACTTTGAACTACGGCTTCAAAGGCTTGTTTGACGAGTTCAGAATCTACGACGGGGCGCTGGGCGCCGTGGACATCCAGACCTTGGCCGCCGTAGGCGCGTACTACCGGCCCACGGCGCAGTTCACTGCCAGCGAGCAGTCAATTTCTGAAGCGCAAGTGTGGTCAGAATCAATGAACGCATATGTAAACGCCACAGCCACGATCACAGTCCAGCTCTCGGCGCCCTGCGGCCAGGCCGTCATCGTGCCGTTCACGGTCTCTGGTACCGCCACCTACGGAACCGACTACGTCGTGGACAAGACCAGCCCGCTGACGATACCGGCGGGCTCCACGACAGCCAATATCACCGTCACTATCACCAACGACGTCCTCGACGAGTCAGACGAGAAGGTCGTCGTAACGCTGGGAACCCCGAGCGACAACGCCACGCTCGGGACGAACTACGTCCACACTCTCACGATTCCAGACAACGACTATCCGGTCGTGCAGTTTGCCAGTTCGCAGACGAAGCTGGAGAGCGTCGGGACGGCCACGATCACGGCGCAGCTCTCGGCCGTCAGCGCAAAAGTCGTCACGGTGCCGTTCACGGTCTCGGGAACCGCCACGAACGGAACCGACTATGTCATGGACAAGATCAGTCCGCTGACGATACCGGCCGGCTCGACCACGGCCACCATCACCGTCACGATCAACAACGACGCCCTCGATGAGCCAGACGAGACCGTCGTCGTCACGATGGGGACGCCCGTCAACGCCACCAAGGGCTCGACATGGATCCACACGCTCACCATCACCGACAACGATGCCACGCCGACCGTGTCGTTCACATCCGCGTCGCAGCCACTGGCCGAGAGCGGCGGCTCCGCCACGATCACGGCCCAGCTCTCGGCGCCCAGCGGCCAGGATGTCACCGTGCCATTCACGGTCGGCGGATCCGCCACGTCCGGGACAGACTACACCGTCGCACCAAGCTCGCTGTCGCTGGCGATACCAGCGGGCTCCTCGACGGCTAATATCACCGTCACGATCAACAACGACACCTTCGACGAGCCCGACGAAACCGTCGTAGTCACGATGGGGACACCCGTCAACGCCACCAAGGGCTCGACATGGATCCACACGCTCACCATCACCGACGACGATGCCACGCCAACCATCTCGTTCACCGCCGACAGCCAGTCGGTGTGGGAGAGCGCCGGGACGGCCACGATCACGGCCCAGCTCTCGGCCGCCAGCGGCCAGACGGTTACCGTGCCGCTCACGGTCTCGGGAACCGCCACGGGTGGCGGTGTGGACTACTCGATCAATCCCTCCTCCTCGTTGACCATCCCCGCCGGAAGCACCACCGGGACTATCACGGTCACCATCGTCGACGACATCGGCGTCGAATCCTCCGAGACGGTCATCATTTCCATGGGCACCCCAGCCAACGCCATCAAGGTGTCGCCGTCGGTTCACACCCTTACGATCAAGGACAACGACTCGGCCTCCGGAACCTTGGCGTTCTCGTCCGACACATATTCGGTCAACGAGAACGCCGGAATCGTCACGATCACGGTGGCGCGGACTGGCGGGAACACCGGGGTCGCCAGCGTCAACTACGCCACCGCCAACGGGGCGGCCATCGCCGGAAGCGACTACACCTCCACAAGCGGAACGCTCAACTGGGACAGCGGCGAATCGGTCAGCAAGTCGTTCACTGTCCCGATCATCAACGACATGCTCGACGAGCCGGACGAGACGTTCACGATCACGCTCTCCAACGCCATCGGAGCCATGCTGGGCAACCCCGCAGCCGCCACCGTCACGATTCTGGACGACACCACGCCGCCGTCAGTCAAGTTCACAGTAGGCGACCAAGACGTGTCCGAGGGTGCCGGGACGGCCACGATCACCGCCGAGCTCTCGATGGTCAGCGGCAAGGACATCATTGTGCCGTTCAGCGTCACAGGGGGAACCGCCACGGGCGGCGGCGTGGACTACTCGATCACGACCAGCAACCCGCTTACGATACTGGCCGGCTCCACGACGGCCAACATCACGCTCTCTATCGTAGACGACGCGCTCGACGAGCCGGACGAGACCGTCATCGTGACCATGGGAACGCCAACCAATGCGAATCTGGGAGCCACGACGGTACACACCTTGACGATCAAGGACAACGATGCCGCCACGGTGACCGTCTCGTTCTCCAATGCCAGCCAGTCGAAATGGGAGGGCGCGGGGACGGCCACGGTCACGGCACTGCTCTCGGCGACCACTGCCCAGGATGTCACCGTGCCGTTCAGCGTCACAGGAGGAACCGCCACGCTCGGGATCGACTACGCGATCAGCTCTAGCCCGCTGACGATACCGGCGGGCTCGACCAGTGCCGCGGCCACCGTCACGATCATCGACGATGCTGTCTGGAACCAGATAGGCAAGACGGTCGTAGTCACGATGGGCACACCCGTCAATGCCATGCCCGGCTCCACCACGGTCCACACTCTGACGTTCATTGACAACGATGGGCGCATGGCACTGGGCGCCGGGTACGACCACAACCTGGCGCTGAGGAACAATGGCACGGTCTGGGCGTCTGGGAGTAATTCTTATGGGAAATTGGGAGATGGAACCTGGACCAACAAATCGACCCTGATTCAGGTCAGCCAGGCCAGTGGTTTGACTGGCGCAATCCAGGTCGTCGCTGGATACAATCACTCGCTGGCGGTGAGGTCCGATGGGACGGTCTGGGCGTGGGGGGAGAACAACGATGGCGAATTGGGGGTTGGAACCACGATGTACTCTCTGACACCGATCCAGGCGCTCACGCCGGCCGGCATTAAGGCGGTCGCCGCGGGCTACAATTGCTCGCTGGCGCTGAAGTCGGATGGGACGGTCTGGGCGTGGGGGAATAACAGCAATGGCCAATTGGGGGATGGGAGCACCACGCGGCGGACATCGCCGGTCCAAGTCAGTCAGGCCACTGGTTTGACCGGCGCAATCCAGGTCTCCACGGACAACTCCCACTCGCTGGCGCTGAAGTCGGATGGGACGGTCTGGGCGTGGGGAGACAATGGCAACGGCCAATTGGGGAATGGAACCACGACGGGCAGCTCGACACCGGTCCAGGTCGGTCAGGCCAGTGGTTTTAGTGGCGTGGTCCAGATCTCCGCAGGAAACGGTCACTCGCTGGCGCTGAAGTCGGATGGGACGATCTGGGTGTGGGGGAATAACAGCAATGGCCAATTGGGGGATGGGAGTACCACCCAGCGAAATACGCCAGTCCAGGCCAGTGGTATTAGCGATGTGGTCCAGGTGGCGGCGGGCTACTACCACTCGGTGGCGCTGAAGTAGGATGGGACAGTCTGGGCGTGGGGATATAACGTCTGGGGCCAATTGGGCGATAACACCACGACGAACCGCTTGACGCCGGTTAAGGCACTGGGATTGTCCAATATAGTCGCGGTGGCGGCGGGCGGGATTCATTCCATGGCGCTGGGGGCGGACGGGAAGCTTTGGATGTGGGGATGTAATAACTATGGACAGCTGGGCGATAACACTACGACGGCAAGGTCGAAGCCGACCGACATCAATCAGGACTTGACCCTGTCTGTCCCGACCATAACTTGGCCGAACCCAGCGAACATTACCTACGGAACGGCCCTTGGCTCGGCGCAGCTCAACGCCACCGCCAGCGTCCCCGGAACCTTCGCCTACACGCCGACCGCCGGAACCATCCTGAATGCTGGAAACTTCCAGGCGCTCAGCGTCACCTTCACTCCGACCGACACGGCCACCTACGGCATGGCCTTCAAGAGCGTGGCCATCAACGTTCTTCCGAGCATTACGGCACCCACGATCACGACCGTAAGTCCGGCCAGCGGCCCTGTGTCCGGTAACACGGCGGTGACAATCACCGGCACGAATCTCACCGGGACAACCGCCGTCACCTTCGGCGGAACGTCCGCCACCTCGGTAGTTGCCGTCAGCGCAACGTCTGTGACCTGCGTCACCCCTGCGAAGACCGCTGGTGTAGTTGACGTGATTCTGACAACTCCTGGCGGATCTGTCACGAAGACAGGCGGATATACCTATGCCGCGGCACCCACGATCACGACCGTAAGTCCGGCCAGCGGCCCTGTGTCCGGTAACACTGCGGTGACAATCACCGGCACG
>CAIQLG010000033.1 GCA_903872565.1 uncultured Lentisphaerota bacterium | reverse complement strand
ATGCTTGTCCACTTGAATGACGCGGAGTTCATCTACCCTGGCACGGAGTTGCGAATGGTCTACAAGATGCTCGCACCGGCATCGTCCGGTGACTGAAAACCATACAACCTCTTTTTCCACGAATCAAGAAGTCTGAAGGTGAAACGAAATGATACATCGGTTCTGAACATCTGCTTGCCACACTCAGGGCATTGCTGCCTGTCATCAATCAATAATTCTTTTTTTTTCGTTCCGGTCTTTCGATGGGCAGATTCCAAAATCCAGCCTTCCCATCCGCAAGAGTCTTTTTCGCACACACAAACTGCGTAGGTAATCCACGCTTTATTGGGACTGACGATGTCGCCCTTGGTGAGTTCCAGTCGTTTCTTAAATTTCTTTGGGGATGTAATTTTTTATTTATGCCGAATAGTTTATCAGTATCAAATTGCGGGTAAAACTTCAAGTATGGTTGTAGCTTTATTTTACCGTGTGGTTTTTTACCGTCCACTTGCCGTCCTTCTTCTCGAAGTTGAATTGCCATGTGACCTTGAGATTGTAGAGTTTTTCGGCCTCCTCCATTTTGCAGGTCGCCGAACTTGTGTCATTGCCGATTGCAAGATCATCGAAAGAGCTGACATCCATTCCGTAGTTTTTCGATTTCAGATAGTCCTGGATTGCGGACTTGAAGGGCTGAGTGTCCTGGACCGAGATTGGCGCCTCTTTTTTTCCGCAGGCCGACAATAAGAGGATGATTCCTACGAATAGGATAAGGATGCCGCTGAAATTCTTGATTTTCATTTTACCTCCGGATTTGTTTTCAAGTATTAAATTCACGCGTCATGTTTCTAATTCAAGGATACAAATGATTCATTTGCTATTTTTTTTGCTCATTATGTGGTCGTAGTATTTCTGCATTTGGCTTCTCGAATACGTTGAGATTTCCGCCTTGCTGAACCATTTCCCAAAAGAATCTATATTGCTGTTCATCCATTGCGTAGCGATATAGTTCATCAGGTCAGCTTTTGCGGATTCCTCTCCGAGCTGATCAGCCCAGAGCATTGCGACTTCCGGATGGGTCGGAGAAATGCTGTATGAGAAACTGCGGATAAGATTGTCCTTAGACTTTCCTTCCTGGCATTCGTTGATTATGTCCGCGGCCTTTTCCGGGAACTTGTTCCCGGCCATCCTGATCATATATGAAGTCGCGATTTCCCGCGTGGAATCTCCGGATATTTCTCCGACGAGTCTAATCGCCTTGTCCATGTCGCTTGTTGCGATATGGGTGATATATGTCTCGAGCGCCTTGTCCTTGAGATTTGAAGAGGATAAGGATTTTATCCAGGAGAGAGTTTTCTGTGGATCCTTGAGATACATGCTTTTTGTGAGACCAACCACGGGATTCAGAAGCAGTGAATCGTTTCTGACCTGTCTCATAAGTTTTGCCGCGAAGTCGGGGGAGGGGTCTGCAAAGCGCCATATCGCGTCGGCAATCACATTATCCTTGAACGGGGATACTCGTATCATGTCGATAAATCTGGAGAACCCCTCCGGATCGTCCGTGGGCCACGCTCTTTCAATGGTGTAAAGAGCCGTCTCGTAAGACTTGTCATCATTCTGAAGGTTCGTCGCCCATAGGCAAAGTGACTCCCTGTCAAAGTTGAACCAGTCGGTGAAAATGGTCCGCAAATTATTGTACGAGGCGGTGGGATTATTGCTTTTGACATGTCCAGACTGCAAGTTCCTGACCATCTTCCTGAAATCATCCGCTGTCGGAGTGATTCCCAGTTTTCTCATCATCCCTAGCCGGTCATTCCCCGCAAGATAGATGATTTCCGCAAGGCTCTCCTTGTCTAAGTAAGATCCTTGCGTCTCTTCTGGTTTTCTTTTCTCCTGGGATTTACGCTTCCAATATTCGAGATTTTTTTCGAGCTTATTCTTATCATCCCCATGCTTGTTTTTCAATAGAATTCCTGCCTGTCCCTGGCTTTGGAATTTCCGCTGAGACGCATCTTCTTTGAGTCTTTTCAACGTCCCTTTGAGTCTGATGATTTCAGACATCAGGCCGAGCGAGATAAGAAGCAGCAGGATCACCCCTGCGGAGAGCAATCTGCTGATGTAGGAGGATGTGTCGTAAATTTGCATTGTCATTTCCTTTTCAGAGACATCATATTGTCGTAATATTTCTGCATCTGTTCCCTTTGGAGTGATGACAGTTCCGCCTGCTTGAACCACTTGGTGAATGAGTCCATATCCTTGTCGATCCAGACTTTTGAAAGATGTACCATGGTGTCCACCCGTGTTGGTTCATCATCGATCTGGTCCGCCCACTGCATGGCTATTTCAGGGTGTGAATCTGAAATGCTGGAGGTGAAGCAACGTATCAGATTCTGTTTTGACTGCCCTTCCGGATATTCATTGATTATGTCGGCGGCCTTCTGTGGGAATTTGCTGGCTGCCTGCTTTATCAGGTATGTCATCGCTGTTTCGCGGGAGGATTCGCGTGATATCTTCGCAATAACTCCTTTTGTCTTGTCCATGTCGCCGGATGCGACATGATACACATAAGTCTCTATTGCCACGTCTTTGAGAGCTGGCGAGGAAATAGTATCAAGCCATTTGAGTGTTTTCTCCGGGTCCTTTAGAAACAAACTTCTTGTGATGTTTGCGATTGGCTGTTGCAGGAGAGACTCGTTTTTGATTTTCCCTGCGAGCGAAGCCGCGAATTCCGGGGAAGTTTCTCCAAGCTTGTATATGGCATTGATTATCATGCTGTCTCTTAAGTCCGAGACACGTATCATGTCAAGGAATCTTGAAAATCCCTGCGTGTCCTCCATCGGCCATTCCTTGACGATGCCTTGCAGTGCCTGGCCGTAAACGGGGTTTTTATCCTGAAGGTTGGTCGCCCATTGGCAGAGGGATTCCCTGTCGGACTTGAACCAGTCGGCTATTATGCCCATGACGAGCCAGGTCAGCGGGTTGTCCTGCAATCCCCCAGTCTCACCTTTGCCTATCTTTTCGAGAGTCTTCTGGAAGTCCTGCGGTGTTGGGGAGACTCCCATTTTTCCCATGATTTCCATCTGGTTGTTTTCTCCAATGTAGGCAAGTTCAAAAAGATTTTCCCTTTCCGAAGAGGATTCCTCTAGCGTTCCTGTTTTTTTCCTTTCCCTGTCCCGAGATCTCATTTCCCAATAATTGATCTCTTTCTTCAATCGTTTTTGTTCCTTTTCCAATTTTACTCCGGACCGGGCCATTTCTTCTCCCCTTCTAATTTCCTCATTGAGGCTTTTCAACGCATCTCTGAGGCTGATGATTTCGAAAAAGAGTCCGACGCAGAGAATGAGCAGAATGGTAATGCAAAACGAGAGGAGCTTTATCATAGTTGAAGAAGTGTCGTGGAAAGGCATCACTTTATCCTTTGAAGAACGAATTCAGCCCATTCTACAAGAAGAGTCCTGTAATTTGTCTTTTTGAAGGCGAGGAGGATTTCTATTGCGCTGGACTTGAGCTTTTCCGCCCTGGAGAGGGTTTCCTTTTCGGCTCCGCAAACGGAGATGAGATTCCGTATTTCTCCGGTCTCTCCTGACGAATATCTTTTCTTTCCCAGCATCCCAAGAAGAAAGTTTCTATCCTTTTTGCTGGCCAGTTCAAGTGCCTTCATGAAAATGTAAGTTGGTTTGCGTTCGGAGAAATCCGAACAGGCCGGCTTGCCTATGGTTTTCTCGTCTCCATAAATCCCAAGCCAGTCGTCCTTGAGCTGGAAGGCTATTCCGCAGGTGGCCGCAAAATCTCCTATCTTGCTGGTGCGCGCCTTGTCCTCGACGGAATCATTGTTTGTGGAAATAATAGCTCCTGCCTCCGCACAGAACCTCAGCAGCGCCCCAGTCTTGAGGGAATACATGTTTTCTATTTCGTCGGACGAGACCTTGTTTTTCCTGAAGGTGAATTCGATGTCTAGTGCTTCGCCGCTGATGAGCTCGAGACCTGCGGAGACCTGCATTTTCCGTGCGAGAAGAATTCCAGTTTCCGGAGGGATGAGTCTTTTCCCAACGGATTTGAGCATCATCGCAACGGCCCAACCCTGTTGGATGTCGCCTGCAAGCATAGCCATGTCGCGTCCGAACTTCTCGGAAATATTCTTGCCCACCTTGAAGTTTCTTGCCGCGAATTTCGCAATTTTGCAGTGCGATGTGGGGGTTCCCCTCCTGAAGTCGTCGTTGTCTATTATGTCATCGTGGACGAGTGTCCAGTTGTGGTATATCTCGACGGCGGCGGCCGCGAATTTCGCATTTTCAGGATTTCCATCGAGGAGGCCACAGCTCCACATGAGAAGGGCGGGGCGGAGCCGTTTTCCCTTCCGCAAAGGATAGTCCCTCACTGTTTCCCTCAGATATGGAGGAGTTATGGCATCGGAGAAGTCATCCTCTCTGATTATCCGTTCGACAATTCCACATACTTTTTCGAGTTCCTCTTTGAACACCTTGCACCCTTTGGGTTAAATCCTAAATTCTAATATCTAAATCTGAAATCCTAAACAAATTCAAATGGATAAAACTCAAAATTCAAAACGGAACAAATTGACTTGAGTTAAATCCTAAATTCTAAATCCTAAACAAATCCAAATGAATCAGACTCGAAATTCAAAGCAGAACAAATTAAACGGAAAAACTACAGTTTTGTTTTGACCTCTGGATTTAGAAATTAGTCATTGTTTAGAGTTTAGTGCTTGGGTTTTAGAGTTTTCATACGATAAAAAATAGAGCGTTATAAAAAAGGCGTTAGATCCTGTCAAATCCGGTGAACGGTCTGAGGACTTCTGGAACAGTCACGGATCCGTCTTCGTTCTGATTGTTTTCAAGTATCGCGATGGCGAACCTGTCGGTCACGGCGGTCGCGCTTATCGTATGGACGAAGCCCTTTTCTCCGTCAGGTTTCCTGTATCGGATCTTGAGCCGTCTCGACTGGAAATCCGTGAGGTTTGTGTTCGATGTGAGTTCTCTGTAGCCACCGAATCCCGGGAAGAAGGCTTCGGTGTCGAATTTTCTGTATCCTGGAGCACCGAGGTCTCCGACACAGACCTCCACAACTCTATATGGCATTTTTAGCTGTTGAAGAAGATATTCCTCGTTGTCGAGACAGAGCATGTGATATTTTTCGGATTCTTCAGGGAGGCAGAATACGATCTGTTCGACCTTGTGGAACTGGTGTACCCTGAATATCCCTCTCGATGCCTTGCCGTAGCTTCCGGCCTCGGTTCTGAAGCAAGGAGTAAATGCTGTATATAGGAGTGGAAGTTCGTCGGAGGGGATTGTTTCGCCTGAGCGATACCCGACAAGCGTCTGCTCGGATGTCCCGATCAGTGCAAGATCCTCATTTTTAAGGTTGTATGTCTGTTCCGCGAAAAAGGGAAGATATCCTGTCCCGAAAAGTGTTTCCTCCTTGGCTACGCATGGGGTGAAAAACGATGTGAACCCCTTTTTGATAAGTTCATTCTGCGCCCAGAAAAAAAGCGCATTGCAGAGCTGTGCGCCTTTTCCTTTCCAGTAATAGAAGCCAGACTGCGCGACTTTTGCGCCTCTCTGCGTGTCTATTATTCCGAGCTTCTCGCCGATCTCCTGGTGATCTTTCGGTTTGAAGGGGAATTCCCGGGGCGAACCGCATTTCTTCAGCTCGCGATTGTCTGAATCATCCTTGCCGTCAGGGACTTCCGGTGAAAGCAGATTTGGAAGCCAGCTCAGCATGTCTTGAAGAGTCTTTTCTTTTCCCGCGAGGTCTTTTTCGATTCCCGCAAGTTCCTCTTTTATCTGTTTGACCTTTGTGCGGGCATCAGGATTGTCTTTGCATTCCTGCGAAAGTTTGTTCCTTTCCGCCCTGAGCTGTTCGGCCTTGAAAATATTAGAGCGGTTTTCCTCGTCTGCCTTGAGAATGGTTTCAATATCTATCTTCCCGAAACCTCTTCGCACGCAGTTTCTCTTTATGAGTTCCGGATTTTCCCTTATTAATGCGATATCTATCATATCCAGGAACCTTGGAATTTTCTGAGGGCAATCGTTAGTCCAATCCTGCCTCCGCAAAGCTCGAGAAGAGGTGATGCGATCGGCGATTGTCTCCTCGTCTTGTCGTGAGTGCCGATGAAGATGAAGCCGAAGATTGTCTTATTATCGTGTATTGGAACATAGCCTATGGAGTCAAGCCCTTCCTTCCGTATCCACTTTGTAAGATCATTCTGTCCTCCTGCGGCAATCACCATCAGTTTGTTCCAGCTTAATGTGGGACCTTCCATTATAGCCTCGCTCCATACGTCTGAAACGCTTTGTCCTGGCAGGTTTCTGAAGCCTCTAGATGCGATGGGCAGAATGGATTTTCCCTGATTGAAATCAATTAGCGCGATAGCGAGCGAGTCGAGCTCGAGAGATTCGATCATCACATAAAACATATCTATGATGCTTTCCAGGGTCCAGTCGGATGAGCCTATCGAATCGCACAGTTCAAGATAGTTCTGCAATTGTTCCCTGTATATTTCCGCAGTAGTGTCCTCATTCCCGGGCTGACTGGGGAGTTTCCCTTTCAGGACACTTGTCTTCGCCGCAAGATCAGAACTTGAAGGCGAATTTTCACTTGTCTCCATAGGTGGAGGGTATGAGATTTCCTGCTGTGTCTGTGGGGCAGAAGCCCCTTGTGCTTTATCGTATGGAGTCCATGGATCTGCTGGACGCGTTTGACCTAGGTGGGGAGCCTGGAGTCTAGATCCCCCAGCCTGTGGTGCCGGTTGTTGCTGGGACTGCTGTTGTGTCTGCTGCTGTGGAGGAACCGGGGGGCGTGGCAGCTTATTGTTCAGAATCATCCTCATCTGGGTGGACGATGCCTGAGTAAGTGGTGAAACTGCGGCTTGCTGCGGTTGGACAGGTTGCTGTGTCTGCTGCGGTGGCGGCGGAGTACGCAGCTGTGCGGCCACTTTCGGAGGTTGAGGGATTTGCGGCGGCAGTGCCGCTTGTGTCTGCGGTTCCTGTGGTTCCTTCATGGGCCTTGGTATGTAATGATACTTCTTGTCGTTAGTTCCTGTCTGGGGGTGATTCGCGAGAGACTGGGAAGAATTTTTATCCCCCGGGATCGGGATACTTTTCGAAGTCTTTTTAAAGATAAATTTTTTCTGTTCCATCTCAAAAATCTTTATGACTGTATTGTTACATATTATAAAATACGGAAAAATAAAGTAGCACCATCAACGCATATTTCAATATTTTTTTGAAATTAAGCGATAAATACTGTAGGAGGATGGATCACCTGTTCCGTTTTTTCTTTTTTGTAAAATTGGAACCTCGCTTTGCGATCCCCCCCCCACCTCCCGAGAGCGCGCCGAGCCCCGGCATCAACGAGCCCGACATCAGCTTGTTTATCAGGCTTGTCTGCTTCATCAGCTTGCGCATCATCTGGAACTGCTTGAGAATATCGTTGACTTCCTGGAGGGATCTTCCGCTTCCTTTCGATATTCTTTTCCTTCTCGGGAAATCAATAATGTCAGGCTCGCATCTTTCCGCGCGTGTCATCGAGGATATTATCGCCTCCATATATGTGATGGATTTAGGATCAAATCCCGGTGCCGAGGATAGTTGCGAGCCGCCGGGCAGCATATTGAGGATGGATTCTATTCCGCCCATTTTCTTCATCTGCTGTATCTGCGAGAGAAAGTCGTTGAAGTCGAAAGACTTGCTTAGAAGTTTTTCCCTGAGCTTTTCGGCTTCCTCTCTGTCTATCTCCTCCGCTGCCTTTTCGACCAGTGAGATAATGTCCCCCATTCCAAGTATCCTAGACGCCATACGGTCCGGATGGAAAGGTTCGAGATCCGTTATTTTTTCACCCACTCCCACGAATTTTATCGGGCATCCTGTGACTTTCCGTATCGAAAGGGCGCTTCCCCCGCGGGCGTCGCCGTCGAGTTTCGTAAGTATCACCCCGGTCAGCCCTAGGGCCTTGTTGAAGTGTTCGGCGACAGAAACGGACTGCTGGCCGAGAGCCGCATCCGCGACGAGAAGGATTTCGTCCGGGTTCAATGCCTGTTTCAGGCAGACCAGCTCCATGATCATCTGGTCGTCAATCTGAAGACGCCCGGCGGTGTCAATTATTATTGTGTCGAAATTGTTGATGGTGGCATGGCTCATCGCGTTTCTTGCAATCACCGGCACGGCTCCTGAAAGACGATCGGCAAAAACCGGGACTCCGATTTCCTTGCCGAGTATCTCGAGCTGGTCAATTGCCGCAGGCCTGTATATGTCGGCGGCCACAAGAAGCGATTTCCTGTCCTGCTTCTTGAGATTCATCGCGATTTTCGCGCAGGTGGTGGTCTTCCCGGAACCGTGAAGTCCCACAAGCATGACAATGGC
Source organism: uncultured Lentisphaerota bacterium (assembly GCA_903872565.1). GTDB lineage: Bacteria > Verrucomicrobiota > Lentisphaeria > Victivallales > GWF2-50-93 > CAIQLG01. Next base: position 692 of record CAIQLG010000033.1, on the reverse strand, counting down.
GGGCGTTTTCTTGAGATTGAGAGGAACCGAGGCATCGCCCATCAGACGCACAAGATGGTCGTATATTATCTTGACGAACTGCTGACCCGGCGTGACAGTCTTGATGACCTCTGCTCCGAGGCAGTCCTTCTTGACCTCCTCCGTGAACTGGGTTATGACATTGTAGTTCACGTCCGCGTCGAGCAATGCGTTGCGAATTTCGCCCATCGCCTCGGATATGTTGGATTCATTTATTATCCCCTGGCCGCTTATGCGCCTGAACACCTGCTGCAATTTGTCTGTTAAATTTTCAAACATAATAAAAAAATCTCTCCGAATTATTAATGTTGAGTGAACTCTTTTCCCGCTACCGCCGAACGGATATATCCTCCAGGTAAAGTGGAAAAATGTCTTTATACCATGTGACAAAAACAGAAATTTGGTGCTTGAAGGGTGAAATTTCAATGTCTTTATGGAAAAAAGAATGAAAACTACGTCCCCCGTCAGTCTTTTCCGGCGTTCCGAAAAAGTTCCGGCGAAGCAAGTAGCTCGATCGTATAGGAAATGGTATTTTTCAGTATCGTCCCATGGATTATTGGATAAATGGATTGCTGGATTGTTGCAAATCAAGAAGATATGCAGAAAATAATGCATTCATAATTTTCAAAATGCCTTTTTTTATTTCCATTCCAATTCCATGCGTCTTTGCCTTT
>CAIQLG010000032.1 GCA_903872565.1 uncultured Lentisphaerota bacterium | reverse complement strand
GGGGACTCTTGTTCCAGCGTCTTATCGAGAACTCTGTGCGAACCCCACCGGCAACGTACCGTTCCATCTCAAAAGGCCTGCGTAACAAGCATGAAAAACACAAGCCGTAGGGGGTACTTTAGTCAAGGAGATACCCCAGTTTATTTAAATGAAAAACTATATTAATAGACCACATGTTGTTCTTTCATGATCTTAAAGACCTTAGATATCATTTATTTACCTGAGGAAAGTTACCACATGAAAACAGAAAAGCGAGAGATAATTTCAGGGGGAAAAATAGATTCTCACACGAAGGCACGGAGCACACAAAGGAATTCTGAAATTTTCCTGGCAGGATTTACAGGATTGACATGATATATTAAACTTCAAATCTAAGTCTTTGTGTGGGAAAATAATTTGAAAGAGAAGAAAAAGATCCTATGCTTCGCTGCACCGGCCGCCATAGTGGTTCTGGCCTCGCTCGCGATTCTGCCATTCATGTTCCGTCCGCTCTGGTTTGACGAGGCGCTGACAATCAACGAGTATATCAGGCTGGACAAGATTTCCGACATTTATTTTTTCTACACGATTCCCAACAACCATATCGTCTATAACATTTTCCTGAAATGCTTCCTCGGGATTTTCCCCTTCTCGGAGCCGATGCTCCGCCTTCCATCCGCGATTTTCGGACTTGCCTCGGTTCTTGCCCTGTTTTATCTCCTACGCAGGCAATTCGGGGTGGCCATATCTTCACTTCTCATGCTTTGTCTTGTGTTTTCAATGCCATTTTCGATCTATGCGACGGCAGCCAGGGGATATATGCTGAGCTTCCTTCTGATCTCTGCAGCGCTGGTTTTTTCGCTCAGGTTCGTAAAAACACGTCGTCTTTCAGATTTTGCGTTCTATTTTTTCTGTGTCTTGCTGTCCGTGGGGACAATTCCGAGCAATCTGGCGGCAATATTCTGCATTTTTCCCGTGATTCTTCTTGAAAACAACAGAGTGCCGATCAAAAAACTGTCTCTCCCCATCGGTCTTTTGCTTGGGGGAGTTTGTCTTGCTCTCGCGGTTTTTTATCTTCCGATTCTGGGAAAGTTCCTGAAGGCAATGCGGCTTAAAGAGGGCTGGCCGGATCCGTTCCAGGCGGCGTTCCATTTCTATGGTGCTCTCGCAATATCCTTCCTGCCAGCCATTCTTTTCGGACTTGCCGGACTTTTTTCCGGCGTGGCCAAAAGAAAAAAAATGTTTATCCTTTCTCTTGCGGCCCTGCTAGTTCCCGGAATCTTTTTCTTCTTGAGATCGCCTTCGCCTTTTCCCAGGGCGCTTTTCTCATGCTGGCCAGTCATTATCTACATTCTCGGGCATCTTTGCCATCGCACAGCGGCAATAATGAGACTGAAACTCAAAGCACCACACAGGAGGCTGATTTTTCTTTCAGTCTTTCTTCTTATAATGCTCACGGCTTTTTTTGAACAAGGGCAAAGGGCTGAACTCTCGAAATTCTTCACGCGATCCGGACAGGACGACTATTTCAAACCGTATTTTATTGAAAACTTCAATCCTGTCAAAGCTGTGAGAAAAACAATTGAGCTAAGGAAAAACAGGCCGGACAGCATATTTGTGGACAAGAGTTTCGACTATCCTTCATTCATTTTCTATGCAGGTGTGCTCGGGATTCCAAGGGAATGCATTATTTTCGACTTCCCCTACAAACAGATTGATAACCTGGACTCTCATAGGGAAATCTATGTGGTGACGACCGGAGATGAAAGAATGCGGGGGTTCATCGAGCGCTTCGGTTTTTCAGGGTACAGCCTGGAAGAAGATCTTGGAGACATCAAAATATACCATGCCAGTAAATAATCCTCATTAGAATTCGTGGAAATTGGCCTGCCCTGCGTAGCCTCGGCGTAGTAGGGTGGAATTCGTGTCAAAAAATCGGGTTGTCACGCAAGCTGCCCTAGAAAATTCTCGCAACATTTTATTATTCAGTTGAAAGATGAATAAGGCTTTGCCCCATTGCATTTCAGTGCAACACCCATATATTCTGTATCTTTATTTTTAAACCAACAAAGGAGTTTTATATGGCTCGCACTCGCATTGCGTTCATTGGCGCCGGAAGTTTCGGATTCACAAGGACATTGGTCAAGGACATCCTTACTTTTCCAATTCTCAAAGATTCCACCATCGTCCTTATGGACATCAACTCTGAGAGACTGGGCTACATAACCAGAGCTGTCAAAAAAATCGTAGCCGCAGGGAACTATCCTGCCAATGTAATTTCCACCACGAGCAGAGCCGAAGCACTCAAGGGCGCTGATGCCGTAATCTGCACGATCCTCAGCGGCGGAATAGATGTCTGGCGTTACGACATCTTAATTCCGAAGAAATATGGCATCGACATCAACGTGGGTGACACCCGCGGACCATCCGGAATATTCAGGGCACTCAGAACGATTCCTGTAATGTTAGACATCTGCAAAGATATTGAAAGATACTGTCCGAACGCAATATTCCTAAATTACACCAATCCGATGGCGATGCTTTGCCATGCGATGCAGAAAACCTCCAAGGTCACAGTCTCCGGACTATGCCACAGCGTCCAGGGAACCGCAGAGATGCTCGCGAAATGGGCGGGTGTGCCACCCGAGGAGGTTGATTATGTATGCGCAGGAATCAACCATCAGGCATGGTATCTTGAATTCAAGCACAAGAACAAGTGCCTCTACCCCAAGTTGAACAAGGCGGTCCGGGAAAACAAGAAAATCTACAACGAGGAACAGGTCAGGAACGAGATGTTCATACACCTCGGATATTACGTCACCGAATCCAGCGGACATAATTCCGAATATAGTGCATGGTTCCGCAAACGGCCCGACCTCATCAAGAAATACTGCACAACGGGCACTGGTTGGAATCCGGGACATCACGCATACATTCTGAAGGAATACCAGAAACGCGATGGAAACAGGAGATGGCAGAAGGACATTGAGGAATGGCTCAAAAAACCCGAAATAGACATCAAGCGTGGGCACGAGTATGCCGCATATATCATCAATGCCTGGCTGGGCGGAGATTTCTTCAAATTCAATGGTAATGTTCCCAACAAGGGACTGATTACAAATCTTCCGAATGATGCCTGCGTGGAAGTTCCTGTCATTGCCTGTAGAAACAAACTTGATTCCGTTCATGTCGGAGAGCTTCCTCCACAGCTCGCAGCCCTCAACAATCTGAGCGTAGCGATAGAGAACATGGCAGTAGATGCGTCGCTGACAGGCAACGCTGAAATGGTGTACCACGCGATCGCATACGATCCGCTCACCTCGGCAGTGCTTTCGCTTGCGGAAATTCGCAAGATGGTACAGGAGATGCTCAATAAGAACAAGGCATATCTACCTCAGTTCAAGAACATTAAGATAAGCTGACGCAGATTTTTTGCTTGGGTACGGACCTACATTCGGAAGCTCCATGCGCTGGACAGCATCTACACAATCCTCCAGCAGGACACCTTCAACTGGGTCATGTTCATCCTGGAAGCCTCGATTGTCTCGCTGTTCATCATCGATCTCATCATCGTCGTCGTGCTTGCATGTCTGGGATATGCTTGACATGATGGCTTGCTTGGATTAAACTATAAACTTATAAATCAAATCAATCGTAAAACGGAGTGAATTATGACAGTCTCTCGCAGTTACAAGATCTTTAGATCCGCCCGCTCTTTCATCCTCGCCGCCCTGACGGTTTTTTATATTCCGATTGCAGCATGGACGGAGGGCCTTGCAGAACAGGTGACTAAGGCAACCGCCATCGACAAAGGCCTCTGCGCAGCAATAATTACAGGGGATGGGCCTTCCGCAGCAATGCCTGCCGAACTGGCATTGAAGGGCAGAATGCTGGTCCATGCCATCGCTGTCAATGACGCTGCACTTGCCGCAGCCAAGAAGGCCATCTCCGATGCAAAGGCCGAAGGATTTGTCACTGTCGAAAAGCTCTCTCTCAAGCCTCTGCCATTCAGGGATAACCTTGTAAATATCCTTGTCGTAGATGATGCCGCGAAAGCCGCAGAGGCCGGATTCACCAAGGAAGAAGCTATGCGCGTTATCGCACCAATGGGCAAGCTCTGCGTCATGGAGAATGGCAGATGGAATGTGACAGCCAGGCCTCTTCCGCCTGAGATGGACGAATGGACGCACGAGGCCCACGGCCCCGACGGCGGCTATGTCTCGAATGACAAGGTCTTCCATTTCCCGATCGGCTACCGCTGGAATGCCGGGATACCAATGAACCTCCTCGACCCGAAGAGGTACTTTAACGGTTGGACCAACACGCGCGCGGTCGCACTCTCCGGCGGCCGCTGCTTCACCCTGAGCTCCTGTGAGATGGAAAATCTGCCGGCGGCAGACTTCCTCGCATGTGGACAGGATCAGTATGTGACCTGCCGCGATGCGTTCAACGGGCTCCTCATCTGGCGTACAAAAGTAGGACCTACATCCTATGGAGGCGTCTACTATATGAACCGCGCGCCACTTGTTGCCACATCTGGAAAAGTGTATGTCGCATCGTCCGACCAGAAGCTGCTTGTCCTCGATGCCGCAACCGGCGAAATCTCGAAAACCTTTGACACCACGCACGCGCCCGGCAAGCTCATCGTCGACAATGGAGTAATCGCCACAGCCACATGGAAGAACGGTGCAAGCATCACTGCCCCAAATGATTCCGACCGCCGCCGCATGGACCACAGCATCGAGGAAGGTACCGTCGAAGCCTATGATGAAAACACCGGCAAACTGCTATGGAAGACAGATAAACTCGCCACCTCCATGCGGAGTTCCGATGGAATTCTCTTCATGGTGCTGCGTGAAGGTGCGGACATGAAAGAAGGGATCGGACTCAACCCATTACGCAAGCAGGACGACAAGACTCCGATCCCGGCTCGTCCAGCCCAGAAGATTGTGGCAGTCGAGCTCAAGACTGGAGTCCAGTTATGGGAAATTCCTTCGAGCGATCTCAACGCCGATGACTACCTGCGCGTCGATTCTGCTGGCATTGGAACTGTCGCAGTCCTTCATGACACCACCGGGAACACCACTTTGCTTTCAGCAAAAACCGGAAAAACCCTTGTGAAGGCCGCTGGCCTCGCCGCCTACCTCGATGGTTCCGTCTTCATCGGTGGCAAGAAGTATGATCCGCAGACTGGTGCGGAAAAAAAGGAACGAGCCAAATTTAGCCTTGCCAAGCCTTTCTGTGTCCAGAACTTCTTCGTGAACGGCATCACAATAAACAATCGCGGCGGCGGCATGGATGTGAATGGCAAATATGTGGCTTTCTCCGGCGCCAGGGGCGCGTGCCTTGTCGGATCAGTTCCGGCATATGGATGCATCTACACGGCCCAGAACTATTGCACCTGCGTTCCAGCGCAGATACAGGGATTCCTGGCGATAGGCCCGATCACAAGCGAACCAACGGCCGTGGAAATGGAAAATGCGCCCGAACTGGAAAAGGGGCCGGCATTCGGCGCGCAGAAGCCTGCGCTTTCGCAGCCTGCAGATGAATGGCCCATGATGAGGAAGGATGCTGAAAGGAGCAGCTCGACGGCCGCCAACGCGCCTGAGAAGCTTAATCTGATATGGAAGACGCTTATCATAGAACAAACTCCTCCCACTCTGCTAACCAGGAACTGGATTGAAAATCTATCATCTCCAATCAGCGAACCCGTAGTCTCGGGCGGCAATGCCTATGTGGCGATTGGAGACCGTCAGCAGCTTGTTGCTCTTGATGCAGGCACAGGCAAGGAGAAATGGCGCTTCACCGCCGGCGGACGCATTGATTCGGCTCCGTCACTGGTAAACGGACTCTCTCTTTTTGGTGCGCATGATGGCTACCTGTATGCAGTTGATGCCAATGATGGACGCCTGGCCTGGCGCCTGCGCATGGCTCCGCGCGAGGAACGCATGGTCTCATATGGAAAAGTTGAGTCGCCGTGGCCGGTAATCGGCACCGTGGCCATTGTTGACGGCCTGGCATATGCAATTGCAGGGCGCAGCCAAGGCTCCGATGGAGGATGCGTGCTTCGCGCAGTTGATCCTTCGACAGGTGCCGTCCGCTGGTCGAAGAGCGTTGGAAGCCAGAACCCACGCCCCGTAGACATTCCCATCAAAATTGGCGATGCCATACAGGTGATGCTCACCCGCTTTGATGCAAAAACAGGGACATCCAAGTCGAATCCCACCTTGGATTACCAGAACTATCTAAGGGCACTTTACGGATATAAACAAGCCAAGGACAAGATTGACAAGACTGAGAACAAGGAAGAAAAGGAAAAGCTCGCTAAAGCCCTCCCACAAGAGCCCAAGGAAGTTGAGACGGAGGTCGCTCCCAGCACAGGCAACGAAGGATATCTTTGCTGGAACTGGACAAAACTCGGGACAAGGAAATATCAGGGAATAAGGCTCGGCAATTTCGGGGGGACAGATATCTGTTGGAATGAGAAACTTGCCTGTGCCATTGGTGGCAGCGTTACTCTGTGCGACCGCTCGAAAGTCAAAGCGATGGGTATGCCCTTCGACAACAAGGAATTAACTTGGAACAAGAGGCTGCCTCAGGGCTACATGGGCACCTCCTTGATCCTATGCGGGAACGTGGTATTGGTCGGAGGCGGAGTTTTCGACGCTAAATCCCCAGTTCAAAAAGGCTTCATACAAATGTTTTCGCTGGAAAAAGGTGAAAAGACTGCGGAATGCCTGCTTGACGCGCCTCTTGCCTACAATGGGCTGTCAGTGGCGGGAGGCAAGATTTACGCTTCTCTCGACAACGGCACGGTATTCTGTTTCGGGAATTGACTTCAGGCAGCCCTGATTCAAGGAATTTCTTCCCGATCCCAAGCAAGACTGAGCTATACTGCATGAGGCGCATTTCATTGACGCTTGACGACCTTGTTGCGAAGCACTCCTATCTGGTCGATCTCCACTTCGACAATATCTCCATCCCTTAGGAAGCGCTGCGGATTCTGCGCCATTCCTACGCCGGAAGGAGTGCCTGTCAGAATCACCGTTCCCGGCAGCAGCGTCATTCCAGCCGAAAGATGGGAGATGATCCGGGGAATGCTGAAAATCATGTCGGACACCTGCTGATCCTGCATGGTTTTGCCATTCAGGCGCAAATTGATATGCAGAGATTTCGGATCCCTGATGTCTGTAGAAATGTACGGCCCAAGCGGACAGAAAGTATCAAATGATTTTCCCCTGGCCCACTGGGAGTCGATTTTCAACTGGACATCGCGCGCAGAAACATCATTGGCGCAGGTATAGCCCAGAATATAGTCGAATACGTCCTTCTCGGAAACATAGCTGGCGGTTCTGCCGATGATTACAGCAAGTTCCGCTTCATAGTCCACCTCATTGGGATTGTTCCGCGGTAAAACGATATTTTCGCCACTGGAGATCACGGTGTTAGTAGTTTTGATGAATACAAGCGGATCCTTAGGCGGTTCCTTGTCGCATTCCTTGCAATGGTCGATATAATTCGCCCCGATTGCGATAATGTTTGGCGGATCAACTGGAGGAAGAAAGCTTTTTATTGAATCCAAGGCGACATGCTCGCCCGTAGGCCTGAGATCTCCTTTGAAAATGCAGCCTTCAAGGATCTTGACTTTGTCGTCAGCAAGCTGTCCATAGCAGCCTTCTGGATGCCGATCATTCTTAAAACGGACGTACTTCATTGTTTTCCTCATATCTGATTCTGTTTAGATTTTTTAGGCAGTCACAACTTCTTCATTGCCCCCGATAAAATAGCCTGAAATGTCTTTATTACAGGAAGACAAATGATTTTTCGACATTTTGTTTCCAGCATTTCCCAAAAACGACAGTCGTTGCCTAGTACAATGTAAATCTTAAATATTCGTATTATATTAATTCAGTGCTATATTACTTCCATAATAAAAACAGGAGGTATATATGGCACCGAGATATAGGGTTACTCTGACGAAGGAAGAACGC
>CAIQLG010000031.1 GCA_903872565.1 uncultured Lentisphaerota bacterium | reverse complement strand
AAGCCTCCTGGATCAACTTGGCGGCGCGCTCCACCGACTCCTTGGAAATAGGATTTTCATACGTGTCCGGCACGACAATCTGATGCTTCGTGTTTCCCCCGGCGCTGATAACAAGATCGCCTGCATACAGCGTGCCTGACAGTACCGACAAAATCACCAATGCCAATAAACGTCTCATTGCCTGCTCCTTCGCTTTTGTTTTAATTTTTGACTGATGACCTGATTCAGTGAAGGCCTTTTAGCCTTTCACTTTAAAAAAAAATCTTCATCTGAAAACTAGCAATTCTACCCAATAATTACCGATGTTTTTCCCTTGCTTGACCTCCTTTCCATATTTTCCAGACAAGGTGTTCCGCTCATAACTATTTAAGGTCTATTTCAAGTTTGCTCATTATAGAGATTTAAATTGCATCCCCAGCGTGGCATTGCATCTGCCTAGACGACGGGCGGGTGAGTTGCAATCCAGCGGCCTGTTGCGCGAAGAAGCTCGACTTTCAGGTCGAGGTTTTGCCTGCGGACCGGGATCAGATCCAGCACGTCAAATCCACATGTGGCGAGGAATCTTTCCATGCTGACCATGCAGGCTGGCGCGCCCCCGCCTCCTCCGCCTGCAACACAAATTCCCACTGCGTGCTTTGTGGCAATACCTGCCCTGCCTTTTTCCTGGCGGCAGGTGCGGCGCAAGCGGTCGAGGAATGCGCGCATGCTCTCGCTCAGGTCGCCGAAATAGACGGGATTCGCAAACACAACAAGATCGCACGCCTTGATCTTCGCCACCAGGCCGGCGAAGTCGTCCCTGATGGAGCAGCGGTCCTCGGCATGGCATTGGCCCCAGCCTTTTTCATCGCATTGCCGGCAACGTTCGATCATCATGGATGGGAGGAAGAACGATTCGCATCCTACGCCAGCAGTTTTGAGTCCGTCGAGGAATGCCTCTGCGGCGCGGGCCGTCTGACCATGGGGATTCCTGCTTCCAGAAATCAAGATCGCCTGTCGAATAGACATTAACTATTCTCCCTTATTGTATTAGATTTTTTCCTGCATCGTGCTAATTCCTCGTGACCTCGCAGTCCATCTCGGACAGTACCGACCCACCAGCGAAAAGCGTGGACATGATCCTTTCCGCCATGATTGTTTTGTCTGAGGTCACAGTAATGGCGGCTACATTGCCGTAGATGTCTTTCTCTTCGTTCTTACCGTAGCGGATGATGAAAAACTCTCCCTGGCATTTGCTCCTGTGCTCGAAAACATAGCGGCAAAGTCCGAAAAACGCATCTTCAGACACGAATACGCTGTCACAGCCAGAGTTACGCAGCTTCAACATGGCAGCGTATCCGTCCTCATTCGGATCCAGGACTTCGCCGACTTTCTTGACCAAGCCTTTCGCCTCTGCCTTGGCAATTCCCTCCATGATCTCCCTCATCGCCACCTTGGCTGCGGGATTTATGATCACCCCGATCCTGCGCCGTCGAGACTGTGCGCATAATTCCATCGCGCGGTAGACAGCCGCTTCAATTCTCATGCGCACATTGGGCATACCTGGCGGCAAGTCGTAGTTGCCGACAATGACATAGCGGAGTCTGGGGGTGTTTCGGAGCCAGCGGAGCACTGGAGCATCAATATTGCCGCTCACGACAAGGCCGTCGCCTGTTTCCGGCCCGAACCAGCGTTCCAGTTCATGGACATTGGCACCGTTTTTGACAATCACCCTCATCCCAAACAACTCGGCCTTCTTCTGCAATGCAGCCAGGATGCCGCTGTAAAACGGATAGCTCCGTCCGCCAGTCAGCTGGCAGAACCAGAGATTGCCCATGGAGACACCTGAACTGCGCTCCTCCGGGCTGTTTACGTAGATGCCGCTCATCGGCCTGCTGGTCACGAAGCCGTCCTCGACAAGCCGGTTGATTGCAGCGTGGACAGTTGCGGCGTTCACCGCATATCTTGCCCGCAAATCACGGATGGAGAAAAACCTGCTGCCGACACCATAGTTCCCGAAGAACAGCTCCTTCTTGAGCTGTGTGTAGATCTGATGATAAATGGGGAGGCAGGCGTTTTCCCGTATCTCCTCAGGTAAAATAAATGTCTTCATCATAATATTCCTAGATACTGTTTAAAACTGTAATATCTTCACATGTCATTTTACCTAAATTGATTTTTTTTTGCCGCTAGGTTTTTTGGAAAGAAAAATTTCTGCAGGAATTCCAAGAAGGTTTAGTGCATAACGTTGCCGTTTCGACACCTCGCTTATCATCTCCGCGCCGTCAGGAAGCGGAATAATTTT
>CAIQLG010000030.1 GCA_903872565.1 uncultured Lentisphaerota bacterium | reverse complement strand
GACAGGTCAGACAGGTCAGACAGGTCAGACAGGTCAGACAGGTCAGACAGGTCAGACACATCCGAAACGACCGGCGAAACTGCGAGAATCGCGGCGCTCGAGCGGGAACTGCGTGCCAAGGACGAATACATCCAGTCCACCCACGAGGAGTTGGAGACCTCCAATGAGGAACTCAAATCCTCGAACGAGGAGATGCAGTCGGTGAACGAGGAAATGCAATCCACCAACGAGGAACTCGAAACTTCCAAGGAGGAACTGCAATCTGTCAACGAGGAGCTCTCCACTGTCAACGCTGAACTGCAGACCAAGGTGACGGACCTCTCGCGGCTCAACAACGACATGAACAACTTGCTCGCCGGCACAGGCATCGCCACCGTCTTCGTGGACCTCAAGATGCATATCCTGCGCTTCACACCAGGCGCCACGCAGATCATCAACCTGATCCTGTCGGATATTGGGCGGCCAGTAGGCCATATCCTCTCCAATCTGGTGGGGTATGACCGTCTGGCGGAGGACACTCAGTCCGTACTGGACTCGCTGGTTTCAAAGGAAATGGAAGTGCAGACTTTGGATGGCAGGTGGTACAATATGAGAATAGTGCCCTATCGTACTCTCGATAACGTGATAGAAGGCGCGGTGATCACATTTATGGACATCATGGAGATAAAGAAGTCACAGGAAGCTCTGCGGAAAGCCAATGATCTGCTGCGCCTAGCCGTGGTCGTGCGAGATTCGCACGATGCCATCACCGTGCAGGACTTGGACGGACGCATTATCGCATGGAACACGGCGGCGGAAAGGATATACGGCTGGAGCGAGGCCGAAGCGTTGAAGATGAACATCCGCGACACCATCGCGGAGAATCTGCGCGACGCAGCGTTGTACAAGATAAAGCAACTTGTCAACTCCGATGTCATGGAACCGTATCAGGTGAAACGGATCGCCAAGGACGGACATGTTGTGGATGTGCTGCTGACAGCTTCCGCCCTCTTGGACAAGGCTGGAAAGATATACGCGATCTCCACGACGGAAAGGGAAGTGGGGGAAAAAGTCTGACGAGTCGGACAAGTCGGACGGGTCAGACGGGTCAGACGGGTCAGACGGGTCAGACGGGTCAGACAGGTCAGACAGGTCAGACAGGTCAGACAGGTCAGACAGGTCAGACAGGTCAGACAGGTCAGACAGGTCGGACAGGTCGGACAGGTCGGACAGGTCAGACAAAAACTTAAAAATAAGGGAAAACACATGAATTCAAGTCTCCCGCTCTTGCCACATGGTGGATATGAGCACTTGCGCAGTTACAAGGTGGCCGAGGCAATTTATGATGCCACAGTGGTTTTCTGCGACCGGTTCATAGAGAAACGGTCGCGAACCCACGACCAGATGGTGCAGGCGGCACGCAGTGGAGTGCGCAATATCAGCGAGGGCAGTGGAGCGGCGGCAACTTCGCGCAAAAGTGAAATCATGTTGACCAATGTGGCTCGCGCAAGCCTTTCAGATGAATTGCTCAAGGATTACAAGAGCTTCCTGGTTCATCGCGGACTGGCAATCTGGCACAAGGATGCACCCGAGACTATGGCCATGCGCGAGCGCCTCAAGCATGACCTGGCACCAGACCTGCCTCCGACACCCGACGGTACAGTGTGCCTTACAGGATTGGCGGGGCTCGTAGATTTCATAGCCAAGGCCGAACCGGAACACGCGGCCAATGCCATGCTATGCGTCATAAACCAGGCGGCATATCTGCTACGGCGACAGGTGGCGCGGCAGGGGCGCGACTTTGTCGCACATGGCGGGTTCACCGAACAACTTTACTCTGCCAGAGTGCTGGCACGTTCAAAAATGTCCGACAAGTCGGACGGGTCAGACAGGTCAGATATCCCTGTCTGCCCATTATGCGGCAAAAGCATGCTACGGCGCACCGCCAAAAAAGGGGCGTATGCCGGAACCCCCTTCTGGGGCTGTTCCGGCTATCCGGAGTGCAAGGGCATTAGAAAAGAGTCGGACAGGTCGGACAACTCAGACAGCCTATCCGCAGGAGGCACCCTATGAAAAACGAACTGCGCAGGCGGGCGGAGGAAAAGATTGCTCAGTCACCGCTGGAAAAGATGGAGCTGTCATTACCCGAGGAGACACAGCGAGTCCTTCACGAACTCCGCGTGCACCAGATAGAGTTGGAGATGCAGAACGAGGAACTGCGAGCTTCGCAGTCGGAACTGGATGCCGCGAAAACTCGCTACTTCGACCTCTACGACTTGGCGCCGGTGGGCTATTGCACCATCTCGGAAGAGGGGCTGATCCTCGAAGCCAACCTTACCGCCTTGACCCTGCTAGGCACAACTCGCGGCTTGCTGGTCAACCGGCCATTTTCCAATTTCATCCTCAAAGAGGATCAGGACATCTATTATCTTTACCGCAAACAACTCTTCCAATCCGATGAGCCACAGTCGTTTGACCTGCGCATGCTGAAAAAAGATGGAACGATGTTCTGGGCGCGAATGGAAGCCGCCGCAGCGATGGACACCAGTGGCGCGACCATGTGCCACGTCGCTATCAGCGACATCGCAGGGCGCAAGCGGATGGAGGCGGAAAAGGCGAAGCTTGAGGAACAGAACCGCCAGCTCCAGAAGGCCGAGAGCCTGGGACGCATGGCGGGCGCCATTGCACACAACTTCAACAACCAGCTTCAGACGGTAATGGGTAACCTGGAGATGTCAATCGGTGACCTGGCAGTCGGGCAGAATCCGACCGGGAGCCTGAATGAAGCAATGCAGGCGGCACGCAAGGTGGTGGAGGTGAGCAAAATGATGCTGGCATACCTCGGACAGACATCCGGGAAGCGCACATCGCTTGATCTTGCAGAATTATGCCGGACGATACTGCCTATCCTTCAGCCGACAATTCCCCCAGATATCATTCTGAAAACCAATTTGCCTTCCACGTGTCTGGCCATAGACGCGAACACAACAGAGGCACAGCAGGTGCTGACCAACCTTCTGATCAATGCCCGGGAGGCCATAGGTGACAACGCCGGCACAATCAGTCTGAGTCTCAAAACTCTTTCCCTGGCGGATATTCCGGCATCACCCAGGTTTCCTCTTGAATGGAGATCCCGGGAACAGCACTATGCCTGCCTGGAGGTGGCGGACTCCGGTTGTGGAATACCAGAAAAGAATATCGAAAAAATCTTCGACCCGTTTTTCTCCACGAAGCTGACCGGAAGGGGATTGGGGCTTTCTGTAGTCCTTGGCATTGTGAAGGCGCATGACGCGGTCATCACGGTGGAAGCTGGAACCAATGGCGGAAGCGTCTTCCGTGTGTTTTTCCCGATGTCGGACAGGCCGGACAGGCCGGACAAGCTTGTCCCGGGAGGCACGGTGCTTCTCGTGGAGGACGAAGAGGCGGTACGCAAAGTGACTGCGCTTATGACCTCCAGTTTGGGATTTACCGTGATTCAAGCCTGTGACGGCGTTGGGGCGGTGGAGATTTTCAGACAGCACAAGGATAAAATCTCCTGTATGATCTGCGATCTGACAATGCCACGCATGAATGGCTGGGATACCATTGCCGCGATCAGGGCGATCCGGCACGACCTGCCGATAATTCTGGCAAGCGGCTACGACGAGTCCAGCGCCAGGGCGGGCGTACACTCCGAATTGCCAGACTTTTTTCTGAACAAGCCTTATGAGCTCGATAAGCTTCGCGAGGTGATCGGATACGCAATGGCACGGAGAAAATAGGTTGTGGCTAACAAAGGGTTGCGGTTACTTTTTTCTTTTCCGGCCGCTGAACTCTCGCGGACTCTTGCCGAAATGTTTCTTGAAGAGCTTCGAGAAGTGGAATATGTCCTCATAGCCTGCGAGAGCGGCGACCTCACCGATTCTCCTGTTGCTGTCACGGAGAAGGTAGGCGGCGCGGTTCATCCTCGCCCTTATCAGATATTCGATTGGTGAAGTATGAAAATATTTTTTGAAGAGCGCCGAAAAGTGCGGTACTGAATAACCGGCCTTTTCCGCAATGGCTCCAAGAGTAAATCCGGTTTCACATCCTGACTCCATAATGTTCCTAACCTTCAGGAGCTGATCCGGAATTTTTTCCGGCAGAGCTTTTTTCTTTTCTTCACGCGCGATTGCACAGACGAGCGCTGCCATAAGGGCCGATGTTACACCCTCGTCCATGGCCGAACTCCCGGAAATCTCATCGTAGATTATGGCCAGATATCTTTCCATTGGAGCGGATGAAATTTTAATATGCTCCCCGCACACCAGTGAATTCTTCTCCAGAAGCGATTTAACGAGAGTCCCTTCGCAATGTATCCAGGTGTGTCTGAAACCATGTTTGCGGCTTCCATAGTGCTGGAGCTGATCCGGCTCCCAGATTACAAAGGTGCCCTCCGGACATTCGGCCACAGGCGCTCCGGACGATATTTCCACGGGCTCATAGAAATACATGAACAGGTAGTCGCCTGTTCCGGTCGGCCTGTGCACGATGCATGGCGGCATCCTCTCCTGTATTCCGATGCCTCTGATCGTCAGCTTCCCGCCGAAGGAAACTGGAGCCGCAAAAAAATGTTTGAATCCTTTCATAATCATAAGATAACACAAAACATTGATAAGAAAAGACATAGACTAAATAAATATTCAATGGCAGATTAAGGGAGTTTTAAAATAATGATTTTCACTCTAAAAGAAGATAACGCAAATAATAAGGAGTCTAAAATGTTTAACGGTCTTGGTTTAAGTCTAGGAAATGTTTCAAGGATCTCCAATGCTGAAACACGGTCGATCTGCGCGGAAAATCCCGATGGCGCGAAAGGCGGGGGAGGAAGGGCGGAACCCGATGAAAATAGCTGTGGCCGGGAACTTGGACGCGGCTGGAAGATCAGACCTTGCATAGGAATCAAGGCCGGAGAAACGGTGGAAATTGCCGATATCAAAGGACCTGGAGCAATCCAGCAGATGTGGTTCACTCCCACCGGAAACTGGCGCTTCACGATCATCAGAATCTACTGGGACAACCAGAAGAAACCTTCGGTCGAATGCCCGATAGGCGACTTCTTCTGCTCTGGCTGGGGTGGCAGGGAGAACAGCACAGGCGCAAACTTCAGGCAGATGTCCTCGCTCGCAGTATGTGTAAATCCCGGAAGCGCCTTCAACTGCTACTGGGAGATGCCCTTCAGGAAACGCTGCAGAATCACCGTAAGCAACATCGAGGAACCCGTAAAGGGTAAACCTGATGATAGAGGAATGACTCTCTTCTACCAGATAAACTACACGCTCACGGAAATTCCCGGAGATGCCGCATATTTCCACGCCCAGTTCAGACGTACAAACCCACTTCCCTACAAGGATGTATATACGATACTGGACGGAGTCAAGGGGCAAGGCCATTATGTCGGCACATACATGGCGTGGGGTGTGAACAACAACGGATGGTGGGGCGAAGGGGAAATAAAATTTTTCATGGACGGAGACAAGGAATTCCCGACAATCTGCGGTACCGGAACCGAGGACTATTTTTGCGGTTCCTACAATTTCGATGTTGGACAGCAGAACGGCGGATACAGGGAATTCAGCACGCCATACTCAGGACTCCACCAGGTATTGAAGCCTGATGGTCTCTACAAGTCGCAGCAGCGATTCAGCCTATACCGCTGGCACGTAATGGATCCTGTGAGGTTTAAGAAGGATCTCAAGATAAATATCCAGGCGCTAGGCTGGAGAAGTTATGGGCGCTACCTGCCGATGCAGGACGATATCGCATCTGTCGCATACTGGTACCAGACTCTGCCGACGGCTCCGTTCCCACAGCTGCCGGACAGGGATTATCTTGAAGTAATATGACAATGGAGTTACAGTAAACGAGTAGTTACTTTTTCTGGATATTTCTGACAATATTAGGTTATGAAGAATGGCTGGTCTCCCAGACCTGTGCGTTTTTGAGGTCCCCAGCAGCAGTCGTCTGCCGCACCACAATTTTTTCTAAATTTTTTATTTGTCGCTTGTCTTTGACGTGACGATGTATATATTTTGCAGGTATTTCAAGGGGGGTCCGTAGCTCAGCGGTTAGAGCAGGTGACTCATAACCACCGGGTCGTTGGTTCGATTCCAACCGGGCCCACCAGCCTTCGCTTGAAGCGGAGCGTAGAGAGAAGGCTGTCACGCCGTACTCATTCCGATTCCTGCGAGGAATGCGTAGGCGGGGACTAACAACTCTCTCTTGGCATGCCAAAGACAGAATATGATTATGTTTCAGTATCGTCCCATGGATTATTGGATAAATGGATTGCTGGATTGTTGCAAATCAAGAAGATATGCAGAAAATAATGCATTCATAATTTTCAAAATGCCTTTTTTTATTTCCATTCCAATTCCATGCGTCTTTGCCTTT
>CAIQLG010000029.1 GCA_903872565.1 uncultured Lentisphaerota bacterium | reverse complement strand
ATCCAATATAATAGGAGGTAAAATGCCAAAACCAGTAATGTCACTTCTTCTTGTAGTCGGTTTTCTTCTCTTTTTATTGGGTATTGTTTTCAGCAAGTATTTGGCCATAATCGGTATTGTAATGATGGGTGTGGCACTTTTTATGGCCTTGAAACCGGGTGGCATCTTAAGGAAGGATCAGGTTGAAGATTCATGGAGCACGCTCATTGAGAATGCTCAAGGCAGGTCTGAAGATGTTTTCCGCAATGCGGAAGAATTCACAAAAGAAAACAACGTACCTTCGATTGTCGTGACGAAAGAGTCATTTGCTCCCGGATTTGTCACAAGTATGTTCGGAAAGGCAAGGGAATTTTTAGTGGTTGTTTACTCAGGAAGCTTCAGACTCAAACCATACCAGATATTCGTCAATGCCAGGGACTTCGGTAATAACCTTGATGTGTCTTGGTATTTGACTTACAGACCTTCCATATGGCAAGTGGTTGCTTCACTAATTCCTTTCGTAAAAGTGGCATCGGAGGCGCTGAGAGAACTTGATCTTTTCGATCAGCAGGATTTACGCGCCTATGCCACGGTTGTTCATCGTTCAGTACTGAAAAGTGTCGATAAGCTGATGCTCGACCTCAAACAAGATCCGTCCAAGATGGAAAGACGATCCAGAGGATTCTTGGGAATTTCATAGGATAAAATAGAATGAGCTTCTGGAAGAAACTTTTTAGCGACGAAAATCAGGAAGCTTCAAAAAATAAATCAGCGGGAACTTCCACTCAAAAAAACTCCTCTGAACCAACAGTTGTTGATGAAGATATCCCCGGTTCTTTGAAACTCGGCTGGTACTATAGCCAGAATAAAAATGAGTTTCAGATGGCTAAAATTGATCAAAAGGACAGAGCCACTCATCTTTATGTTATTGGCGCAAGCGGCACCGGTAAGACAAAGTTCTTAGAGTATTTGATTCTGCAAGATATCCAAAACAACAATGGTTTCTGCGTCATTGATCCTCACGGAGATTTGATTGAAGATATCAAAGATATGCTTTCACTTCAGTACAATCGCGATGATGCGGATATTTCCGAAAAGGTTATCCTCATTGATCCGACCGACAAGGCATTTACCGTCACTTTCAATCCACTGGAAAAGCTGCCCGGCGTTTCTGTTTCTGAGCAAGTCAATGAACTGATCGGTTCTTTCCGTAGAATCTGGGCTGAAGCATGGGGAGTGAGAATGGAAGACCTCATGAGAAATTCTTTGATCGCTCTCGGAGAAGCGGAACTGAGTCTGGCCGAACTGTCGTCTTTCTTATCCAGCCGTTCATTCAGGAAGAATATTCTGAACAAAGTCGAACATCCGCTGGCACGCGATTATTTTGCCCGTTTCGATATGATGACTGACCGGACGCAAATTACCTGGACTGAGCCGGTGATGAATAAGATAAACGCATTTTTGGCTGACGAGCGGATCAGACAGATGTTTTCTTCGACCAAGAGCACATTTCATATCCGGGAAGTAATGGATAATAAAAAGATGCTTT
>CAIQLG010000028.1 GCA_903872565.1 uncultured Lentisphaerota bacterium | reverse complement strand
AGGCGGCTACATTAGTCCCGGCGTAGCCGGTTAAGTTTACAAAAGGAGCAAGCAATGAGTTTGTATCGTTTTATGAAGCGTCTGGCTGTTTCGGCTTCGGTTCTGGCCGCCGCCAGTTTCTGCGGCTGCACCTCAGAGAACACCAAGACAGCCGACAAGCCAGATGGCACAGTCGCCAGCCTGGTGCTGGCCGAGAATGGCAAGACGGACTACCAGATTGTGATCCCCGACAAAGGCAAGGAGGAGATCGGGCATTAGGGGGTCAGGCCTATTTTTATATAATATAATTTTCTACATTTTCAACTCTTTTACACAGCGATTTGTCCCTGAATATTCTTTTGACCATACTAAACTTAAACTTGCCACACGACAATGCTCCGATGGTGGAGGAATCGAACAAGGCGCCAATGAACTTGGGCATTGGATGTTCCGTGTTCGTTGTATCTCTCTGAAATGTTGATCTGACGGATTCCCTTTCACATCTGTGGCAATTCCGTTCATTCCCGTCCGTTTTTGCCACACATTATTCCGCCGGAAGTCATGCAATAAAGCTGGATTTGCCAACAGTTGAATTTTTATTGCACATGCAACACGTTGATAGTAAGCATGATAAGAATTATTGTAAAAATCTGCGGCAGCCTTTGGCATCCTTTCTGCTAATACTAACCTTAGTCACAGTCAAACAGTCAAAACTAAACAGCAATGAAGGGGGGTGAGTAAAATGGCAGTGGAAAAAACAATCGGAAGTTCCAGTCTGGTCGAAGTTGTTGACCGCATATTGGACAAGGGTATCGTTGTTGACGCATGGGTCAGAGTATCCCTCGTCGGGATAGAGCTTCTGGCAGTTGAAGCCAGAGTTGTGGTCGCGTCAGTCGAAACGTATCTGAAGTATGCTGAAGCTATCGGTCTGACAGCTACAGCGGCCTAAAAACCAAAAACGTGGGTACCTGCCGAGTCATCCTTGCGCCCAACGGTTGTAAGCATGGTTCGCCAGTAATCCATATATTACAACAGTGAGAGTGCTACGATTTTTAAAATACCAGATGCCCGTCTTCCCTCTATTCTTGTAGTGGATGACGAGGAAGAGATCCTTGAGATGCTTGACATCTCCCTTGCCGACAGGGGGTTTGCAGTTAGTGTTGCAACTTCCGCATCAGAAGCCCTGAAAAAAATCAGGTCGGAGCATTTTGATCTTGTGATTTCCGACATAAATATGCCGGACATGTCGGGACTTGAACTTCTAAGAGCTGTCAGAATCAAGGGGAATGAGTTGCCTTTTATCCTGATCACAGGGCTTCCGGATTTCAGCATCGTTGAATCATACATGGAAAAAGGAGCTTGTGAGTATCTCCATAAGCCCTTCAGTCTCGATGACCTTCTAAAAAAGATTGGATTCTTTTTAGAGGTATTGTAGTTTAATCGTAATCGGGAATTGTATTTTTCTAGGGAACGCCGGCAATCCCGACGCACTCCGTGGCCGGGATCTTGTGACTCTGCCGGCACTATTGAATAAATGCCACCAACGTCGTAGATCCCGGCACCAAAGGGTGTCGGGATTGGTGGCGTTCCGACAAGTTCCGGCGTAGCGGGTTAAGTACATCTTACAAGTTTTTTTGCAGTTTTGAGGAGCTTCATGCACTGTTCTTCCCTCATTTTGGAGATGCTCTCCATCAGTTCGTAAGTCGCGCCAATGCCGGACGCCTCCACATATTCGGTGCTCATATGTCTGATAGTGCCTTGACATTCAGGGGATTGCTACTATATTTCCACCTGTGCTTCAGATTGCAAAGAACCGAAAATTAATCAGGAGGTGGAAAAATGGCGGATGTCAAAACAGCATTGAGGGAAATGATCGTCAGGTTGGCGAAGCAGGAAGTGAACGCCAAGGTGAGGCCGTTGGAAAAGAGGGTAATCGAATTAAGGGAATGCTGCAGGCTTCAGAAAAAGCTGATTGCCGAGCTACAGGTAAAGGTCTGTAGATGCTCCGGCAGTGGCAAGCCGGAAGAGAAAATCTTGAAGGTCTCCCCTGAAGATCTGGAAAATACGAGACTTTATCCCGCTATGATCACAGCACTCCGCAAAAGGCTGGCTCTCAGTGGAAACCAGTTTGCCAGGCTTGTGGGTGCCAACAGGCATACGGTATCCGGCTGGGAATCCGGCAAGTCAAAGCCGCTGCCTGCGTCCAAGGCTAAGATCATCGCGTTGAGAGGGATCAGCAAGACCAAGGCGAAAGAGCTTTTGGGGTAGGACATTTCTTAACGATTCCATGAAGCAATACATGAAGATGTGGGCTGCCCCAGTGCCGGATCTCCGATTTCCAAGGCCAGGTACGGGCGCGTTGCTGGAGGTGATGCGGCTGTATCCTATAGTTTTTCATGGGAAATAAATTCACAATTTGAATTTATTTCAGTATCGTCCCATGGATTATTGGATAAATGGATTGCTGGATTGTTGCAAATCAAGAAGATATGCAGAAAATAATGCATTCATAATTTTCAAAATGCCTTTTTTTATTTCCATTCCAATTCCATGCGTCTTTGCCTTT
>CAIQLG010000027.1 GCA_903872565.1 uncultured Lentisphaerota bacterium | reverse complement strand
GATCAAGGCAAAGGTGGTGACTGTCGAAAAAGTGGACATCAAGTGGGACAAGAAGAAAAAGCTGACAATTAAAATAACAGGAACTCCGGCATCGAATTCCAATACAAATGTTCTTGACCTCTCCGGTAGTGCCGACGGCGCAGTTACAGGAAATATTGACACCTTCGTCCTGACATTCAACAATGCCGGTGCCAAGTTCGACCAGGGGCCGCTGGGATACACTGGGAAAAAGAATACCAGTACCGTCATCAAGGACAAGGGCATGGCGTCGGAGAAGACATTCACGCTTGTGAACTGGTCTGCGAAAGGCAAGTAGAAGCAGTAGGCTGGGAATATAAGTTCATCTTTATCATTGAATAACAGAGGTAATTGCAAAAGTACTTTGAGCCGATAAAAAACTAACGGAGGGTGGACTTTCCAGTCCGCCATTTGAGTTCAATTTTCGCGGGTAAGAAAACCCGCGCTCCTTTAAAATTAGACTTTTGCAATCGGCTCAACAGATACCCCAGCCGCTTTGCCTTGGCCGACAAAAACTGCCGCCTTTCTGACCTCTGACACTGTGGCAAATCCGTCCATTTATGCCACTTTCCGCCACACATCGATCCCGCCGGAAGTTGTGCAATAAAATCATGTTCATCGACAGTTTAATGTTTGATTGCATATTCAAGATCCTGGCAATTAGTATGATAGAAATTATTTAACATTTTCGACTGGAACTTTGGCATCCTTCCTGCTACATTATAATATCGAGCATTCAACTGTAGTCCAGTCTGGATGTTGACACCGGTTAATTACAAAGAAAAATCCAGTTCCGGGAGTTTGACATGAAGAGAAAAGTTGCTTTGTACGTCCTCTCAATTATTATTGTGCTCTATTCGTCGGGCAGTTTGCTTGCACAAAATACCGGGTATCAGGTCACTTATGGCTCGTATTTCAGCGTGGTGCCGTCCGACCTTGTAGGTTTTACCGGCGAAACATTTGCGAAATCCGCAAATGCAAGAGCAAGATATTATGACGAGATAAAAGGCAAAAGCAATTCGAAATGCATGCTCAAGGCGGCTAGGGATAAAGGGGCGGGCTCGGTTGTCGTGGCGTGGAGCAAGTTGATTGCTCTCATGGGGAAAAATCAATTCACCAGTGGGAAAGCCACTGCGGACATTCTTGCAATCCGCAAAATAAGCCCACTGACCGCCTATGTGGAAATAAAGACCGAGGACTCATCGAAGGAGAAAGGTCCGTTTTCCTTTAAGAAGCCGTTATCCCTGGTTCCGCCTACAATAGAGGGAATCTACGATTTGCAGGGGGCTCCAGTCATATCTTATTCACAGCCAGGCTCCAAAATAATTGTGAAAGGGAATTTCTTCGGCAGCAAGGCACCCAGGGTATGGCTTGAGTATTCAAGGGACGGCAAGATCCGCACCATGTCCTGCCGCGTGATGAAAGATTCCATGATATATTCGAATTTCTATGGCAAGCCCAGCATTATGGACTGCGATGTCTCAAGTCAGACCTACGGCAAGAGCCAGATGCTTGTACAGTTGCCACCCAAATGGCCAGACGGCTGGACTTCCAATGACCTGCACGATCTTGTGCTTGACAACGGTGTCGCCAGGGCGGCCATAGCCTTTGGCTCGGCTAGTCCCATATCACCAGGGAACTATTCTGTGCCTGACGGTTTTTCTTATGGGATGGAATCATCCGTAACAGCTTCTCCGTCCATAATGTCCCCTGCGGGAGAGCCATTGGCCGGAATCCGCGTCGATGTCTATGATGAGAATCCCATGCTCGGCGGCAAGTTCATCTCAGCGACAGTCACCGACGAAAACGGTCGGATACCTCTGGATCTTTTTGTCTCCTCCAAGCTTGACAGGGTTTTTCTGCTTCTAAGCTACGTTGGTCTTCCGAACAACTATTGGCTGTATATCGCGACAGGTGAGCTGACACCGGCGCCGCTTTTAACAGACCCCATCACCGGATTCAACGGTGTTAAACCACTTCCAGGGATGCAGGCAAAAGAGATGATCGTCAGCAAATATGTGCTGCTCGGTCAATATGACAGCAGCGGAGTGCCAAAGTATCTTGTGTCCCCGTCGGACAAAATCAGCGCAGCTTTCCTGGCCAACGTCAACGCGTCAATTCCGGAATACAAGCCGATCCCCCTATACCACCCGGATTATCTGGATCCGAATCTGAATCTCAACACTGTCCTGGTTGAAGATGCGGATGTGTGGATTACCTTTGTCCATGAAGGTGCGGGCTATTGCAACCTGCTCGGCTATTACACGTACAACAAGAACAACCCGCCATCCAGCCCCGCTGACATATCGAACTTCTACATTGTCTTTCCCAATGCCTCCTATCAGGGAAGCGGAGGAGGGCTTCATTCAGGAGACAAGGTATATCTCGGACATTTCTCGAAGGACACTGTCATAGGCTATTTTCTTGTCCCGAACGGATGGTATGCCAATTTCAACTATCTCGGCAGCTATGAGACCTACTACTCCAACACGTCATTTAATCCGGAGCACGCTTCCAATCTCAAACAGCATGTTATTTTGCTCTGGGACGCATCCACCCAGAAGACGTTGCTGAGCTTTGAGGATCTCAACCGGGAGTCTCCATCATGCGACAACGACTTCAACGATGTTGTATTCTATATCACCACAAATCCTGCCGCAGCCGTCGAAAACACCAATCTTGCGGTAATAGACACTCCCAAGGACAGGGATGGCGACGGAGTGAGCGACCTCTTTGACGACTACCCGGATGATCCTACGAGAGCCTTTGAGAACTACTATCCCGCCAAGGACACATACGGCACCACCGCCTTTGAGGACATGTGGCCATCTCTCGGCGACTATGATTTCAACGATCTTGTGGTGCGCTACAACTTCAGGTATGCGAGCAACACCAAGGCGCAGATGGTCGATGTCAGGGCGGAGATGGTACTAACCGCAGTCGGAGCCGAGAAGAGCAACGGTTTCGGGTTCTCAATGCCTTTCTCTCCGTCCCTTGTTTCAGGGATAAGCGGGCAGAGGTTGGGGAGAGGGTATATTTCGCTGAATCCGAACGGAACCGAAAGCAAACAGTCTAAGGCGGTTGTGATTGTCTCGGACAATGTCTTTGATGTGATGGCCAAACCCGAAAATTGGTATATCAACACTCAGAAGGATGCCCCATATGTCCAGCCGGTGACATTGCAGATTGCGATCTCTCTGGTTTCGCCGCAGAGCGTCTCAACCTGCGGCCCCGCAAAATTCAACCATTTTCTGATAGTCAACCAAATCCGCGGCCACGAAGTCCACTTCCCTGGCAATGCTCCTACCGACCTTGCAGACCTGACGCTGTTCGACACGGATGACGACGACAGCAATCTCGCTCAAGGAAGATATTATCTGAGCAAGCTCAATATGCCGTGGGGCTTCAACATACCATACGAATGGCAATATCCCTATGAGCAGACTGTGATCACGAAGGCCTACAACCGCTTTGCAGACTGGAGCAGGAGCGGCGGGCTCTCTTCTGCGGACTGGTATGCTCTGCCACTCTCGGATTATATCTATCTCATTCCACCTCATTGAGATATGAATTTAAGCCTTCCTGTTCCGGATGGGTAAACTTGTGCTCATGTTGGATTTGCCTTCCTCAGTAAGGGCAGGTGATACAAGGAGGGCATCTCCTGCGACACAGAAAGTTTTCCTTGATTTTATAATGCTACGGATTATCTTTGACAGGATGCCGGAAAACATATGTACGCCAAGGAGAACTACTGTGAGAGATACAACTAATCAGCCGTGTACCATCGCCCGTTACCTGCTACAACGCCTGCATGAGGCCGGCATCGAACACATGTTCGGCGTGCCGGGCGACTATGTCCTGGACTTCCTGGACGTCGTGCTCGCCAGTCCTGTCCGCTGGATCGGCACCTGCAACGAACTGGACGCTGGCTATGCCGCCGACGGCTATGCCCGCATGAAAGGCGCTGGTGTGGTGACGGTGACCTACGGGGTTGGCGCGCTGAGCATGCTGAATGCCGTTGCCGGAGCCTTTGCTGAACGCATTCCGCTGATTGTCATCAGCGGCGCCCCACCCCGCCGTCGTCGGGAGACTGGCGCACTGGTGCATCACCTTATTGCAGACTGATACGCAACTGGAGATTTTAAAGAAGGTCACCGCCGATGCCGTTATTCTGAATGATCCGCCGACTGCGCCAGATATGATCGATCGCGTGCTGCAAATGGCGCTAACCCGCAAGCGTCCCGTTTATATCGAACTGCCAGGAGACATGCCACACATCCAATGCCGGGCGCCAGCGGTGCTTCCCCCCGTCAGCGGACCGCAGTCAGATCCGGACAGTCTGTGCGTGATAGTGTCGTCGAGGCTGCGCAGTTGCTCAACCAGGCCGAACATCCTGTGGTGCTTGCCGGTGCGGAGCTACAGCGTTTCGGACTGGGAAGCGATGCTCTGCGCCTGGTGGAGGCTGCGGAGCTACCCCTTGCCACCATTCTCAGCAGCAAGAGCGTCCTGCCGGAACTGCATCTGCAATTCATCGGGATCTATCAGGGCGCCTGGAGCCAGGAGGGCGTCCGCCGCCAGGTGGAATCAGCGGACTGCCTGCTGTCGATAGGAGTGCAGATGACCGAACTTGATTCGGGACTGTTCAGCTGCCAGCTCGATAGCCGCCGCCAGATTGTTGCAGGCGACGGCCGCCGCGAACAGAAAAAAACTCATCTTCATCGAACTCGTCATAGGCAAGTTCGACTGTTCGGCCGGCTTGGCGCGTCTCGGCAAATCATACCGCGAGATGATCGCCAAGGCCGGAAGGCCGCAATAATTCAATAGGATAGGAATATTGAGTAATTACTGGGGGATATTTGCTTGTAAATTTAGAGTTTCTGATCCACTGAAAATGGTAATGTCCTAAATTGCCACCCTCCGGGGGGAATTTTCATTCGGGTTTTCCGGCTGTTTCACGGTATTTCATGGCAAATGCGATGTCGCCTTTGCTTATGAAGAAATAATAATAATACATGTCTCTCAATGCCGGATCGTGATTTATAAAGAGATATCCTGTCAGGTCGGAAAGTGCTGAGTTTGGCCAATGTCTTTCAAGAAAAGCTGCCGCGTTTCCACCCACGGGATTGGTGACCATTGAGGCAATCGGATCCTTGTGCGCCTCCTGCTCGTAACACGGTGGCCATGGATTGTATATGCCGATGACAGCAAACAGAATTGACACAGGCAGGATAATGGCATAAAATCTTGACGACAAAGCGTTAATAGCTGCGGGGATGAAAAATGATATGACCGGGATGAGAGGGATCAGATATCTGAATCCGTAAGCCCACCCCGAATAGGATCCGCCCACAGCTATATGGAAGAGTATTTGAACACAAAGCGTTATCGCGATAAAAAGGCACCATGATCGCTTAAGCACAATCTGCCGTGTGCTCGCACGGTAGACTCCTGCGATTCCAAATATCAGCACCGGAGAGACCGAGAAAAAACCGTGTCCGCCGAAGAGAACCGCAAAGGGATAGTACCACGTCCGAGGCAGGAGTACACCTGCCATGGTGTTGCTGAAATAACTGCTGTGATCGATTGCGCCGGGAACCATCTTGGGAAGGAGAATCGAGCCAACCGTAAACTGATTGGCTCCAAGGAAGAGCAGGGCGCCCAGGCAGAGCGATACAAGACAGGCAAATCCGCCAGTTTTTTTTTTGTCAAAAACAATCCACAGGATTACTGGAACAAACCCGATCCCCAGCGATGGTTCAAAGCAGATGGCGAGTGTGAGCGCCAACCCTGCAAGAATTCCCCGCCCATTCCATGCAGCATACAAAGCTGCGAAAATCAGGGCCGCCGTATTAGTGTGATTATTGAGGGTGACCGAATAACTTGTCAGAATTGTTCCCACGGCCAAGGCTACCGTTGTAAGATGTCGGACTACAGGGGAAATGGATGGATATACGCCGAGAGCCAGATAGAACATGGCAACGAGGAGTGCCGTTGGGATTCCTGCCAAAATCAACGTCAGCAGATAAATACACGATGTTTCATGGGTGGCGAATGTCCATCCGGTCGCCTCGCGTATGAGCAGATAGACACCGGCACCGATAATGGCTGGCACAGGAGGCTTGTTGCTGTAGTCGTGTCCGTTGATTGTCACTTTGTCAACTGTCCAACTGTAGCGGGATTGATCGATATAGGAAACACCATAGTCGGCCAGCGACTCCATGTGTGCGAAGCGTGAAGCGTCGTTGCCGGCTAAGAATACATTTTGCTGAGTGAATATGCTTATGAAAACGAGAGTTGCTGAGAAAAAGAGCAGGGCGGTCAGACTCTCACGCCGTTTCTGCCTAGCTTCGAGGTGCCCGTCTCCCGTGTATAATGTGCTAGTCTTTGGTTTTGCATTAGTTGCAGCCGAATTCATAGGCGGCATCCAGCATGGCAATGACATTCTCGGCGGGGACGTTGGGTTGAATGTTGTGAACTTGATTGAAGACATATCCGCCGCCGGGCTTGAAAATGGCAAGCCGTTCCCTGACATGTTCGCGGATTTCCTCAGGTGATGCTGTTGGGAGGATCTGCTGGGTGTCGCACCCGCCGCCCCAGAAGACGATCTTGCCGCCAAACTCCCTTTTTATCCGTTCAGGTTCCATATTGGCCGCCGAGGTCTGTATGGGATTCAGTATGTCAACTCCTGCCTCAATCATGTGCGGAATCAGATGGTATATTGATCCGCAGGAATGCAGAAACGTTTTCCACTTTGTGTTCCGATGAACCCATGCACATAGCTTTGAGTAATGCGGCTTGAGCATTTCGGCCCACAAGTCCGGATTGATGAATTCACCGCGCTGCGTGCCACTGTCGTCTGCGGCGATTCCCCAGGCAAAACAGTAATCACCGGTTGCATCGTGCAACTGTTTCAGGCACTTGATCGAAGCCTCCACGGATTTGTCCATCATCTCATGACAGGTTTCCTTTTCAGTCATCAGCATCATCATCCACTCGGATGGAAGCCCCATGGTTACATTGCTCAGGCGATTTGTTATCAGGCTCATTCCAAGAAAGCAGACGCCTCCGCCCCAGCCAAGCATGGCATACTTGCTGTTCTCATAAAGAAACTTCCCTCTCGCCTGAAGTGCGTTGAGTTGTTCATCGGTGAATCCGGTTACCGGCTTGAACGCCGTCGGATCAATCACCGCACCGGGTTCATTGAAGGAAATGTCGTCAAAATAATAGCCTTCGCGTGGCATGCGGAAAGATGTAGGTTTGTTGTTCTGATCCAGAAGTGCCCAGCACCCTTCCGAATCTATGCCGATGTTGGTGTCAGGCGACAGAAGCCCCTCGGCGCCGCCATAGAGAGTCTTCGGGATCCATTCGCTGTCAGGTCTTATGTCATGCATCGCTGATGAAATATCAAGAGGGACAACATCCAAGTGGAATCTTTGCATAAGTTCTTCTTCCACTGATGCGATCATGAACTTCGGATCCCATATGCGGGTACTGCCATGAAGCCCGAGCCCCGCCTTGATTTGGTTGTATGCTTTGACACCAATGCCGGACGCTTTCATGGCGCCAAGATCAATCGGCACCCTATCCGTATCCTGAAAGTTTACGGTCCGTAGCACACGCTCTCTTGAAGTCATACCAGCCATAATTATCTCCTTTTTAACGAACGTTAAAAAAATAACCGATGTTTAGAATTTCGACATTAGAATTTCGGATTTGGGTTGCGGGCATAGCCCGACTTAGAGTCCGTATCTTTTTCTTCCGAAGGTGGCGATTGCTGCGCAGAGTTCGACAAATGATATCCCATTGGCCTTGGCAGCCTTGGGGAGGAGACTGCTCTCCGTGAAACCGGGAATATTATTCCCTTCAAGGACATAGATTTCGCCATCCTTGCGGGAAATTATCATGTCAACTCTCAGTATGTCCCTGGCATTTATCGCATTGTAGAAGTCAACGGCGATTTTCTGGCATTTTTTCTGTACTTTTCGCGGAACCGACACTGGCGGACAAAGATATTGTGTGTCGCCTTTGGCGTGTGTGTATTTCGCGTCGAAATCATAGATTTTGCCGGGAAATTTTATTTCGACGAGCGGCAGCGGCTGGCTTCCAAGAATTCCGACTGTTATCTCGGCACCGCCGATATATTTTTCAACGAGCGCAGTTTCGCTGCCTCTTGAAAACGCATCATCGAGTGCCTTGTCCCACTGATTTTTTCTCGTTACTATTGTTATTCCGAACGTTGAACCTTCCAATGGTGGTTTCACAACGAAAGGCAGTTTTATGCTTGAGGGGAATTTTCGATTGTCCTTATGGACCATCGTATATGGAGCCGTGGGGATTTTTTTCTCAATCATTATTTCCTTGCTGCGGATCTTGTCCATGCAGAGCTTGGAGGATGCACCGCCGCAACCAACAAAAGGTATGTTGTTTTTCTCAAGTTCCGCCTGAAGTGTTCCATCCTCGCCGAATCCTCCATGAAGAATGGGAATAACAAGGTGGCAAGCCCTGATTTGCGGAGTCACCTTTGGCTCGGTTATGTCAATTTCCTCGACCTCATAGCCAGCCTTTCTGAGGGCATCCGCGACGAAAGCTCCGGACTTCAGCGATATTTCCCTTTCACTGCTTGTGCCGCCTTTCAGGAGGGCGATCCTCATGGGCCGGACGCATTCCCTCACATCGAATTCAGTATGGGGATTGACAAATTTAATCTCCGGAGCAAGGCAAATTCCGGTCTTGTCATATACTTCGCGTCTTGCAACTTTTATAAGTTCCGCCATATCTTTTTCGGAGGCCGCGCCCTTGTTCATGAAATAATTGGCATGGATTTCACTGATGAACGCGTCTCCCCGCGAGAGCCCTTTGCATCCTGAGATCTCGAGAAGTTTTCCTGCGGAGACATCCACGTCAGGGTTGAGGAACACGCATCCTGCGCTCCTGCCACGCGGAGTCATTGTCCGCCTCCACTCGAGTTCCTTTTCAATTTCGAGGAGCTCTTTTTTTCCGTCAACTTTTTTAAACTTCCATATTGCCGCGGTAATCACAAGATCTTCTGGGATGGAAGATGAACGGTAGCCCCACTTGAGACATTCCCCGGAAGCCGTCCAGTTGTATCCCGTGTGATCAATGCCGCAGACGGATTCTACAAAGTCGGAAGTCTGACAGCCTCTCGCTCCGGCGTTCATTCGGATGGCGCCCGCGATGGTTCCTGGAATTCCGGCGAGCGGAGCAGCTCCGCCAAGGCCGTCCTCGGCGCATTTCCTGAGAAAACTGTACAGGGACATGCCGGTGGCAGTATTGACGTGGGTATGGCTCTTCTTTAATTTTTTGAAGTATTTGCTGTCCATGGAGATGGCGACGATAGGAAAATCAGAGTCCGTTCCGATCATGTTGGTGCCTGAGCCGATAGGCATATACCTTACGCCTTCGTTGTAGAAATATTCTATGATCCCAGAAAGTTCGATGTCGTCCGAGGGAAAAACCATCAGGGGAGCTGCGCTACCTATTCCGAGGCTTGTAATGTCCTTCCATTTAGTGTCAGTGCACAAGCTGACATCCGGAAGTATTTTCTTCAGATCGGAAGCAACTTTTTCCTTGAAGGGTGTCATTTTTTCCCGTATTTCTCCTCTGGATTGAAGACTCTTTTCCCAACTGTGGAAAGCTGTCCGTCCTCTAGTTTTCTGAAAAAACAGGATCGGTATCCCTCGTGACAGCATGCTCCGCCGACCTGCTCCACAAGAAGAAGTATCGTGTCATTGTCGCAGTCTATAAAAATCTCCTTGACCTCCTGCAGGTGCCCCGAGCTTTCGCCCTTTTTCCACAATTTTGATCTCGATCTCGACCAGTATGTGGCATATCCGGTCTTAAGAGTCTCATCCCATGATTTCTCGTTGATATAAGCGAGCATAAGTACTTCTTTCGTCTTCCAGTCCTGCACTACGGCGGGTACAAGTCCGTCACCTTTTTTAAAATCAAGCATTTGTATCAACTCCTTACATTACTCTATTCTTCCATATCGTTTTGCTGAGTATTTTGCTGAGTATTTGGCCGGGGATTTTTCTTGGCATTTTTCTGAGCCTTTTTCCGTTCTTCCTCCTGAGTTTTTTTCTGAGCCTTCTGCGCTTCTATAATCTCCTTGAATAGTGATGATGCGAAGGCATCCCATCCAGCATTCTCCTTCTGTTTGGCATACTGTTCCGAGAAGGCCGCCTCGTCTTTCTTGAAATCCTCGGCGGATGGGGGCACCTTGTTTTCCACGAATATGAAGATCGCGCCAGCAGGAGTGTCCTTCACTTCCGAGACTTTCATTTTTCCAGTCTCAAGTGCCAGAGGGGTGACCAATTGGCTGTCAGGGCCGGCGGCCTTCGAGTCGGCGGTGAATTCCTTTATGTCTTCCGGTTTAAGGCTAAGACCTTCAAAAAGGGTTTCAGGAGTTTTGGCTTCCCCGAGTCCCTTGGAAATTGCAAGGGCTTTTTCTCTCGCCTTTTCCCTTGCAAGAAGGATGGATTTCTCGTCCTTGAAATCTGTTTCGACATTATCCTTTACTTCTGCGAATTCCGCAGGTCTTTCATTTTCTCTCTCAAGGAGAAATGCCACAAACGCGGCCTTGTTTCCTTTCACCATCTCGGAGATGGGCGAATCAAGATATACTTTTGCCACGCCCTTGACAAGTGCTGGCTCCTCTCCGATCTTTTTTATAAATGTATCATCGGCGCCGAACCATTCTGTATCGACATTTACGACTTTTTCAGCTGCAGCCTTCTCCTTCATGAAAACAAGCGTCTTGGCGGAGTCGGAATTTTTCTCGAACACATCATAGCCGGTGTTTGCAAAATTGTAGGCGTCCTCAGTAGCAAGGTCCTTCGCCTTTTCCGCGGCTAGGTCCTTGACAAGCTTTTCCTTGACTTTTTCGAGAGGCGGAACTTCCTTGTCATCCTTTTCCTTGTATTTCGATTTTTTCTTGTCGTAGTAGGTCTTTATCTCATCTTCAGTGAGAGATTTTGCGGCCCTGTCCTCATAGTCAATATAGTTGAAACGGAACACCTGTGCCTTGGATCTGGGCGCAATCTTGTAGTTTCCCTTGGCGGCATTGAAGAAAGATTCGATGGAGGCCGGATCCACTTTTACTTCGCCGAGAAAATCTTTCTTGTCGAATTTGAACAACTTAACTTTGACTTTTTCCTTGTCCTCTAAATATCCGGCCTTGATTTCATCAGGAGTTGTCATCACCCCCGACTTTATCGAGTCTTCGAGCTTTTTGATAATCAGTTCCTGACGTACTGCCATATCGAGATCCTCTTTCGTGAGCCTGTAGGGGGTAAGCTTGTCTGCGACAAACTTGTTATATTCCTCAAGGCTGAACTTTCCGTCCCTCTTGAAGGCCTGTGCATCTTTCTCGAATTCTGCAACAGCCTTGTCTCCAACATTTATCCCCTGTTTAGCAGCCTCTCTCAGCAGAACTGCGTTCTGCATTGACTGAGAATCTGCATATTGCCTGAAATAGTCGTTGCTGAGGGAAATAAAAGGGAATTTCAACGCATTAATCATCATGACGTTGTGGAACTGTTTTACGAGTTCCTGATTGGATATGCCCGAAGTCGTATCTGTATTAGGGCGTCCTCTCGCCGCCAGAAGACCGAAAAAATCAAATCCCGGCGAGAAATAGAGCACGAAAGTTACAATAATAATGGCTGTAATGATGCCGAAAGCAATTCTTCCGTGTTTTGCAAACATCCGGTTCAAGCTTGTAATGAACATATTTTTATCCTTAAAAATTAAGATTTTCTCATTTATCTTTACATTCCTGCCAAAATTGGAAAAGCTTAAGATATATCATTTCTGCAAAATTTGAACCACAAAAGAGAAAAAAGGGGAAAAATATAGTTTTTCATGAGATAGTAAATTCAAGTTGAATCTATTTGAATGAAAAACTATATCAGTCAACAATTTTGGGTATTATATGCCAGAGAATCGTAAAGATTCCGCCTTCTGTTTTGTCCCAGGTTGTGATCTCGGCCTGAAGGCAGATTATGCCTGCTGTTGGCATTTTTATGCTTAGTCCGCCGTTCTCCTTGCAGGCGAGAAATTCCGCAGTCCGTTCGATATCCGGGTTATGCCCCGTCAGCATAAGGCAATTAACTTCGTTGTCCGTATTCTTTATGCATTTCAAATACGCATCGCTTGATTCTCCGTAAAGACTTTTCTCAAATCTAAGTTCTGTGCCTGCTCCGAGCTCTCCGACGAAAAGTTCAGCCGTCTTTTTTGCCCTGGCTGCTGGAGACGAAATTATCAGTTCCGGAACAATTCCGCACTTCGCGACAATTTGCGCCATCCGAGGAACATCTTTCAGGCCTCTTTTCGAAAGCGGCCTATCAAAATCTGTCTCGTTGTTCTCCCTGTCCGACTTCCCGTGCCTCATAAGCATGATTGTCTTCATATAAACTCCTATTTTTTCCTCAGCGGAAAAATGCAATCTTTGAATTACTGCACAAATCCTAATTTCAAAACTCTAAATCCTAAACAATAATAAATTTCAAAATTCAAATATCAAAACAAAAAATGCGCCTTTTCAATTTGGTTTGTTCCATCATGAAACACTTGATTATGATACCTCTGAGTTTGTCATTATGGACATACGACTTCTCCCAAGCCTCTCAGCAGCGGCCGGGATTTTTGGGTGGCGAGAAATTATCTTACTGACGCGATTTCAGGGGAATCTGTCAGGATCATTACCAGGCGGTCGAATCCCAGCGCGCACCCTGCGGATTCCGGCAGTCCGTGGCTGACTGCTTTGAGAAAATTCTCGTCATGGGCTGGAGATTCCTTACCGAGCATTTTTCTTTCCTCGGTGAAAACATCGAATCTTTTTTTCTGTTCGATAAAATCCGTAAGTTCGCCATATGCGTTTGCGATTTCAATTCCTCCAAGATAAAGCTCCCAGCGCTCCGCCACTTTTCTCTCCGGATCCTTCAACCTGGCGAAAGCTGCGAATTTCGCAGGATAATCCATCAATAT
This sequence comes from uncultured Lentisphaerota bacterium, assembly GCA_903872565.1. Lineage (GTDB taxonomy): Bacteria > Verrucomicrobiota > Lentisphaeria > Victivallales > GWF2-50-93 > CAIQLG01. The sequence continues at coordinate 1,384 of CAIQLG010000027.1, read as the reverse complement.
CACAGGCCTGTCCTTCGGGAGCCTGTTTTCAACCTGAGTAACGAGAATTTCATCGAACATATCCTTTTCAGCCGCCTCGAAGGCTGACAGATCCGCGAATTTCGCAAACGCCTCCTCTACGGTGAAAATCTCCCAGTCGCCCGAAAATTTGATCTTTCCGCCGTGAAACTCGCAATAATCCCTGTGGAAAACACTTTCGGAAACAAACACGAGCATTTCTTTTGTGAAACCAATCAGGCTCAGATAGTCGGCACCGCTTTCATACCACTCGAGCATTGTAAATTCCTCGCTGTGAAGCTTTCCAGTCTCGTTTTTCCTGAAGCACGGCCCTATCTGGAAGATTTTAGCGAATCCCGCGGAAAGCATCTGTTTCATCTGAAGTTCGGGAGATGTCCGGAGAAAATGGTCTTCCGATCTGATCGGGTCTATATGAGTTTCGGGTGCTGGTGACTTTATTCTGACCGGAGTCTCGACCTCAAGAAAATTTTCGGATCGGAAAAACTCCCGCATCGAGCCAAGTATGCGAGATCTCAACTCCAGGACAGGCTTGGCCTTGGCGAGCCGGGATATGCTTTCAGGCCTTGCTGACTCTTTCAGAATATCCTCCGGTTCTCGTGTCTATCTTTATGGTGTCGCCCTGGTTGATGAACAGCGGCACCTGGATCTCATATCCGTTGTCAAGCTTTGCAGCCTTCATCACGTTGGTTGCGGTGTCCCCTCTTGCTCCGGGCTCGGTTTCCACGATTTTTTTCTGTATGAATACTGGCAGTGTGATTTCTATCGGCTGTCCCTTGTAAAAGAGCACCTTGCATTCGGCGTTCTCTATTAGGAAGTAATGCTTGTTCCCTAGGACTTTAGCAGGAATCCGGACTTCCTCGTACGTCTCGTTGTCGCTGAATATGTGGAACGCTCCATCATGATAGCTGTACATGAGTTCGCGCTCTTCCAGATCCGGCTTGTCAATGCGATCCGTGGGGCGGAACGTTCTGTCCATTGTGGAGCCAGTCACTATGTTCTTGAGTTTGCACTTGTAGAGAGCAGTGCCCTTTCCCGGCTTGTAGAATTCAAATTCGGTGATAACCCATGGCTGATTGTCAATTTCGACCTTTAGCCCCTTTCTCAGATCTGACGCACTAAACATATAAAACTCCTTTTAATTTTTCACAATCTCACGGCGATGCCGGTGTGGAACTCGATAATAAAATATCGTTATGGCATTTGTCAAGCCGAATAAAAAAGAATGCCAATCTCAAGAGGGAAGCCTAGATTTGCTTGGCGGAAGTCCTTCCGCACAAGCAAATCTATAAGTTTCCACAATTGGCAAACTTGTGGAAGCGTCATCTGAATATTATTTTTCTATGCAAGAACTGCACACCCGCATCCT
>CAIQLG010000026.1 GCA_903872565.1 uncultured Lentisphaerota bacterium | reverse complement strand
GCGTTGTTTTTTTAAGGAAAGGTACATCCCTTTTTTCCACTTGCAAAAAAGAGCTGACACGCCAGAACTGGAATTAACAGATTGAATTTAAGGTAGTTACACAGAATACAGAATTAGGGCGGATCAGGAAGTCTGAACTTATACAGCATGCCGTCCCGTGCGCCGTTGCCGCCGAAACTGGGCGCATAGAAGCGCAGATTCCGATACGGAAAAGCGGGCTTGACGGTCTTATCCACAGGGGCCAGCGAGATCGTTTTCAGTTCGGGAACGATTTCACCCAGTTCGCCGGGCATATACCAGCGCACGCCCAGGCCGCGCAAAAACTCGTACACGGCATTCAGCGTCCCTCGCTGGTCATGATCCCAAAGGCCGACGGCCGGACTATAGCACCACCAGTTTGTCACGCCGGGGTCACTCCATTTCTCTCCGGTGCGCTGGTCCCAGGCCTTGCGCGCCTCCTGGATCACCCCCTGGTTTCCCCAATGTATCAAGGTGCGCTCGTCCCAGTTGAGCGCCGGTGGTTCATCGCTGTTGTTGCGGGAAGCGTATTGGGGCATCGTAAAGTCCTTGTCATGCCCCAGAAGGACAAGATAGTCCTTGCCAGACACCATGCGGAAGGCGCCCCCTTGAAGTCCGTTGTCTTCGATTTTCAAGGCATCGGTGTACTCGCTTCTGCCCACAAAAATATGCGCGTCGACATTCGTTCCGGGCGCGGTCGTGATCGGCAGTTGTGCGCCGCTGATCTTGGCGATATAGGTCTGCAATTCCAAGGCGGCCAGTTTCACCGCGCGCGTGGGCTGCCTGGCGGCTATCACGATGTCAGCGTGGGGATTTCCGTCTTTAACCAGGCAAGGTTTGCTAAAAAAATTAAACCATGAGGTATCCCGCGTCGGCGCACAGGTCGGCTTCACATCCCTGACCGGCCAGACGTAGCCCGCGCCCGTTGTCTCATTGGCGTTGTCACGGCTTATGGAGCCATTAAAAAAGGTCACAAGCCAGGCACCGGCCGGTTCGCCCGCCGTGGTTGTGGTCACCCAATACCAAGCATAGCCATGCGGATGATCGTATTCCTTAACGCCTTTGAATGCGTCCCCTTCCTGCCATTTGGCGGTGCCCTCCGTGTTCGAGAGGGCGGGTCGGGTATAATTCTTGTCCATGAGACTGCAAAGTTCCTTCATGTTCGGCAGGCGCCAGTCGCTGTGGCCGCCATAGTTGAGGTTCTTGCAGAAGGAGATGGCCTGTGCCCAGGATTGCGTGGCGCCTGGCAGGTTCGCGTTGCGCGCCCACATCAAACCCGTCAGGTTGTCCACCACGCAGTTCGTGTCCGCCTGGATTGTGAAGCGCGGAACGGGAACGGGCTGAACTGTCTGTGTTGATCCGTCACTGCGAGCCGCCGCCATCCACAAGCCCGTTGCCATCATCATGGACACTAACAGTATAGTCCGTTTCACCGTCTTCATCCCATCTTTCTCCTTTTATTCTCATTTTCAGATTTTTCCATTACATTTTCTGGTTAGCTTTCGCAGAATTTCACGGCGAACAGATCCGCGTTGAACAGATCGAAATGCAATTGCACCTGCTTACCGCGGAGTCGGCGGAGGTCGCCTTTCCAGGCCAGGGGAGTATCGATGTGATCGCCCTTGAGAACGGCGCAGTCCTCCAGAGTGAAGCCGCGATATACGGGAACCGGGTGCTCCGCCGTCATGACCGTGCTGTCCGGTGTTCCGCCGTCCGCCGCCAGGAGCGCGCATCGGACATATCCGGAGCAACCGGTGCGCACGTTCAACCGGATGCTGTCGGCTTCAAGGGTAAAATCGAGGGTGTAGAATTCGCCACGATCCTTGGCGGTCAGGGACATGAGCCCGTCTTCCCTCGACACGGCGCGCAGGATTTTGCCCGGGGTCCGTTTGCCAGAATGGTTGTGCCCCTCGGAATAGACACCAATATAGCTGGACCATTCGCCGGGGGCAGTGCGTAGAATTCCCGCACAGCCATAAACGCATCGATAAGAAACGGAACAGGCCGTGTCGCCGTCGATCCATGGCTCGCGGCCCATGGGCCGGTGCCACGTTTT
>CAIQLG010000025.1 GCA_903872565.1 uncultured Lentisphaerota bacterium | reverse complement strand
AGGGAGATTCCGCAGTCGGCTTGCGTCCCGAGATGCCGACCAGCGGGTTGATCGTCTCCGCCTGATCGCCCGCCACAGGCACCCGTAATTCCATGCTCCAGTATCCCTCGCCCACATTGGTCGCCGACTGGACACCTGATGCCCACGTGAAGTTCCACTTCGCGTCTTTACGGTCCATGTCCGTGATTGCGCCGCTCGGGCTGATCGCAATTTGATAATAAGAGTGACCCTGTGTCTCGATCATCAAGTCAATATTATCCCCTTCCCAGACGGCAGCATTGTCCGTTTCCCGGGAGGTGATATTCAGCCCCTTGATATCCGGCTCTTCACAGCGGATGCCGAAATAGAAGGCCTCATCGTCGCACCAGGCGACGCGGAAGGTCGTTGTCACGCCGTTGGTCGGCACCTGGCCGGTCGTGAGATCAAGCAGGGCATGCTCCGGCAAATCCTTCCAGAACGGCTTGTCCAGTTTGCCGTCCAGTTTGGCCGGCGGCTTGCCGCAGGATTCCGCCGCGAATTTCAGATCCTTGTTCCGTCCCTTGGCCAGCTTGGCCACCCTCTCCGTCATCGGCTTTTGGCAGTAGTCTGCCAGGAGATCGATACGTTTCCCATACACCGTGTCACCGGCCGCCTTCCGTGCGGCTGCCAAAAGCTCCAAGGCCTTGCCTATCGGTGCCGCGTCATTGGACATCTTCAGCCAGTTCTTCTCGGAAAACTCGATGAACGATTTCATCTCCTTCGCCGCCGGGCCGTAGAATTTCTCGTAATACTCGTTCAGCAAAGCATCGATATCCTGGTCCGCATCCCAATAATAGCGCGTTGTCACGTACACGTTCAGATGATTGAACCCCGGCGCGTACATGTCCGTGGGGCCACTACTCAATTCAATAAATTCGCCTTGCGACAGCCCTTTCAATGAATGCAGATCCTCGGCGATCGCATGGGGGAAGTAGGCCGGCAGGAACGACCCGGTTTGCAGGTAATGGCCGTATCCCTGGAGATTCCCAGGCACCAGTTTTTCAAGGTAGCCCTTGAGGGCTCCGCGTGCTCGAGCGCGATCTTCCGGGACACCATATGATTCCCGATTAAAGCTCACCATCACATTCGGGCTGAACTTGGCGATCTTTTCCGGCTGCAGCATGTACGGGCCATACGCCAAGCAAATTACTTTCCGATCCGGGTGCGTCTTGTACAGTTCCCGGGCCACCCGCTCGACAAAATTCCACACGTAATCCGACATTATGCCGTAGTTGCCACGACTCGGCGTCTCCTTACCTTTACACAGGTCGCACTGGCACATGTTGCCGATCCAAAAACCGTCGTTCGGCATGATGCTGATGTCCTTCAGGTCAGGATAAATATCGAACACCGTGCGCGCGTATTTCACCGTTTCCGCAATCAACTCAGGCGAAGATAAGCAGTTGGCGTAATGCCGGTTGTTAGAATCCGGGGTCCGATGGTTGGCGTAAAACTCCGGATGCGCCTGTTTGACCTCATCCCGACCAACCACATCGCACAACCCATGGTATCCGCAGATGCTCGCAGAGGCATCAACGCCGCTCCGCAATTTGTACAGCATGCCGTCCCTACCGCCGCGTGGAAAAGAGGGCGCATAGTCGCCCAGATTCCGATACGGAAAGTCGGGCTTGATGGTCTTGTTGACGGGAGCCAGGGCAATCGTTTTCAATTCGGGAACAATTTCGCCCAGGTCGCCAGGCATATACCAGCGCACTCCCAGGCCGCGCAGAAACTCGTACACGGCATTCAACGTCCCACGTTCGTCATACTCCCAAAGACCGATGGTCGGATTGTAGCCCTTGTAGCCCGGTAGATAGCCCCAGTAGCCCGGTGCGCCGGGATTCCCCCAATGCGCGCCGGTGCGCTCGTCCCATGCCTTGATCGTACGCTGAATATGGGCCGGGTCCGAACTGAGAATGGCGTATTCGGGCAGCGCAAAATCCTGGTCATGGCCCAGCAAGACCAGCCAGTTCTCTCCCGACACCATCTTGAACGCGCCGTGCTTCAAACCCTCGTCAGTGATCTTGAGCTTGTCGGTTCCCTCGCTCCGTCCCACGTAGATGTGAGCGGGCACGTCTGCCCCCGGTGCATTAGTGATCGCCAGTTTGGCACCGCTGATTTTCTCGATGTAGGTTTGGAGTTCGCTGGCCGCCAGCTTCACAGCGCGGGGTGGTTTCTCGGAGATCACGATGTCGGCACAGGGTTTCCCGTCCTCGACCAGGCAAGGTTTGCTGAAAAAACGAAACCAGGTCCACCCGGATGCGGATGGCGCGCAGGGCGACTTCATGTCGCGGACCGGCCAGACATAGCCAGTGTGCGTTGTCTCTTTTGCGTTGTCACCGCACATGTCGCCCGGGAAGTCGATAAGCCATGAGCCAGCCGGTTCGCCGGCCGTGGTCGTAGTCATCCAGTATGCGCCATAGGGTTGAACGCCTGTAAAAGGATCCCCTTCCTTCCACTTGGCGGTGCCTTCCGTGTT
>CAIQLG010000024.1 GCA_903872565.1 uncultured Lentisphaerota bacterium | reverse complement strand
TTTCCGTGTCGGAAGGCAGGAGAAACAGGTTGAAATCCGCAGTTTTAAGTTTATATTTCATTATCATCGCTCCATGTTGTTAATGTTTTGTAAGATATTGCATTATAACATGTTGCGATGATATTTCAAGTAATATTTCAATTTTTTTTTATTTTTTTTAGCCTAGCTCGACCTTTTCGAGCAGGCTCTAGTTACTGTTCTTGGCCCTGGTTTTATTCACGCCACAGAAGGAATAGGCTATGTGCATTGGTTTTTTGATAATAATCAAAGTCTCACGATATTAGCTTTCAAGCTTGACGAAAGGCCAAAAGAATTTATTATTAAAACGATAAAATAATTAAGCCATATAACCAGAAATATTTTGCCAACGCCTAGACAGGCGTGGCAAATTTTAAACGTTATCCCATTACAATTAAATCCTTGACAAAACATTCCCACGTATTAAATTATTGAAAAATATGACGAGGTGTTTGAATGCACGTTGCGACAATAAAAGAGAATGCGAAAATGCTCATAAACTCATTGCCCAATGATTCCACATGGGACGATATAATGTATGAAATATATGTGAAACAGAAGATTGAAAAGGGACTAAAAGAAATAAGATCCGGCAAAATAATCTCCCACAGTGACGTGAAGAGGGCTCTGGGAAAGAAATGAAAATTTGTTGGTCAGAATCTTCAGTTGATGACTTGAGGGCGATAAGAGAATATATCTCCAGAGATTCGGAATATTATGCTATCCAATTTACTGGCAAAATCATATCTTCTATTGAACAACTCTCCCTGTTTCCAGAGATGGGAAGGAAGGTTCCCGAAGCTGATGACGACAATATTCGGGAAATAATATTGCGGCCTTACAGAATAATATATCAACTCCAAGAAAATATGGTGAATATTGTCACAATACTGCATTCAGCCAGAGATCTTTCGAATCCAAAATTGAAGAGATGGGAAATTGGATAACTAGGAAAATTTTGCCAACGCCTAGACAGGCGTGGCAAATTTTGAACGTTCGCACACACTATAGGAGAGAAGAGTGAATCTGAAGACACGACTTGAGATCGCTGGGGCCGGACTGCTAGCGATGCTGGATCCCGACAAGGAATTCATGCCGACCAACGGCTACGAAGTAGCCCATGACCTGGGGCGCTGGTGGGATGCGGCACTACGACTGGAGGAGACGATCGGCTTCGTGATCCCCGCCGAACTGGAAGCGGCTTCGTTGCGGAATCTGCAGCGGCTGACCGACAATCCGGATCGGCTGCTCATGAACCGGATGGATGTGCCTTGGCTCCAGGAAAAGGCCAAGATCAACCCGCACAACTTCCGGGAGACCCTCCTCGCCTTGGGCGGGCTGGTACGGCGGCGGCAAAGCCTCTGGGCTCGCGAGGCATCGCTTCTCCTCGCGCGGACCATGGATCGCATCCTCCAGGCGGACGGTAGATTCGATTATACGGGACTGGGATCGTGGGGACAGGTTCCCCACACGGAGGATCCCTCGCACACTGAAGCGAAGCGTGGAAATTGGTTCGATGGCACAGCAACCAGCGGCCGCGCTCTGGAAGCACTTGTCTGGTTGTTCGAGGTGACAAGCGCACCGGAAGTCTTGGATGTGGCCCGGCGGATTGCAGAGCACCATCTGGCCTCTTCCACAAACCGCGACGGCAGCATGCGGCAAGAGATCGTTGACTCAGAAAACATCGGCCACAACCATTCTTACCACGGCACGCTGCGCGGCCTGCTCCTGTTCGGTTTGCTGACAGGAAAGCGTGACTACGTCGATGTGGTCGAAGCCACGTACCGCAATGCCGTTCGGAACCGCATCGTCAAGGAGTCCGGATGGACGCCCCATGACTTGGGCAAGCTCCGCTTTCCCAATGGAAACGGCGATCCTGTGACCGATCCGGCCAGCACCGGCGATTCTGCGCAATTGGCCTTGTGGCTCGCGCTGCGCGCAGGATGCGACGATCTCCTGGATGACGTTGAGCGTCTGGTCAGGGCTCGCCTCCTTCCCGCGCAGATGACGGACGAAGATATTCAAAGCAATCTCGGACGCACATTCGCCCCCAGGGAAAGAGGCGCGTGGTGCATCCATAGTTCTTCCCATGCCGGGAAGGGCTGCACGCCGGATGTGCATGCCGCCGTCACACATACACTCTGCGACATTCACTCGCACATCCTCACGCGCACCGCGACCGGGATCCGGGTCAACCTACACTTCGACACCGAGAACGAGACTCTGAGAATGATCAGCACGAGAGGCCAAGAGGCGAAGGTCACGGTGACAGTGAAACGTCCGGACACTGTGCTGATCCGCATCCCAGGCTGGGCTCCGGAACCTTCAATTCGTCTTGCCGTTGACGGCAAGACTTGCCCGTTGCGTCGCACCGGCGTGTTTGTGTGGATTCCGGTGGACGCCCTGAAGATCGGCAGCGAAATCGAGCTTTCCCACGATCTGCCCGAGCGATACACGGATGAGGTGATGCCCTCCGGCAGGTGCTACCGGTTCAAATGGCTTGGCGACGAGATAACGGGAATCGATCCACAGGAAGATGGGTTGCCGTTCTACCCTTCGATGGCATGATGCGAAACCGTGCGAACAAATCCATGCAGGCGACGCCAAATGGCGCGCCTGATGGATGACGTTATGAATCGAAGAAATGATTGATTTTCCAGGATTCAAATGATTTATTGATGAGCGAAGCGAATCTTTGGAGGGCGAAGCCCCTGCTTCGCTTTTTAATTGCACTTTAAGTGTAATAAATGAACAGCTCCGCTGTAAAAGCAAAGCGGCACAGGGGTGCC
>CAIQLG010000023.1 GCA_903872565.1 uncultured Lentisphaerota bacterium | reverse complement strand
TTTTGGGTTAAGAAAAGGCAAAGACGCATGGAATTGGAATGGAAATAAAAAAAGGCATTTTGAAAATTATGAATGCATTATTTTCTGCATATCTTCTTGATTTGCAACAATCCAGCAATCCATTTATCCAACAATCCATGTGGCGATAATGAGGGAAAAGATTATTTTTTATTTGATATCCCATCGTCAATCTTGTATATTCGGCGAAAATAGAGCGGAGGGATATCCCTGATTGCAAGAAAAAATGTATAATAGGTATTGAAAGAAGGGTGCAGCGTAAAAATTCCGGAGAGATTATTTTTTTTAGAACTACAATTGTGAATCATATTTACTTAAGGGTAGGAATTATGTCAAATTTAAGCAAGTCGCTAATAGTATTCGTTGCTTCCCTGCTGCTATTGTCATGCGGTTGCTTCTCGCAGCCTTCGGGAGTGACTTCGTCCACCATACCACTTACAGCCAATGACAAGTATACTGTGATTCAGAGAGGAGTGAAAGGAAAGGACTGGACAATCTGCCTCCTGCTGCCTTTCTGGCCGGTAAGCGCCTATGGCGCCTTGCAATCCGTCAAGAAAGAGAATGGCTGTGACGGGTTGATCAATGTGTCTTCAAACACTGAATTTTGCCCCTTGCCCGGAATAGGCTATATGGAAATAAACATCAGGGGTGATGCGATCAAGCTTGAAAACAATAAAAATAAAGTGGAATAATTACTATGAAAAACATAATTATATCTATTGCTCTGCTGATTGCCATACCTTTTTGCACGTCATGCCAGATGAGCGGAGTTGGAGTTGCTCCGTCAACAACACCGATTACGGAAAACGATACCTATACTGTAATTGGAAAAGCCAGGGGAACATCCTTTGGAGTACTTATATATGTGTTGCCATTGTCGGAGCCTGACAATTCCGGGGTTGCAAGAGACAGGGCCATAAGCAGTTCTGGAGGCGATGCCCTGATCGAAGTGGCCGAGACATTTCATTGGCTTAATCTCATATTTGTTGCATTGATCTGGACGGACTGCGAGGGAACAGCTGTCAAAATAAATAAAGATGCGGCATTGAATTCCAACAAATAGTGACTTGATTCCAACGTGAAAAACTACATATTTTTATTTTTCTTGTGCCTTCTCTTTCAAGGCTGCGTTTCAAGTGTCTATATGCAGGCGGACCCTTCAAAGATAAAGGAAGTCTATGAGGCGGCAAAACCTCAATTTCCCAAGCAGGGCGTCCCATGCAGACTGCTTGCACCCGAAACCTCGAACGACATGGTCGGCCAGAACAAGAGCTTCTGGGATAATACACCATTCGGCTATAGGGTCCTCTACCACTATCCATTACGCGACATCATGGAGGACTCCTTCAAGAATATGGTCTATGAAATATTCATTCCTCCGGGGGGCAATGTACTTGAATCATTTGAATTAAGCATAAAACCGTCCCTTTCCCAGATGCAAATATATGACGACACCGTCAACTACAGGTTGGACATATATGCGACATTCTCCGAGCCCGGCGGTAAGCTGGTCGAGTCATTCCACCTGAACGAGTCGGCATCTGGAAAACTCACATCAGCCGATAAGGTTCCGGATATTGTTTATCAGACAGTTAATAAACTTGCATTGGAGTTGATGAGGAAAATGCTGGATTCCAAGAAGGTTGTTGAAACAATACGTGGAAGGAGTGTCGCCTCGCACGCACCGGAAGTCAAGACCACACAAGTCCAGCCGCCGCCAGCAACACCTTCAGTTGTAATGCCCTCTGTAGTCACACTTTCCTCTTCCGGTCCTGGCCTGCGCTATGCGATTGTAGTGGGCATAAAAGACTACCAGAACCGTGGCAAATGGAACCTGAACAATCTCCGATACGCATCGAAGGATGCGCGCGCATTCGCAGACTATCTGCGAAGTCCGCAGGGCGGGCGTTTCGACAAGGTCGAGGTTCTCACCGACGAGCAGGCGACAACTATCGCCATCCGCGACGCGATGAAGGAGAAACTCCGCGAAGTGCGCGAGGACGATTTTGTCGTCGTCTTCTGGGCTGGGCATGGCAGTCCGGATCCCCACGATGAAAAGACCCTGTACCTCATCACCCATGACACGGATCCGGAGCACATGGCATCTACTGCCTACCCGATGGCCGAGTTCAAGGCCGACATCGCCAAGATAAAGGCAAGGCAGGTTCTTGTCATCGCCGACACATGTTATTCCGCAGGAATTGCCGATCCGTCCATTGGACTAAGAGGGACGGAGGAAGCCAACACGATTGTCGAAGGTATGCGCGGCATTACCGCAATTCCGACGAATGAAACAGGCCAGCCCCAGCAGCCCTCAGCCGCTGCAGTGCCGATGCGGATGATTTTCACATCATGTGAGCAGGGAGAGAAATCAAGGGAAAGCAGTGAGATTGGAACCGACAGCAACAAGGGCTTTGGAGTTTTCACATTTTTTTTAATAGAGAGCCTTAAAGGTGCAGGAGACAAAGCTGAATCAGGTGGCGACGGAAATGGCATAGTGACCCTTGGCGAAGCCATAGAGACTACACGCGACAAAGTCATCCGTTATACAAAAAACCAGCAGCACCCAGCCACCGCAGGTTCTTTCGACAGAAATATAATCATGGAAAAAATCAAGTAGTATAATCTCATTTTTCGGTTTATTTTGCGTGGGATTGAGAGAATGTGGGAACGATGAAATGGCATTCACCCCAGAGGGCAGGGGTATTTGACTCCTTAGGCTGCTCCGGCGGCGTTTTAACTTCTTTTATGATGATGCCTCTTTCTATCACGGCAAGATTCTGGCTTTCCGGGATATTGTTGATTTCCTTGTCAATCCTTTTCTGGAGCGCACCCTTGCTTGTACAGGCGACGACTTGAACCACGTCGTCTCCATATGGGGGTGAAATCTCGAAGTTAAACTTGTCTCTTTCCGGGACAGGGACGGTAAGTTTCGCGCCAGCCGGCAACCAGGGATCCTGAGACCATTTGTTAGGATACATCAATATGGTATTGCCATCCGACTGATGCAGGAACATGGCGATGTAACAGTTTTTCTCCGAAGTGACTCTGAATTGAATTTTTTCACCGGCATAGAATCCGCTCTTACCGTTGTCGGAAGCAATATGAAGATCAAAATCATCCTTGATCCCATTTGCAATAGATTCGACATACCTCAGATTTTCCGAGCCTTTTTTTATTCTTTCGATCAGTACCTTCTTGTCCTGCTGGGGATATTTGACGAGTACCCATGCATGCCATCCGTCATCAAGATGTTGTGTCTTCTGCTCCAGAACATCTATGCCGGGGAACTTGTATTCTCTTAGCATTTCCGCAATATCCTTTTCGGACGACAAACTTGCCGCGAGCCTGTCTGAAAGGATGGTAGAGGCCTCCTTTTTTGCCTCCTTGATGGCCGTCTCTTCGGAGTCCACCTTTTCCGATTCGCCTTTTGCATACATGAATTTGGAATCGTCATTTTTGGAAACTTTAAACCAGTCAGGCTGTCTGAGGGTTTGCTTGACGGATGGTTTCTCAGGAGATTTTTCTGTCCGTGTGTCTTCTGCTACAGCCGGCACATCCGTTTTTTTGGCCGGATCAGATGGAGATGGAGAAGTGGCTGTCTGGGGGTTGTCCGTTTTTTCTTCCTGCGTCTTGTCTGGAGTGGCTGGATGAGTGGTCACTGGAAATAAATGAAACGGCTTGGAAGCTCCCGGTTTTATATTTTTTTCACTCGGTTTAGTTTTCTGATTATGCAGGTATGACCACGAACCGATCACAGCCAGCGAGACAATGCAGGCAAGTCCTGCCGCGACTTGAAACTTCCTGGGGAACGATGGCGAGGATTTGGCGAGCGGATGGTAGGATATTTCAAGCTCTCGGGCGAATTCCTCCGCAGAGGGGCGCTTGGCGGGATTTTTGCTGAGAGACCTCATTATTATTTTTTCGGCTCTTTCGGGAACCGCCGGGTTGTACTTTTTCAGGCCTTCCGGTTCCTTGGTGTTGACTACGTATGCAAGCTCATGAAGTTGCAGGTGTTCTATGTTGAACGGCAGCTTGCCGGTCAGAAGCTCATATACGAGAATACCTAGAGAATATATGTCCGACGCTTTCGGATTGTCCTTCGTGTTGACTCCATCCAGCTGCTCCGGCGGCATATACCACGGCGTGCCTAGAATTTCCCCTGCCTGAGTGAGGCCATTCAATTCCGCGTTTCCAGCCTCGACGGATTTCGCCAGCCCGAAGTCGAGCAGCTTTATCTCGCCGTGGATATCCACCATGACGTTGGCCGGTTTCAAGTCCCGATGGACAAGGTTCATGCGGTGCAGGGCGGTTATGATTCCTGCGAGTCGTGCGGCGAGGGAAATCCTGGACACTGTGTCAAGGGATTTACTCTCGGCGTGTTTATCTATGGTCGCACCCTCGACGAGTTCCATCGTGTAGTAGAAGCGGCCATCCGCCTCGCCACAGTCGTGAATTCTGATTACGCCCGGAATCGAAAGTCGCCCCTGCGCCTTTATCTCCCTTCTGAACCGCTCCCTGGCATCTTTCATGTGCAATTCTCTGCCGTGCAGTATCTTAAGTGCGATCTGGCGCTCCATTTCGGGATCGAAGGCCTTATAGACGGAGGAGCTTCCGCCGTATCCTACCAGGTGCAGCTCCCTGTATCGTCCGAGGCCGGAACCTTCCGGAAGGAAATCATGCTCCCCCGGAAAACCGGAGCCATCTTTAATCTGTGCTATCTTGGTATTGTCGTTGTCAGTACTCATACTTCCTCCATGAAAAACATGTCAATATATCCCCTTCTGATGAAATCTCCATGCTAAAGCCTTTTAGATATAGAATATTTTTTGGAATCCACTACAGCATTTTTTAGTAATGCGCCAGTCTTATGGTTGTCTGCTATCGGTGGAGGGTCGGGTTCCACCCCGGCCGCTCTATGGACGGCGTGGCAGCCGTCCCTCCAAAAATCATAATTCCCGGAAAAGACTGAGTCATTACATTTATTAAATTATCTTGATTTTTTCCGGCGGAATGCCTATAGTTCAGAGAATGCCTACGTTGCATTGTTGCCTGATATCCTGCTGGCAAAAAGCCAGCAGAATGCCGTCTTTAATCTTGAAGGAGTGGAAAATGAGAAAGTTGCCGGGAACCGTTTTACGTTTCATCGCCTCAATAGTTTTCCTGGGGGCAATGCTTTGCTGTTTTGCCAATAAGTCAGAAGCTGCCGATCAGACGTACGGCAAAGGTTTTAGGACTGACAGCAATGGCTGGATATTTCTCCATATCGAGGGCAGTCCATCCAGACGCGGCGAACAGCATGGCTATCTGCTCGCAACCGAGATCAGAACGTACATCGAAGCACTCAAGCTCTATGTCACCAGCAACTCAAAGAAGACGTGGAACGACTACAGGTTGGCGGCCTCGGACATAATGCTCCCCAAGATAGAGAAAGAATACGTCAATGAACTGAAAGGAATCCTCAAGGGAATGGGAAAGGCGAACATCGCAGAATACGACATCTCGGATCTGGTGGTGCTCAACTCATTTATGGAGATACAAAACTACTTCTACTCGGTGTCTTCCAAATTCGAGCCATATCGGAATATTTTCCGCCGGACGATAAATCGCGGGGAGGGTGCTGTCGAGGAATTGTCGCATTGCTCGGCATTTATCGCGACCGGCTCGGCCACAAGTGACGGCGGCATCGTCCTTGCACACAACACATGGGTGGACTACGTCCTGGGTGGCAACATCATCATCGATCTTAAACCATCGAGAGGCTTAAGGATGCTGATGCAATGCATAGGTCCTGGCTTAATACACAGCTATACTGATTTCGCCATCAATTCCGCCGGCATCGTCATGAGTGAAACCACGATCAGCTACGCCAACGGCTTCGACACGGAGGGAATACCCGAGTTCGTCCGCATGCGCAAGGCAGCCCAGTACAGCAAGAGCATCGACGACTTCTATTCCATTATCCGCAAAGGCAACAACGGCGGCTACGCCAACACCTGGCTCGTCGGCGACATAAAGACCAACGAGATCGCCAAGATCGAGCTTGGGCTCAAAAACGTGGCGTTCTACAGGAGCAAGGACGGTTATTACGACGGGATGAACTATGGTGATCATGTGCCGCATGGAGGCCTTGCCTTTTCCATCGGCAATGGCATTCGGTGCTACTGACGGAAAGGTCGTCACATCGGAACTGGCCAGGAATATGAGCTTCTGGGCGCGGATTGATCATCCCGATGGTTCCACGTTCGAGTGGGCCGACTTCCTCACCGCCTATCCGGAATCCGCCTGGCAGAAGCCATACCTCCATGATCTCAAGGACAACCCATGGACTCTCTTCAAATCAACAAAGGTGAAATAGAGGATTTTACTTTGTTCGGACCTCCTGTCCTGTAATTCTGCTCCAATAGTTTAGCGGACGGCGTACCTTAGTGCTACATATCTTGACTTGTCGCCGGAAATGGCTAAGTTATCAGGCAAAGACAAAAAGTCGACACCCCTAATCAACAATAAAAGAGGACTGAAAATGAGGACAAGGCGAATGAAGGCATTATTAAGAGTCGCAGCTGTTTCCACCATTGCTATAGGAGGACTCTGTCTTGCTGGTGGCTGCGAAAGCAAAAAAACACCTGCTCCCCAGGCATATTCCAACAGCCAGCCTCCATCGCCGGTTTCTGCAGCTGCGGCACCGACAGCGGCAACTCCCGGTCCTGTTGTCTCTCCTGCTGCACCTTCTGTTGCACCTTCTGTTATAGTTCCAGCAAGTCATAAATCCAATGTGAAAAAACCCCAGCACACTGTCGAAAAAGGTGATACATTGGCGAAAATAGCAAAAAAATACCACATAAGCAAGCAAGATCTTGCCGACTACAACCATATGTCTCTTAACTCCCCCCTGAAGGCCGGTTCAAAAATCAATATACCTCCAGCAAAAACCAAATAGGAATCCAAAATATCATGAGTGCAAATCTGCATATGTGCAAATATCCCTGCACCCTGATTCTTGCAATTTCCATGCTGTGCATGATGTCTGCCGGGACTTCCCTGGCGCAGGAAAAGGGGGATTTCAGGAAGAAGCTGGAGTCGCTGATCATAGAACATGTCGAATTCGACAATGTTTCCATCAAGACGGCAGTGGAGGATCTGAGGAAAATTGCACGGGATGCGGACCCCGATAAAAAGGAGATGAACATCCTGCTGCTCCTCGAAAAAGACAAAAAAGCGGAGGACTTTACCGTGACGCTGAACCTTGACAAAGTCTCGCTCGATACCGTTCTTGAATACACCGCGAAATCCGCGGGACTGTCTTTCTTTGTAAAGGGCAACGTCGCGGTCATAGCCGGAAAAAATATCGGGAAAGATGCTATGGAAATAAGGACATTCCGGGTAAATTACGGCATAATCAAGGATGCAGGCGGGGCAGGCAGTAAAGACGATGCAGGGAAAGAGAAGTAAAGAAACACGCCCAAAGGATGTTGGCCGTGCAGTCGCCTCCAACATCCGCCTACGCAAAGAAGCTACGGCGAGACATGTGGAGGCGGCTACATTAGTTCCGGCGCAGCCGGTTAAGTCCATCGTATAGGAAATTGTATTTACGGTGTGCAAGCTCTGACTACTGGCACCTGGCTTTTTTTGTGAGAGATCCGTGATTTCGCATGTCCCTCCTGCTATGCATCTGCAAGCACAAAGATCCGGGTCAGTGATCGTCTCCAGCATCCCCCGAGCGCAATCGTTACAAAGGTAAAAAATATTGTCACGAGCCCACAGACAATGCGCATGCCCCTGGCAACTTCCACCTGCTCCCTACCTAGGATCAATTTCAGTTTGCCTGCATCAAGCAGTTTTTCCCCAATGTTAACATTGTCAACTCCCTGGGCAACCCGCTTATCTCCTTCGGAGATGCTCTCTCTGCCTTTCTTGAAGCCTTTTCCGGCGTTGAACAGATCGTCCATGAACACCAGAAACATGTTATCTTCAGCCTGCTCGTATTTCTTTTTACCCTCCGAAGACTCCAGCTTTCCGGCCTCCAATCTGACTTTGCCGTCCTCCAGTTCGATCGCTCCTTTTTCAATCTGCTTCAGACCCTCGGCTATTTGCCTTTCACCTTCAGCAATCTTGTTGTTCATAAACAGATAACCACCCAACGACACAAGAGCCATGAAAAATATGAGTAGCAATACAAACACCTTTACCATGATGTTCTCCTATACTCAAACACTTAGAGTATTGCGAAATTAACAATTATTGAAAAAGAATCCAGAATTCAGGAGTCAGAATTCAGAATGATAAACAAATCTGAACTCAATCTCCTGACTACTGTCTTCTGGCTTCTGACTACTTTTGTGCGAAATTCGCACGGATCTATTAACACTCAATGTTCAAGACAATGCCCATCGAAATTGAATGTTAGATGTTCAAAATACTGTCACGTGACATGCAGGTCACAGATTTTTCTGAAATGGTAGCCGTAGATGGCCAACTTGACGGCTTCAGGCAGGAGCCGTGGGCGACGGAACAGGGTAGAAAGCAGCAGTCTCCAATATTGAAAACGTTCTCGTCCGAGAATCCCGAGCCTCCAAAAGGAAAGGACGAGTGCATGGATGTCCGAAAGCTGCAGAGGGGATCTGGCCCGGTTTGGCCCGGAGTTTCTGAGATACGTCCTGATGCGGTGGTAGAAGTGCTTCGGGGAATAGATGTGCTTAAGGATTCCCTTGTAGCCGTCTTGCAGCACGTCGCGTTCCATTGCCGGCTGGAAATTTGTGGTGCCGTCCACGTTGTCTCCCGATGATGCCCCGCAAAGTCGCCCTTCTTTCTCCATGCGCTCATATAGTTGCGTTCCCGGAAAAGCCTGCAGCAGGCCGACCATCGCCGTCACTATTCCACTCTGCTGTATGAAGTCAATCTGCCGCTTGAAAATCGAGAGGTGATCATGGTCAAATCCGACTATGAATCCAGCCTGCACCTCGAGTCCGGCGCGTTGAATCCGCTTCACATCCTCCAGAAGATCACGGTTCTTGTTCTGGAGCTTTTTACATTCGCTCAGACATTTATCATCCGGTGTTTCTATACCTACAAAGACCTTGTTGAAGCCGGCTTCGACCATCATTTCCATCAGGGATTCCTCGTCGGCGAGATTTATGGATGCTTCCGTGTAGAATGTCATTCCCCTCTTCTTTTTGCGCCACGCAATCAGAGCCGGCAGAAGATCAGTTTTCAAAAAATACTTGTTGCCTATGAAATTGTCGTCCACGAAGAACACGTTATCGCGCCACCCCAGTGCGTGCAGACCGTCCAGTTCGGCAATTATCTGCTGCGATGTTTTTATGCGCACGCGGTGGCCCAGCATAGCGGTGACACTGCAGAAATCACAATTGAACGGGCACCCACGGGAGAACTGGACGCTCATCCCTGAATAGCGCCGAATGTCCAGCAGTTCCCACTGGGGTTTGGGTGTCTGGTGAAGATCGGCGAACTGTTTGGACGAATAAACCCGTTGCAAACTGTTATTCGCAAAGTCTTTAAGAAATCCAGGGAACGTCAGTTCCGCCTCGTTCAGGACGAAATGATCTACGTCCTGGAACTGCTCGTGCTCGTCGCTGAACAGGGGGCCGCCAGCAACGACGCGCAATCCTGCCTTCTTGCACCTGGCGATAATCAGCCGTGCCGACTCACGCTGGATGGACATGGCGCTGATGAATGCGCAGTCGGCCCAGTCCAGGTCACCCTGGCTGAGTCCACACACGTTGGTGTCCACGAGACGTCGAGGCCAGTCAGTCGGCAGCATGGATGCGACGGTGAGCAGGCCAAGTGGCGGCAGAGCCGCCTTTTTGCGCACGAACTCCAGGGCATATCTGAAGCTCCAGAAAGTGTCGGGAAATTCGGGATATATCAATAATATGTTCATGGCAGCTCCTTTCTCAGAACCTCCAGTTGACGAAAATCATCCATGGAGCCAGGCTGTCCGGCAGGTCGCTGAACCAGCTTTTGTTCTGGTGTATTATATTGACGAGCCCGATCTGGACTCCCGAGTCCGCATCTGCGGCATAGTTGACCAGTCCGAGATGCAGCCCTGTCATAGAACCCGCATAGTTTACGACACCACCATACAGCCCTTTCATGGAGCCGCCGGCATAGTTCAAAAAGCTGAAAAAGAAACAACCGCCCCAACCTGCGGAGTCCTGTTTTGTGTAGTTGACCAGTCCGAACTGAAGTCCCTTGTAACTGTCTGCATAGTTCAGAAAGCCCAGACACAAACCGGCGCTGTTGCCGGTGGTGCCGTTGACAAGTCCCAGCGCCAGCGATGTCTGCGGGTTTTCACCCCAGACACTGAGGGTAAAACCTTCGATCGTCTCGCTCCGACCGTAGATGGAGGCATCTGGAGTAAGGCTGAGATTGAATACTTTTGTTCCGGCCATGGCGCCGGTCGTAGCCAGGACAGTGGCCATGCATACGATTAACTTCTTCATTGTTAGTTTCATTGATTGTTTCTCCTTGTTCTTTACTTATTTAGTTGCTGGTCTCCTTTGGCGTTTCCGCCTCCTTCCTATGGTCTTGTGGTATTGGACCTTCCTTTGGAAATAATATAGGCCGTGGCTGGAGTGAATGTTATGGAGTAAAACCCTACTGATATATCGGGTAAACACCTACCACCGCAAACAAGATTCTAAATCTGAATATCTAAATTCTAAACAGTATTTTGGCGGGGTGGCTGAATGGTTGGAAATTTGTAGCCACGGCCACCTGTCCTACGAAGCCTTGGCGTAGTAGGATGTTGGCCGTGCAGTCGCCTCCAGCATCCGCCTACGCAAAGAAGCTACGGCGAGACATGTGGAGGCGGCTACATTAGTCCCGGCATAGCAGGTTATGGTCATCGTTGGAAGTTCGAAGTTCAAGAATTTTTAACTGACGTTCATCCCGCAGGCCGGGGATTGAACGTAGATTTTGCAGCCAGTTGTTTCCACAGACGTTTTTCATCTTCACTGCTCTGCGGCGGGATTTGAATTGAAACCCCGACGTAGAGATCTCCTCTCTTCGCATTGCCCACCGGCAATCCCTTGCCGCGTACGCGAAGCTGATATCCCTCCTGGGTGCCCGGAGGAATTTTCAATGAAATTTTACCTTCGAGAGTCTGCACAGGGATAGTAGCTCCCAGCACAGCCTCCCATGGAGCCAGTTCCAGGTTGCCAATCAAATCGGCTCCATGCGTCTGGAAATCAGGATGTTGTGCATAACGGACACGCAGATACATATCTCCCGCTCCACCCCCGGCAAACCCGGCATCGCCTTTGCCCCGCAGCCGGATGGATTGACCTGCACGGACTCCCGCAGGAATGCGAACCTGAAAGGTGTGTGACTCTTCCTGCCCCGTGCGCGCATTGGTGCGTCGGACCGTAATTGCACGTATGGCGCCCTTCAGTACTTCCTCAAGCGTGATGAGAATATCTCCCCGCACATCCTGTCCCGGCTGGGCTGCGGCGGACTGTTCCCGCATTTCGTCGGCACCGCCTGTGGACCAGCGTGATCCGAATGGAGATGAACCGCCGGGGTGGCCGGCTCGACCACCGAAGAACTGTTCGAAGAAATCGCTGAAGCCGGCCCCCTCGAATTTAAAATCAAACTCTTCGCCGTCCGCCCCGCGCCCGGCAGCATGGCGGAAAGCACCCTCCCTGCCTGGAGGAGGCTGTCGGAACTCCGCACCATGCTTCCAATCTGCACCAAGCTGATCGTATTTCTTGCGGTTCTCCGGATCACCTATAACCTCGTAGGCCTCATTGATCTCCTTGAATTTGATCTCACCCGCCTTTTTATCTTTGGCGACATCTGGATGATATTTTCGCGCAAGCGTGCGGAACGACTTTTTTATATCTTCCGTCGAAGCGTTCCTTGGCACACCAAGTATCTGATAATAGTCTTTAAATTCAATAGGCATATTCGACTCCTCTCATGTAAAGTAGCTCAAAAATCTTCTGTCGCAACCAGCTTTCCTACACGAATTCAATTAATTTATTTGTATGGGAATTTGTATTTTTGGAAGGAACGCCGGCAATCCCAACACACTTCGTGGCCGGTCAAGTTCAACGAATAATTGAGACTGAAATCATTAGGGACTGTTAAATAATAAGTGCTACAATTTGGCGGGAGTGCCAAGCCATCGCAGACAAGGAGAAACGAATGAGTCCCGACCTCCATAAGGGAGTAGTCGGGATGAATGAGGAACGACGCAGTATCCGATGGCCTGCCGCCCCGCCCCGGAGGGCATAGCTGTCAAGCTAAGGCTAAAGAAGTGGAGTAAAAAGGCTATTCTTTTAGTTTGAAGAGCTGCACATTGAGTTCCACCAGCCTCTCGACAATGCATTTCATCTTCTTGTAATTGCCGATCATTTTTTTTGCG
>CAIQLG010000022.1 GCA_903872565.1 uncultured Lentisphaerota bacterium | reverse complement strand
GTCTCACCGAAACCTGCTCACGCAGGTTTCCAATAATTATAATTCGACCACCGTGTCGAATTATAATTATACCAACGATGCAATCGGCAGACGTTCCGCTGCTGGCTGGTCAGGAACCGCCTTCAGCCAGTCTGACACCATAACCTACGGCTACAACGACCGCTCAGAAGTCACCAGCGCGGATGCAACAAGCAATGCCAACTATGATTTTGGTTTTTCGTACGACCCGATTGGCAACAGGCTGACTTCCGCCTCCAAGGAAACAGGCACCACGGTCACAAGAAATTACACAAGCAATCAGTTGAATCAGTACACAGCCATAAACAATCCTACTGCTGCGCCTACCTATGACTTCGATGGAAATATGCTTGGCGATGGCAGCTGGAACTTTACGTGGGACGCTGAAAACAGGCTGATTGCTGCAGAGTCGCCCGCGGGTGCTACCCGCCTGGAATTCAAATACGACTATATGAGTCGCAGAGTTGAAAAGAAAATTTATTCCGGCTCCACAGGCAACTGGACTCTGACCTCTGACCTCCGATTTGTCTATGACGGCTATCTTCAAATCGAAGAACTTGCTCTGGACATTCCTAATTCTCAATTCGTAATTCGTAATTGCCGTGTCTGGTCGCCCGCGCTTCAGGGACTTGGCAGTGAAAAATATCTGTCCGAAACACAGGGCGGTTCAACGTATTATGCGCTGGGAGATGCTAACAAGAATGTCACGGAATATCTGGATGCTTCTGGGAATATCAAGGCGCACTATGAGTTTTCGCCTTTCGGAAAAGTTGTAAATGCCACAGGGGCGATGTCGGGGGATTTCAACTATCGTTTTTCAAGTGAATATTTGGATGTTGAGACGGGGCTGGTGTATTATAACTACCGGTATTTTTCAACGGAACTGGGGAGGTTTTTATCCCGAGATTCGATAAAAGAAAAAGGTGGGTGGAGCCGAGACCCGATGGAAGAGAAAGGTGGGAATAATTTGTATGGTGGATGTGGAAATAATTTTGTGAATAGTTGGGATAAATTGGGCTTATTACCTTTTGCTTGCTACCGCCCCCTACAGGAATTAGATTGGCAAGGGCCACTTGCACTCTTTTGGCATGCATTTATCCGCTTTTCAGATGGCTCAACTGATAGTAACACTGGCAGCGAAGGTAGCTATACAAGCAAATATACAAAATGCTATGAGGGGGTTAAAGATGACACGAAAACTTTTATTGATGGTCGTCCCTGTTGTTGCATTAAAGTTAAAGAGATTGAATCTTGCGTAAAAAAGAAAATTAGGACTTGCAACACCTCTGGATTCCCATTCTCTAATAATTGCGGAACTAATGTTAGTGATGCTTTTGAATCTTGTTGTCTAAAAAATCCTACGCCTTGTGGGTTAGTTTATTGACGGGGGTGGTCTATCTATGAAAAAATACTTTTATGTCTCTATTTGTTTTTTTGTAATACTTTTTCTCTTCATCATTGGATATTCATATATTAGGGGCAAATGAGGGTCACACCTGGGGTGTTAAAAACTTGCCACTTTTCTTAGGTTTTCTGGAAATAACTTCACCGAGGAATTCTTAAAATTTGTATTTATGAGACTAAAAGCCCTTTTCCTTTTTGACAAAAAACTCTCTCCGATATTCTGCCTGAGCC
>CAIQLG010000021.1 GCA_903872565.1 uncultured Lentisphaerota bacterium | reverse complement strand
CGTCTCGCGGTCATGGCCGAGTTCGTCGGCAAGACCGGAAAAATGGACAGGATTACTGAGCATGGAAAGAACAATGTCCATGCGGCGCAATTCACTTTTGCTCGTGGATTCGCGCCCGTGGAGGCGGACAATCGTCTCATGGAAATCGGAGTTTAACTCCAGGGGGGGGGGAGCGCGCCCCTCGTCGGGGTTTTTCATCATTTTATCATCCTTTTTTTAATTATCATTATGGTCGAGGCGATGGAGCTGAAAAAAGGAGATGAGCTCGAGTGGTTCATCGAAGATAAGAACACAATGATCCTCAGAAGGAAAAAGTTAAGGAAAATGGGGAATTTGAAATGTGACTTTCAGTAGATAATCTCGTGCGGAAAGACTTCCGCCGAGATTATCTAGTGTCCCTTGTAATCCTGACAAGTCAGGAGATTCCCAGCTTGTCCATTTTCCGGTAGAGGGACTTCCTGTCCAGGCGAAGAAGTGCTGCCGCCTTCACCTTATTGCCGCCTGCACGACTAAGCGCGTTCCTGATCAGTTTCATTTCCAAGTTGCTGACGAGATCTTCAAGTGACATTTCCGGATTTAATCCTTCGGCATTTTTATGGTCGGCCTGATGTTCAAGAATACTCAACGGCAGGTCGCTTGCGGTGATATGGTCGGATTCGGTGGACAATGTCGCCATTTTAATTACATTTTTCAATTCTCTGATATTGCCCGGCCAGCGATACTCCAGTATCCGTTTAAAAGCCTCGGAAGTAATTCCTTTTACATTCTTATTTAATTCCTCGTTCGCTTTCTTGACGAAGTGATTCGCTATGAGTGCGATATCTTCCTCCCTCTCCCTCAACGGCGGAACAAGGATGTTGAACTCATTCAACCTGTGAAAAAGATCATCTCTGAATGTCTTATGTTTCACTGCAGTTGCGATATCTATGTTGGTTGCCACAATTATCCGAACGTCGACTTCCACCGCCTTGTTTCCTCCCAGGCACCAGACTTTCTGGTCTTCCAACACCCGCAGCAGCTTAGCCTGTGTGGCCAAAGGCAGATTGGTGACTTCGTCCAGAAAGAGCGTGCCTCCATGAGCCTGTTCGAACTTTCCTTTGCGGTCTGCCGATGCTCCGGTAAACGCACCCTTTTTGTGGCCGAAGAGCTCGCTTTCCACCAGGTTTTCCGGGATGGCCCCGCAGTCCACGGGGATATACGGTTTTCCACTTCTTGGACTTTCCCGGTGGATCATGTCTGCGACAAGTTCCTTGCCGACTCCGCTTTCGCCGTGGATCACCACTGTCATATTGGTCTGCGCGATGGTCCTTATTTTCTTCAGCATCTGCTGGAATACTGAGCTGGTTCCGATCATTTTATCGGAGGAGGTTTTTGCCAGTTCCGACCTTAAATAATTCATTTCATCCTTAAGGTCACGGTTCTCCAGTGCTTTTTCGATCACCATCAGCAGTTCTTCGTTGAGGAAAGGCTTGATAACATAATCAAAAGCTCCCATCTTCATGGAGCCCACCACTGTCTTTATATCTCCTGAAGCCGTCAGCATTATCACCATTGGTCCATTGTCATTTTTTTTCAATTCTTCCAGCACTTTCCTTCCGTCAATGTCAGGAAGGCCGACATCAAGAAGAACGATGTCCGGGGGATTCTTTCTCGCCTCTTTGAGCACATTTGCGCCACAGTGCAGGGATTTAACCTGATATCCCGCATCAGTCAACATATCTGAAAGTACCTCGCACAAATCCGAGTTATCGTCAACAATAAGGATTTTTTTCATTTCCAACCATCCTTTTTTAATTCAATCAAGGTCACTGTGGAACGCAAGCCGTCCGCAACGTGTCCTATCCGCGCGTATGTTTCTTTCATCGTCAGAATTCAAAATAATTCTCAATGCTCATCGAAGTTGAATGTTCAAGATATAATTTTCTATTCGATTAAATTACCCAGGGGGCCTAAATTCAAATTAAGGTTTTCGTCTTTGAGGCCTAATATTTCTTTTAGTTCCGCCATCTTATTTTCCAGCTTCATGAATGTTACCCCGAGTCTTTCTATTTCCTCTTCTGTAAGAGAGCCAGATTCCATTCTTCTCATTCCCTGTTTCTCCATGAGCTGCCTGATCAATTCTATAAGGGTAAGCACCAGTTTTGCCAGTCCCTTCTCCACGTTTTCGGGATTGGCGTCAATCCTTTTAGGCAGGGCATCCTGTATTCTCTCGATTTCCTCTATGAATTCGTCCGGAGAATCCGATTCAACTGTTTTGTTCATATTCATATTTACCCTCCAGCATGATGCCTTTATCCAGCAGTTTCAAGTTTCTCTCTCATGACGATGAAATTATACGGTGGCCACGGACCGCTGAACTGAAAAGCCAGGCCGGGCTGAGCATCCCTCAATTTTTCCAAAGCCGGCTTAAGTTCGCCCTGTCGATTTTTTTCCACCAGATACGAGGCGTTCAACAGCATTTTTCTGGTCGGCAGTTCCTGTAACCTTTTTTCAATGGCAATCCCTGAAAAGAATCCATCTATCACGGCGATAAACTTTTTGGCCTCTTTCCGGAAAGCTTCTTCAGTTCTATAGGAGTCAAGTTTTTTCTTCATGAACATTTTTGCCGGAGAAGTTCCGGAGACACCTTTGTCCTCCTCGTTATTTTTATGTCCCGACTGGAGTCCTTCCCTGATCTGATCGACGGGCCAAATCACTTTAAGGCCGAACTCCGCCTTTTGATCAAGCCTGGCGAAATTCCTCTTGAAATCCTCGTAGTTATCTTTC
The DNA here is from genome assembly GCA_903872565.1 of uncultured Lentisphaerota bacterium. GTDB lineage: Bacteria > Verrucomicrobiota > Lentisphaeria > Victivallales > GWF2-50-93 > CAIQLG01. Next base: position 27,646 of record CAIQLG010000021.1, on the reverse strand, counting down.
ATCACGGAAAGGACATTTTCCCTGCTGGCGACAAGGGTCAGCAACCGCATTGGTAGAACTGTAAAACGTTCCATCATCAGTTCGACAACTTTCTCGTGGGTAAGCGCATATTCTTTCGTATGCATATTCACGCCGTCTGTTTTTTTGAAATCTGCGACAACCGCCGCCTGGTCACGCCAGGGGATACTGTAAATCTGCCGTTCATCCACGGTGACATCTATTTCATCCGTGGAATTAATTATCCCATGAATATATATCGAATATTGCGACATTACAAGTTATGCTCCTTTATGTTTTAGTACCAGAGAGTCAGAGAAAACCATGTTCCTCGATTTCGGATTTCGGAATTGTTTTTCCTTTCATTCCGCATTCCGCTTACCTCTATGGGACTTATGAGAGCTATGGGAGTTATGGGAAGTATATTTTTTATTGCCTTCTCTCTTCCATAGTTCCCATCCCCTCTCTTTTTCCTCTTGCCCATTCCCACCTGCCCACCAGGGACAAAAGGGACTCAAGGAACAAAAGGGACGCCACATAAAACGAGGTCTGTAACCGGTTCTCTGCCCTGTTCACTGTTCACTGTCCTGTGATATTTCCCCTTTTTTCATTTTCTCCATCGTCTCCACCGAGCTCAACAGTACTCTCAACCCTAGATATATGAGATCCACATCTGCGACGGAAATTACAATATCCCCGGATATTACCACGCCTTTATCCAGCACCCTGTCCAGTATTTCCACGAGTGTGACATCCTCTGATTTTAATGAAAACTCATCCATTTCTCACCGTTCCGTTAATTGTGAGAAGTTATAAGGCGGCCACGGTCCTGAACTTTCAAAATGAAATCCAAAGGCGGTAAATTCCGATTCGGAAACGAATGCGTTCAGCTGTTTGATAAATTTCGGCACCATGTCATCTTCAATTAGGAAGGCCACATTCAGAATCATATCTTCATCGCGGCCGGTAAACTGGCGGGGAGTAATCTCGTTGATCTTGGTCTGGACACAGAAATTCTGTAAAAGTTCAAGGAAAACTTTCCTATATCTGACAATGCCGTCTTCCACTGCCTTGGCTTTCAGTCCTGTTTTCTTCTTCTGTAGGAAATATGCTTTTCCCGGCGATGCGGCATTTATTTGATTGTCTATCGCCAGGATCATCTCATTTTCCAGGAGGATGCTTGGTGTAAGTTTTTCATGGTCAAAATAAATTTTGATGCCCCATTCCTGCTTGTTTTCCAGATAGTCCAATTTCTCCTTTAGGTCACCGGCATATTTTTCCAGAAAAGACTGCAAGTTCTGCTCATTGAAAAAGACGGTCGCGAATTTTGACGGGATCACGGAGATCTCCTTCATAATCCCCTCTATTATTATTTCATGCCGCTGGGCGTGCGATTTCAACCATTCCAGATCTCTTAAATTGTGTTTCAGATTTTCCTCGTCAAACTCATTTTTTGAGACATTGCATACCGTTGCATAAAGGTTGTTCCCTGGGATAAGATAAAGACCATCAGCCAAAGCCTCGAGGGTGTCCAGCTTGGGCTGTTCTTTCGTGATGCAGTACAGATATATGTAATTGCCAGTATTCATTTATCTTCGACTTCCTGATATGTTGAGATCAACTGTTGGAATTTGTTTTATTGTTCCATCGGTGTCGGGGTCGGTATCATTTTTCCCTGTTTTGTTCTCTTTTCCTATTTCACCTCGGTAATGAAGAAGCATTCGGTTCCGATTCCGATAGCGACCCCGACCCCGATAAAATACCCGCTTTTATCTTTATTACGTCAGGCGCTCTATCCTTCTTTTTTGCTTTCGATTTCTCCCTCTTTTCCGTCCGCACTTTCGCTTTCGTCTTCGTCTTCTCCCATATCTATATTTAATCGTTCCAGGAGTTCTGTCTCCTGTTTTGTATATTCCTCTTCTCCTATTTCGTCCAACTCGAAGCGCAACTGCAGCTCCATGAGCTTGGCCTTCAAATTATCCTTGTCATACAATTCTTTTTGTGCGACCTCATCAACCTTGTCTGCCAGCCAAATCAGGCCTTTCAGCGGAGAAAGCAGTATGTCGTCCAGTATGAACATGGGAATATCCTATACTTTAATCGTCAGATTGACGAAATTGAACGGCGGCACCTCGCAGACATATTTAAGTTTTATGCTTTTCCCATGTTTCTCATTAATATCGTTGACGCTCTTGTAAAATTTTTCCTCCTGGTCTTTTTCCACCAGGAACGCGGCATTTACAACCATTCTTTCACCGAAGGCATTGTTTATTTTAACTTCCACGGCGAGAGGGGAAAGAATATCCAAGATCTCATTCTTCAGAATTTCCACTTCATTCTTAAGGGCGGCCTCGACCATTTCCCCTATCTTCATCCGCTGAGGATATGTTTTCTCCGGCGGCAGGGAAATCAACGACGCCTTCAGGTCGCTGATGGCCTTATACTTGTTCTGGATTTCATTGTAGATGACCTCTTCCTTGAAAATCGTTTTTATGCCGAGCTCCTTCTTGCTGTCGAACTTATCCAGAAGATCCTTGAACTTCCTGTTTTCCTTCTTCAGAATTTCCACGACCTTGTCGTCGCTCGCCGCGATTGTCGCAAATCTCACAGGAAGAACTGTATGCTTCTTCATGACTTCCTCGACGGCCGTCTCATGCGCCATCAGATTGTCCCTTGTCGCCCTGTATGACTTCACGGGGGAATTGCTGATGACAGCCGCGAGCCCGTCACAGCAGACGCTGTACAGTTCATCCCCACGATTCCCGATTCCACGACTTGTGAATTTTTCCTGAACATCGGATGCGATTATGCAATATATGTATTTACCCTCTTTTAAAGGAGTTTCCATTATTTTTTATCCTCATCAACACTTGCCGCCACCAATGCGCCTTTGGCAACACTTCTCAAAGGTTGTCCCGCCATTCTAACCTCACCGACCGAGATCGGCAATTTCAAATGATCCAAAATCTCTTTAAATCTCTGGCAAAACCCTCTAGGAAGTGAAGTCCCTCCCGATAAAATGATGGGGATGGGTTTTGCAATTTGCGGCATCTTTTTCGCTTTTGTAAATTCCTGTTTAATATTTTCGATGACATACTCGATCAGATGATTATAATAAATAGATAATGCGCTTTCAACTTTACTGACGTTTCTCGTCTTGTTTAGATCAAGAGAAGATTCCTTTACTGCGGACACCCGGCTGGCTGTTTCATTCACGGCCATTGCAACCTGCTGGTCAATCCAATCCCCTGACTTGGCAACAGAAAATTTAAAGATTGGCACGGACATGAAACTCAAACACACATTGACCATACCTCCGCCAAAAGAAAGGCCCATCCCAGTAAACTCTTCCTCACCCAATTCCGACAGGATAATCGCGTGCGCCTCATTAATCGGGTTAGGAGCATATCCCAGCGACTTAAGGAATCCCTCAATCATTTTTATATGATATATGACATTGAAGTCGGCATCCAACGGTTCACCCGGAACAGAAAAATAGACGATCTCACCTTCGCATGTTGGCTCGCCTACCACACTTTTAATTAGCAGTTCCATTATTGGGAGTGCTTCCTTTTCCGTGGGACTTATCACACCACGTGACAATGGTCTTCTCGTTTCCTTATTGAACATGTTGGCAAACTGCAAAGCTTCATCACCTATCACATACAGTTTATTTTCCTTCACAATATATTTCACATTTGAATTATTAAGTATTTTTTTGGTGAAATCAGTGTGATCAACTTCAAAAAAAGCATTCCGCTGTGAACGGAAAACTACCTCCTCCCCCTCTTTGACTGCGCATTTTACAAACATTGTCCCGATATCAACCCCCTTGCCCTTGTGCAGTTGCGGACTCGGGGTTTCTTTTTTCGGCTGTTTTTTCTTGCTCATTATTTCTCTCCTTTCGACATCCTTCTTAATAATTCGACAGATTTATCAATGTTTGATTTCTCCTTCTCAAGCTTGGCTCCAATTTTATGTATGTTGCTTTCCAGTCCCAAGCTTTCGTCCTCAATGTGTAAATCAAAATTTGTCTTTATTTTTATTTCCTCTTCGGAATTCCCCCCTTTTTTATATTCGCCATTGACTGGAAACTTAATATCTCCCACTGTCCTTTTTAACTCTTCGCTGAGATTTCTGGACAGTTCAGAGATAAGATCTTTCAGCGATTCCTTGTCAATCTTCGGCACTCCCTCCTCTAATAATGTCTCTATGGCTGACTTGTCCAAATAATAATGTCTCTTATGAGATATCAGATACCCCTTTCTGACTAAATACCGGCATAACAAATCTATATACCCAGGAGAAAAATCCAACTCTCTCCTTATCTGCTCGCTTGTCGCAGTCTTCAACCGGGCAACACAGTTTATAATATCCGCTTCCGTTCCTGTCATTTACCCTGTACCCCTTTGTTCAATATTGTACCGGTTGCTGATTCATGATCACTGATTATCTTCCTATTTCTCCCATTCCTCCGGAGATATTGTGATGTTTGCAAAATTAAACACGGGAAATGGGCCGGAATATGCGAATCTCATCCTATCCTCATACTTGTCTCCCAGCTCATTCATTATATTGTCGAATTCATTTTCCTTGCCGCGTCCGACGAGGAATGACGCATTCATGAAGTTTTCATCGCCAGCCGTCTTGTTGAGCTTGTATTCATAGGAGGTTCTACGGAGGGCGTCAACCACATTCTCAGCCTCCTCTGTTTTTTTCAGTTGCAATGCGTCCTTGACCATTTTGCCTATTTTCTCCCTGTCCTGAAGACTGGTTCTACCTTTGAGGCTTCGGACTCTTTTCTTTTCCCTCCTGATTTTTTCATTCTCACTTTCAATTTCCTTGAAAATCATTTCCATATTGATCCACGCCCCTTTGACGCCCAGCTCCACGAGATGTTCCATTTCCCTCAGAAGCTTATGGAACTCATAGGATCTTCTGTTGAGGAGGTTTCGTATTTCATCGCCGCTGCCCGCAATTGTGCCGAACCTTATTGGAAGCACACTCGAAAATTCCTTCATCACCTCTTCAAGCACTTTTTCGTGTAGCAGCAGATTTTTCCGGCTTACAGGAATTCTGGCGACAGGATGAGTGCTTACGACCATTGCCAGATCTTTGTCTCCGATGGTAAAGACCTCATCTCCTCTGCCGCCCACCCCTATTGGTCCGAAATTCCTGTCATGCATTGAAGGAACGATGCAATAGACATATTTCCCCTCAGGTATCATAATTGGTCCCTCAGTTTAACTAATAATGAATTGTCGTTGATATCTTTCTCGAGAAAAGAGTATTTTGTATTTTTCGATGCCATATCAGATGCGGCGCAGTAGTCCATCAAGATTTTATATGCCTTGTTTGTTTCATCAAATTCTTTTTCAATGCCTGGCATCTCCGGATTTTTATCGGGATGGACGGCGGAAGCTTTCATCTTGTAGGCGCTTTTGATTTCATCCTTGGTCGCCGAACTGCCCAGTCCGAGTTTTTCACGTGCGTGATCCAGCGCCGCAAAGTTCAGCTTGCCAACTTCAATGGTATAAAAACTGTAGCATGGGAGTGGTCCGACATATTTGAAATTCAACTCGCCATTGAATTCGGCATTTATCTTTTCAACTTCCGCATCAAATAATTCCTGTCCTCGCTTATCTATTAAAAATGCGGAATTGAAAACAATCTGTTCATCTATGGCATCATTAACTTTAATTCCATGGCTGGCGGGAACAAGAGCATCCTGTATTCTCTGGGAATATGCATCCCTCCTTCTCTCCAATGCCTGCATAACCATCAGCCCCGCTTTTTTCTGATCTTCCACAGTTATCTGTGCGGAACTGGCCATGAGTTTTTCCTTGAACCCCTTAATCTCCGCTTCCTCGCTGACCAGCTTGATGACGGCAGGAAAGCTATTCCATCTGGCAATAATATCAATTTCAATTTTGCCACTGATTTTCCCAATTATGTCCTTTAACAGAGAACTGCTCTTTTCCAGGATCGCCACGACCTCCTGCTTATTTCGGGCGACCGTTCCCAGTTTCATCGGAATAACGGTGCATCCCATGCCCATAAGAGACTCGATGACTTTCTGATGCTTGAGCAACCGGGTGGTCAGAGCGTTGCGATCCATATTCTTATAATCCACAATATCCGAGTCCTCTACCACCGCAGAAAAATTTCCGCAGTTTGCCGCATGAATCCCAGGACATTCCATCCCAGCCATGGCGTTGTCGTCCAACGCTGGAGAAATAATCCCATATATATATTTTCCGGTAACTTTTATCATGCCTTTTGTCCTTTGTCATCATTTTGCCTTTCAACAACGGAAATTGCCTTCTCGAAATGTTTTTTGGAAATTTTAAAATGTTTCTGCCAGTCGTCCTTTTCCGAGCGGTTTGCCTCGATGAACTCCCTGATTGCGAACATCGCAGCCTTCCGGCAGATGAACTCGATATCGGCGCCGACCATGTTTTCCGTCCTGACAGCCATTTCCTTCAAATTAATATCCTTGGCGACAGCTTTGTCCGCAGTGTGTATTGCAAATATTTTTTCCCTGGTATGCGCGTCCGGTGGCGGCAATTCAAACGACAGATCGAATCGTCCGCTCCTCAATAACGCGGGGTCGAGCAGATCCTTCCGGTTGGTCGCCGCCAGAACCATTACCCCTTTCATCTCTTCAATTCCATCCATTTCGGTCAGAAACTGGCTGATGACACGTTCCGTGACATGCGAATCGCCACCGGAACCACGATTGGGGACGAGACTGTCAATTTCATCCAGAAATAGGATCGTGGGCGCGGCCTGCTTCGCCTTCTTGAATATTTCCCTGACCCCCCTTTCTGACTCGCCAATATAACGGTTTATAAGTTCCGGCCCTTTTACAGAGATGAAATTGACTCCGCTCTCGCTGGCGACAGCTTTTGCCAGGAGGGTTTTTCCGGTTCCAGGTTTTCCGTAGAGAAGAATTCCCTTCGGCGGCTTGGCATTTGCCTTCCTGAATATTTCGGAATATTTAAGTGGCCACTCAACTGCTTCCCTCAATTCCTCCTTTATATGATCCAGGCCACCTACCTGTTCCCATTTGACATCTGGCACCTCCACGAACACTTCCCGGATGGCGGATGGTTCGATTTCCTTCATGGCTTCAAGGAAATTGTCCATCCCGATTGTCAGCGACATCAAAGTTTCATAAGGGATCTCCGCCATTTCAAAATCTATTACCGGCAATATTTTACGAAGAGCCGACATTGCCGACTCCCTGGCAAGCGCTTCCAGGTCGGCACCAACATATCCGTGCGTAATCGCGGCCAGTTTTTCCAGGCTCACGTCCTCTGCCAAAGGCAGACCTCTGGTGTGTACCTGCAGAATTTCAAGCCTGCCATTCTTATCCGGAATTGGGATTGATATTTCCCGGTCAAAACGCCCAGGTCTCCTCAGCGCAGGATCTATGGTGTTAGGAATATTCGTGGCTCCGATGACTATCACCTTCCCACGAGACTCAAGACCGTCCAGTAGTGACAAAAGCTGTGCCACGACTCGCCTCTCCACCTGTTTTTCCCCGCCCATGTCTTCTCTTTTAGGGGCGATGGAATCTATCTCGTCAATGAAAATTATGGCAGGCGCATTTTTTTTCGCGTCGGCAAAAACTTCGCGCAGCCGTCCTTCGCTTTCCCCATAGAACTTGCCCATGATCTCGGGACCGGAAATGTGCGTGAAATACGCTTCTGTCTCATGCGCGACCGCCCTGGCGATCAATGTTTTTCCTGTTCCGGGAGGCCCGTAAAGGAAAACACCCTTGGGCGCTTCTATCCCCAGCCGCTCGAACACTTGAGGATATTTCAGGGGAAGTTCTATCATCTCACGGATTCTTTGAAGCTGGGTTCCGAGCCCGCCGATATCTTCATAGGAAATCCTGGCCGGCGCTCCACTCTCTCCCTGCTTTATGGAATCCATTCTTATCACTGTGTTCTTATTGATCAGCACCACTCCCTTGGGCACAGTATCCGTCACCTTGAAATCGGATGCCTTGGTGCCAAAAAGAGTGGCCCTGATCCTGTTTCCGGCAATAACTGGAAGGCCTTCCACCAGAGAACCAATATACTTCGCATCATTATCACGCAAGGTGCTGGAACCCGTCAACGGATGAAGTGTCATTTTGGAGGCAGGCGCATATTCAATATTGCGTACCGTGACTTTCTCATCCAATGAAGTCTGTGAATTTTCTCTGCTGATGCCGTCTATCTGAATAATTTTCTGTCCACGATCCTCCGGAAAACAAGGCATTGCCCGGACTGGGGTCCTGCTTTTCCCCTCTATTTCAACAATACTGCCGACAGTCAACCCCAAAATCTCCATGTCCACGGGATCCATTCTGGCAATGGTTCTGCCGACATCTTTGGCCAGAGCCTCCCTTACTTTTAGGACTATCTTTTCCTTTTTCGCTTCCATTTTTTCACCCTCCGGATTAAGCTAATCGTACGGGAACATATTTTAAGAAAACTCACAAGCCAGAGGCTTGCGCTACTTCATCACTCACAAGCCAGAGGCTTGCGCTACTTCATCACTCACAAGCCAGAGGCTTGCGCTACTTCATCACTCACAAGCCAGAGGCTTGCGCTACTTCATCAATCAAAAAGATAATTTTTAATTCTGTCCAGCACCTCAATACCCATAACCGGGTTATCCTGGAGCGGGACGGGAATAATTTTCAGGTGGCCAAATTTAGTTCTTACCTCGGCCATGTATTTCTGCTGAGCTTTTTTCCTTGCCCGGCAGAATTCGCATCCTTCCGACTCCATCACGTTGTTGACCACCAGACTCTTTACGGCTATGCCTGAATCATTCAGGCTTTTCAGCAGGCGTTCCGTTTCCTGTATCGCCATTGGTTCAGGGATCATCACCGGAATGAATTCACATTGGGTGCCGTCCTTGAGTATGGTTTCAATCCTTTTCACGGTCTTTTTCAATGACATGAGGAAATCGTCGCTTTTGTCGGGCTTATATTTGCCGGCAAAAGACTGCACCATGAACCGGTATTTCCATCTCATTTTCGCCATGACCTTAATCCAGTCATCAATTAGATATGGTGAATTCAGGAGGCGCAGTGCATGGCCTGTAGGCGCAGTGTCAACGATGTATTTTTCATAGTTCGCCTCCTCTATGAGGTCAATAATTGTCTTGAACCCCATCAGTTCGTCCATCCCGGGAATCTGCAATTGGAACATGGACTCAATGTCTTCCTTGTCGAGATGGGTGGAGGTCTCCATTATGTTCTTTATCTCGTCTTCATATTGCAGTTTGAACGAGTCCAATGCCTTCTCGGAATTTACTTCAAGGGCACTTAAATTATTCACCCCTTTGACTTGTTTTACTCCATCTCCGACAGTCTGCTCCAGGCTGTCGGCAAGCGAATGGGCCGGATCGGTGCAGATGATTAAAGTCTTAAGATCCTTCCTTGCGAAGTACAGCCCCGCACTGGACGCGCAGGTCGTCTTGCCTACCCCGCCTTTTCCTCCGAACAAAGTTAATTTCAAAGTATACCCCCAATTTTCAGAACTTAACCGGCTACATCGCAACTTGTCGTAACGCCAGCAACTTGCTGGCATCTATCCAATGCTGCCGGCAAGTTGCCGGCGTTCCTTCGAAAAACACAATTCCCTATCCGATGAACTTATTTCTTTATTTTTATTTCCAGGATTCCGTTATTGTAGCTTGAAGTCATGTTTTCAGTTTTGACTTTTGCAGGCAGTAAAATTTCCTTGCGATAGTTTCTGCTTTCGTTTTTGGCCGATATTTCCAAGATGTCCCCCTTCAGATCCATTTTTATGTCATTTTTGCTGACACCAGGCATTTCGGCCATTATGACAATCTCCCTCTTCTCGTTGAAAACGTCGGTCAATGGTTCCCGTTCCTCCTCGACGACAGGTCCAGCGGGAGTTTTCTTGATATTGCCGAAAGGTTCCACCGTCTGCTTGCCGCCCGTTGCTGTTTTTATGGAAAAACCGAAAACGCCTTTCAATGGCTTCCCATCTTTTTTCAGGCCACCAAAATTTATTTCGCCCTCCTTTCTGATTTCTCCTTTTGCAGCTTCGAGTTTTTCGGCCAGTTCAACTAATTTTCCGATACCGTCAAACAACCCGCCGAGGCTGAGCTTGCCAGTCCCGAAATCAATATTCACCCCGCCGTCTTCTTTAGTTTCTTTTGCCATTTCCGCTTTCTCCTTTAAAATTTTAAGTTTACGTCTGACCTGTCTGACTTTTCTGACTTTTCTCTTCACGCAATCGTGACAGGCACCCGTGCCATTTTCGATTCCAGCAGTTCCAGCCTTTTTTTCAGATCCACATTCTCTTTTTCTATTTCAGCTTCCTTCGCCTTGGATGACAGATACGAATCCTGCTGCCACCAGTTTATGCCCATTTCCATTGCTTTGTCCACGGATGCCACCAGCAGGCGAATCTTGATGTTAAGAAGGTCGACTTCGCCGATCTGAATCTTGATATCTCCAGCTATCACAATTCCCTTGTCTAGCACCCGCTCCAGAATATCAGCAAGATTAGTGCTGTTATTGGCATGCGTCATTTGTCTTTCGTTAGCCATTACTGTCTCCTGACGCATCATCTTCGGCGTTTTCTTTTTTCAGCTTGTACCCCCCCACTTCGAACTCGTTGTTCAATGAGATCACATAAATATTCCTGTCCTGAACCTTGGTAGCCAAGCCCAATGATTTTATGAACGCGCTGTCCTCGAAAACCTCGGCATCTCCAATCCAGCCGCCCTCTGTTTTTTTCAATCGTATTATCTTGACATCCCTGCCGAGTTTTTTTTTCAGATAATCACTAATCGTTTTGTCAGCTTTATCTATACTCATTTTCCTGCTCCTTGTGGCTTTTCGGAATCTCCGCATCAAGAGCGGAAAGAACGCAAAGCGAGTTAATATTTCAGGGATACCTTCTTCCAGGTTTTGGTTTTGGAACATGCCTCTTCCTTTTCTCCCATCAGGGCAGAAGCCTTCTTCGCCGTGTCCCGATGCGCGGCATCACGATATTCGTCAATTTCCTTAAGTCTCTGCTTGACCTGCTTGTGTCGGATTTCCAGTCTTTTCGATTCCTTTACAAGCCGTTCCCACTCCTTCTCCATCACATATAATTCCAGATAGGGGGAACTCTGCCCCCTTGAAATGGATCTTTTTTTTGCGCTGCCAAGCGTTTTTACCCCATGAAGCCCTCTGAGAGTGTCAACATCTTTCATTCACGTCTCCGTATGTTATCAGGTTTGCGTTTCCATGATCCATCTCCAATAATACCCCTCCCTCTTCATCGACTTCGGATTTCGGATTTCAGATTTCGGAATTGTTTTTCTTTCATTCCGCACTCCGCGCTCCCAAATCCGGATTCCCTCTTACCCTCTTCGCTCTTCCCCCTTCATCTTCGCCTCTTTGCTCTTCATCTTCGCCTCTTCGCTCTTTCCCCTTAGCACCATGTGATTTATGGGAGTTATGGGACATATATGTCCTCTTAGTTCTTCCCTTTCCCCTTTTTCACTTTCAACTTTTCCCTTTCCTTATTTAATACGTCTTCCACCAGATCCCGCACAATATCCTTGACACGCACCTGATTGGTCTTGGATCCTACACGACTGGTTTCGGAAGCCAGAATGTCTTGGCACAACTGTATGAATTTCGGAGACTTTGACGGAATCATCTCCAATACCTTGAGCGTTTTTGCAATCATGATGCAACCGCGTACCGTCGGTGAAAATTCACACTTCCCGGATTCACGCAATCCTCTCACGATATTTACTACTGTTTCGGAATGAACTCTCGACATCTTGGATTTCGCCTCGGTGATGGCAACTTCCGTCTCATAGTCAAAATGATCCAGATCAATGGTTATCATCCTGTCCCTCAAGGCGTCCTGACTCCTGTGGACACCCGCATATTCTTCAGGATTGCTGGTGAAAATACATGTGAAATTAGGGTCGACCTTCAGATAGGGATCCCCGCTGCCACTGCCCATCGGCATATCCATCATCTTTTCCTGAAGGATGGAAAGGAGTATGTTGTTGGCCTCCGGCCTGGAACGCGTGAATTCGTCGTAGATCATGGTGAACCCATTCTTGCAGGCGACGGTCAGCCGGTTGTCCACCCAGTGTTTTTGCATGTCCTCTTCTGTCTTTAAGACACGGGAAATGAAGCGGTCAACCACTTTTCTTATCCTGTATCCGTGTTCTCCGCCGATGAGGTCGGAAGTGGTGTATGACTCATCTCCACGAATCATGACCAGAGGTCTGCCGATCTTGCTTGCGATATGCATTGCCAGCGTAGTTTTGCCAGTCCCGGAAACGCCCCTGAAGTGAACAGGAAATCCGGCCTGAAAATAGCTTAACGCACGCCCAGTGATGTCTCTGATGTAGTCGGTTTCCACAAAGTCGGCCATGGCGCTTGGCTCCAGAATCGTTGTCATTTCATCTGTCATTGCTTCTTCTCCTTATCCTTCTGTCCATGTTTGTTTTTTTCTTTCATCTTCTTCCCGCATTTTGGACAGAAGTTCATATCAGTAGCCATGACGTAACGCAGAGAATAGCCGCATTCAGCACATTTTATATCGAGCGATTCGCCACACTTGGGGCAGAACTTGAGGTCTCCCCACGTCGCGGTATTACAACTTGGACATTTAAATGCTTCTGGCATATTTCACCTTTTTGTGTTATACTTTTCTCAATCTTCATCTTAGAGCAAGTGACGGAAGGGACTCAAAGGACAGAAGGGTAACCTATAACTTATAACCGATGACCGACTGATAACCGCCTACGGCATAGATCCCCACCATTGGAACTTTTTCGCCAGCCTTGCCATCTCGAGATTGGATTTTTCAATCTCATCCTGGATCCCCCTGGCACTTGACTCATACTTTTTCTTGCGGACAAGGAACTTGGCAAAAGCGGCCGTTCTTTTTTTCAACGGGATCTTCACGGTTCACTTATTTCTTCTTGGAGGATTTTGATTTCTTGGCGGCAGGAGCTTTTGACTTTGCCGCAACAACTTTGGCGACGACCTTGGCGGGGGTTGCCTTCTTAACGGCAGGAGCTTTCGGCTTTGGTGCAAGTACCGCAGGTTCCGCTTTTTTTACCGATGGGGTGCAGGCACAGCCTTTTCTCCCCAATGCGCCTTCCATCCCGGCCCAGTCAGCCGCCCTCTGCTTATGTTCATTGCTATAATCTTTCATCATGGACTGGGTTTTGTCCGACAGATCTGACACTTCCTTCTGAATGTCCGAGATGTTCTTATTGATGCCGGTCATCATTTTACCAAAGTTATCCATCCGGGTTTTGTCGCCTTCCAGGCGGGCATCCTTGCTTTCAGCAAAATCATTTTTCTGTTTCTTCGCCATTGCCTGGTGTTCCTTCTGGAAATCCTTGATCAAGGAATGTGACTGCGATTTTATGGACGCGACTTCCTTCTGAATGTCCGAGATGTTCTTGTTGATGCCGGTCATCATTTTCCCAAATTCATTCATGCGGGTTTTTTCGCCTTCCATGCGGGCTTCCTTGCCTTCTGCAAAATCATTTTTCAGTTTCTTCGCCATTCCCTGGTGTTCCTTCTGGAAATCCTTGATCATGGAATGGGACTTGGATTTTAAAGACGACACTTCATTGCAGATATCCGTGATGCTCCTGTTGATGCCGGACATCATGCCATTGAAGCCCTGGAGTCTGGCTTTATCACCTCTGGCGAGGCACCCCTTGATGTCAGCATCCGCACGTTCCTTCCGGAAACGCTGAAGCATTTCAGTTGTTCCTTTCACTAGATCGTTTATTGATTTCATCCTGACATCATGCGCCGCCATAATGTTTCCCACTATTCCGCTCATTCCGCTCATTGCCTTCATACGTATTTCCCTTTCGCTCTGTTTTGTTGTTTTGTTGAATTTTGAGCTAAACATTCCTAAAATGGGATCGAATAGGATTCGACTCTCCACATGCCATTGAGAAGCTATTCGTCTAAATATTTCCCTCCCATTTTTTTATGTTAAGGTAAAGATCCGGATGACCTTCAGATTATTCTGACTTCTGGACAATAAACACTTTATAAACATTTTCGACCCGCTTTGTACTCATAGCCATAGCAGGAAGGATGCCACAGGCTGAGGCCAGGATTTACAAACATTCATATAATGCTAATGATAAAGTAGTTATATGTGCAATAAAATGTTGAAATGTTGATATAGGCACTTTCATCGCATAGCTTCAGGCGGCATTAATGTGTGGCAAAAACGGGCATAAATGGACGAAAATGCCACAGAATGCGGAGTGCGGATTTTCGAATGCGGAGTGCGGAGTGCGGAATGCTGAAGTGGCCGGGAGCGCGGGCGTCCCGCCCGGCGGTAAGAGGCAAAAAATAGGAGTTATGGGAGGCATGGGAATTATGGAAGAGGGAAGGCGACAGAGAAATAGGACATATACTTCCCATACTTCCGATAACTCACATATCTCTGTAGATACGCCTACTACAAGTTGTCACACCGGGAGAGAGACTGTGAAAACGGTGCCCTTGGAAAGATTGCTCGAAACCTCGATTGTGCCGCCGTGACTTACAACCACAGCATAGCAGGTAGTCAATCCCAGGCCGATGCCTGATGCCTTGGTAGTGAAAAACGGATCAAATATTTTGCCGATGTTCTCTTCCGGGATGCCTTTTCCGGTGTCCCCTATATTTATCAGGAAATACTCTCCGTTGTTATCCGTGACAATGCTTAGGGTGGAACCTTTTTTCGACATTGCATCAATCGCATTGATGATAAGATTTAAAAAGACGCGTTCAATCTGTTCCTTGTCAACTTTCACCACGGAATTAGCCGTTGTGAACTCTTTCGTCAATTTAATTTTCATCGTTGACATCTTCATCGCGGAGGATTCAACCATGTCATTAAGGAGTTCATGAATGTCGTATGGTTTCATGTTGAGCTTGGGCGGGCGGGCGCAGTTAAGCATCTCATTTATCAGATAATTGATGCGATTTACATTTTTATAAATGATCTCAGCATATTTGGCCTGCGGTTCCTTGAGTTTCAAGGTTTTGAACAATTGATCCAGCGAAAGAGAGATAGTTGTTGAAGGATTTCTTATTTCATGGGCGATGCCGGCTGCAATCCGGCCGGTAAAGGCCAGTAGTTCCGATTGCTTTACCGCGAGCAATTTGTTGTGCGCCAGGTCTAATTTGCGGTACGCCAGATCCAGGAGATTCTCCGAATTTTTACGATCCGTCACATCAATGGAGGTTATGATCGCTCCATCTGGAAAAGGAGCTATTGTCACTGTCAAGAACTTATCTGCGTATTTCAGATCAGGAAACTCTCTTATTTCGCCAGTGCTCATGCATTTCATTAGTTCCGCATGCATGTCGCACTTATGCTTGCCCGCATAATCCTTATACATGATGTTTCCAATCTGGGGCAATTTGTCGCCCGAGTTTCTTTTCCTCATATTGAACGTTACAACCCGCCCTTCGCGGTCAACAACGATTGTTTCGATCGGATTGTACTCGAACAGGGCATTGCTCAACTCCTGGTTTTTCTTCAACTCGTTTTCCATCCGCTTGCGCCTGGTGATGTCTCTTTGAATTCCAAGAAAGGCAATAATTTCACCATTGTCATCTATCAAGGGCATAGCCCTATACTCGCAATAAAACGTCGAACCATCTTTTCTTCTATTTAGGGATTCTCCCTCATATATCTTCCCGGATGAGACTGTTTTATACACTTGTAGCTGAGTCAGCGTCGCCATTGGCGCCACATTGAATATGTCCGGCGTTTTGCCTTTGACTTCATCCAACTTGTAACCGAACAATTGTTCCGCCGCCTTGTTTACATACACTATGCCAAAATTGGTGTCAGTGACAATGATGGAGTCAGATATGTTTCTTGTAATGGAGCTCAGGAAAATAATTTCTCCTTCTATCTGCTTGTGCTCGGTGATGTCGCTTATCACAGCACGGCAGACTGGCGTGCCATCGGTGTCATGGGTGGCGGACATTTTCAGATTTACCCAGAATACTGTGCCGTCTTTTTTTATCATCCTGAGTTCGAAGGACTGCGGTGCCTGTTCGGCGACTTGCCTTGCCGCCTCATAGGGCACTACTGCGCCTTGAGTGACAAGCTTGGCAGAAACAGAAGCCTCCTGGCGAAACTGGGGGGAGTTTGCCAAATCCGTAGGATGACACGCAAGTAACTGTTTATGGTGCAGGTAATAGGTGTCCTGATCCTCCTTGAAAATGAACCGGGAAAAGGGTTGCCTTACCAGCAGTCCCCTGGACATGCCCAGCAGGTTCGCGGCGGTGAGGTTGGCCTCCTTGATAAGTTCCTCTTCGCTGATGGTGCAATAGCCGACCGGTGCGAGATCGTAGAGGTCGAAATAACGAGCCCGCTCGGCATCCAGTTTATTCTGCGAAGTTCGCAGTTCCTCGTTTTGCATCTCCAATTCGATCTGATGAACTCGCAGATCGTGGAGGACTCGTTGTGTTTCCACGGGGGAGAGTTTTTCGATTTTTCCCGGGCCCCGGGATGTTTTTCTTTGATCTATCTTCTCCGCCCGTTTGCGCAGCCCCGAGGCTTTTCTTGAAATGTTTTTCTTTTCAGACATTCGATTGTCCTTTGGTTCATGCGGCTTATGCGAGCTATGGGGATTATGCGACTTATGCGAGTGAGTTATGGGAGTTATGCGGCTTATATTTTCTATTGCCTTCTCTCTTTAATAATTCCCATTCCTCTCCTAACTCCCATAATTCCCATTTCCCGCCTCCCCTTCCACATTCCGAAGCCCCCTCTTTGCTCCATAGAAAATCACCATACACCAATCTAGCCTCTCCGAATAGATATTCAAGAAAAATTACGAAGATTGTTTTTTTCCTGTAGTGACACGTCAGAGTTCTTGTTGTCGGAGAGTTATTCGCCATCTTGTGGATTGAACTTGAAAACGAATGGCAAAAGTTTATTGTAGAGAAACACAGGGAGAAGGACTCAAAGTTATGAGGACATTGATTTTAGTCCCGGTTATTCACACAAGTGCCGACCTGGGATCTTTAGCGAAAGATGTGGCTAAAGGCGGCATTGCTTTTTCGGGAGGCGACATATGGGAGAAACACAACTCCACAGTTGAAGGATTCTGGAATATAATATCGGATTATTTCAATTCCATTGACGTATCAGGAATGAACATATATCAGGATGGAATGATTGCCGATGGCGCCATAGCACAAAAAATAGTTGAGGAAGCTGTGAAAGCAGGTAGCAGAAATTACGAGTTGCTTGCAAGTCTCCTCGGGCGAGGCGCCGTTTTACTCAAGGCGGAGGATTTTAATCTTGTCAAGGAGGAGCGGGACAGATTAGTCGCCATGACTCAGTCCAAGTCTCTCACGCGCACATTGATTGCGCTCATAAAATATAAATTAGTTAAAAGTAGGCTTCTAGACAAGAGAGACAAATTCATCGCCATGACGATAGATGAAACCCTGCGTCAAGATGAAAGAGGAATCCTTTTCATCGGAGCATATCATAATGTTAAAGGCAAACTTCCTTGTGACATTGAAATCATTGAAATAAAAGACACACAGAAAGTCAGGGAATATCAGCGCCTGCTTCCACATTGCAATAAAGATAGAAGTCGTTTCGAGGAACTGAGCAGGTATTTGATTTCTCGAGGTAATTGCAAAACTACCTCGAGCCGATGAAAAACTAACGGAGGGTGGACTTTCCAGTCCGCCATTTGAGTTCAATTTTCGCGGGTAAGAAAAGCCGCGCTCCTTTAAAATTCGACTTTTGCAATCGGCTCTCTCACGTTGAAGTGGCAGAAGCCGCTGGCTTGTGAGTTTTACAGGAGCTCGGGAATAAAGATTAATACGTATTGAAAATTCGGGTGAGATCATTTAAATTCAAGCTTAGTCCTTTTAGGAATTAAAATCAAACTTGGAGGAAAACAATGAGACCTGTAACTCTTTTTACCGGACAGTGGGCCGACCTGCCTGTCGAAAAACTTGCGGAAAAGGCCAGATCCTGGGGCTATGACGGCCTCGAACTGGCGTGCTGGGGCGACCATCTGGATGTCAACAGGGCCGCAAAGGATCTCAATTATTGCAAGAACCACCTGGCAATGCTGAAAAAGAACGGGCTTAAAGTCTGGGCCATCAGCCATCATCTTGCTGGCCAGCTTGTCTGCGACCCGAACAACGACTCGAGATCCGACGGCTTCGCTCCTGCCGACTGCGCTGGAAAGGCGGATGCGAAAAGGAAATGGGCGGTTGAGACGATGAAGAATACTGCACGTGCGGCTAAGAATCTGGGAGTCTCGGTCATGAACGGATTCACAGGTTCTCCTATCTGGCACATGCTTTACAGTTTTCCCCCAGTATCCGACGAGATGATAGAGGACGGATTCAAGTATTTTGCGAAGATGTGGAACCCCATTCTTGATGAATTCGAGAAATGCAAGGTGAAATTTGCGCTAGAGGTGCATCCCACGGAAATAGCATTCGACATCTTCACTGCTCGCAAGGCACTGAAGGCAGTGGGATGTCGCCCCGAATTCGGCTTCAACTTCGATCCGAGCCATCTCCACTGGCAATTTGTAAACCCCGCAAAGTTCATCGAGGAATTTCCAGACAGGATTTACCATGTCCACATGAAGGATGCGGCTGTAACCCTTGATGGAAAAACTGGGATACTCTCATCTCACCTCAATTTTGGGAAGCCTGGCAGAGGATGGGATTTCAGAAGCCTGGGACACGGGCAGGTAAACTTCGAGGAAATAATCCGTGAACTCAACAGGATCGGATATCCGGGGCCACTGTCGGTCGAATGGGAAGATTGTGGGATGGAGCGAGAATACGGAGCTAAGGAAGCCTGTGAATTTGTAAGAAAAGTGAATTTCGCACCTTCAAACGTCCAGTTCGATGCGGCATTCGACAAGTAGTCGTTGAGTAAAAAAAAGTTCAGCAAAGTTGACCCTTTGCTGAACTTGTATTTTAGATTTGATTGGGCTCTGAATTCTCTGAGTGTAAGTTCAATAAATGTAAAAATTCACTGAATCCGCCTTGGCGGATCTTTCAGTGAATATTTACATCAGTGATTATTATTTGGCGAGTTTTGCGAGCCTGGATTTTTTCCTGGAGACATTGTTCTTGTGGAGAGTTCCTGACTTGACAGCCTTGTCAAGCTTGGAAAAAGTCGAGGAAAGAATTTTCTTAAGTCCTTCCATATCCTTTTTCCCGGCGAGCGCGACGATTTTTCTTTCAAGAGATTTCAGTTCGTTTCTCTTGGACTTGTGACGCATTCTGCTCTTTTCATCCGTCTTGATGTGCTTTTCCGCTGATTTGGTTTTTGGCATTTTAAATGTCCTTTCATTGCAATTTGATGGTTCTTCCCATTTTTTAGGAACAGCCAGATATATTCGCATTTTAAAATCAAAAAACAAGTATTCTTCTTAAATTATCCCCTTGATTTTATCAAAACAACAAATAGATTAGCCTTTTATGGAGGCTTCAATGAACTTTTCACGGGAGCCGGCGCAGGTGGTGAAATAGCCTTTTAGGCTTGACAGAAAAACTAAAATGCGGATTTTTTTATAGGTGGGTAGATACCCACTTTTATTTTGTATAAGTAAAATTTAAGGATTTGCGCGATATGAACAGCGAATTTTTAGCTCAACTTGATTATCTTGGACAGGAGAGAGGGATAAGCCGTGAAGTCCTTCTGGACTCGTTGGAGAAGGCCATCGCAACTGCTGCGAGGAAGGACCCGATGAATCCCCCCATGATAGAAATAAAAATAAATCCGCAGACCGGCGAGATAAGTGCATTTGCAGAGATGGAAGTGGTGGAAACGCTTCCTGGTAGCGGGCAGATATCTCTTGAAGATGCGAAAAAGATCAAGCCCGAGGCCAGTGTGAGCGATAAGATCACAATGGAAATCAAACACCGGGACCTCGGAAGGATAGCCGCGCAGACAGCAAGGCAGGTCATGCTGCAGCAGCTCAGAAAGGCCGAAAAGGCCATTGTCCAGCAGGAATTCATGGAAAAACTCAACCAGATCGTGTCCGGAACAGTAAGAAGAATCGAATCTGGCAATATCATAGTGGACATGCAGAAGGCGGAAGGCATCCTGAAAAGGGAGGATCAGATACCCGGAGAACGCTATTCACAGGGCGACAGGATAAATGCAATAATAACTGAGATCGAGTCCAAGGGGGCGGGGCCGAGCCTGATCCTTTCCCGTTCCAGCGTGGAATTTGTTCGGCGACTTTTCGAAAGGGAAGTCACTGAAATCCACAACGGGATAGTCCAAATCAAGGGGATCGCCAGAGAACCCGGATCAAGGACGAAGATCGCAGTTGCCAGCTCGGATTCGCATATAGACCCCATCGGCGCCTGCGTGGGAATACGCGGCATGAGGGTTAAAAATATAACGAACGAGCTCAGTGGTGAAAAAATTGACATCATAAAATATGATGAGGGCATAAAAAACTTTGTCATAAATGCGCTCCAGCCGGCAGTCATAAAGGACATAGAGATCAATGAAAATGCGAAATCCCTGATCGTGAAAGTCCAGTCCGACCAGTTCGCGCTTACACTTGGGAGAAAAGGACAGAACCTGCGCCTCACATCCAGGCTGACAGGGTGGAAAATGGATATCCTCGAAGTCAAGGATGACCGCACATCATTCGAGGAGAAACTTGAACAGACGGTCATAAGCCTTGCTGAACATCTTGGCATAGACGTTGAAATCGCAAGGAAGCTGGTCAGCAGCGGATATCTGACCATCGAAGGGTTGCTTGCGGGCGAACTGTCCGACATACAGAAGATAGAGGATCTTGGGAAGGAAGAGGCTGAACTTGTTGTTGATGCCATAAAAAAGATAAAAAAGCCATGACGATGATATAATGGCTATTGTGGCTATTGTGGAAAAAATGGAAAGTATTTGAATACGGTGTTTATATGAGCGGAAAAAGAAAAACTAAAGTGAAGGATATCGCGCGGAAATTCGATGTTCCCGCCGCGAAAGTCATTCAGGATCTCAAGGAACTCGGGGTGGATGTTTCCTCGCCCTCCAGCGAGATTGACAGCGATCTCGTGGAGATAGTCGAGGTTCACTTCACTGCCGAAGACGTGAAAAAGAAGAAGTTCCCCACGAAGGGGGCCGCCGTGGAAGTTCCGGTGGATAAGCCTCCCGCCGACACTTTGCATATGAAGACCCCGATAGTTGTGAGGAATCTCGCGGAACTCATCAAGAAAAAACCTAATGAGATCGTTGGCCGACTCCTCACGATGAACATAATCGCTGGAATAAACCAGACCATTGAGCCCGATGTCGCCGTCGAGCTGTGTAAGAAATTCAATCTTGAACTCGTTGTGGACAAGAGAGAAAAAGAGGAGCATGTCAGGCCGATGCCCGAAGAAGAATCCGGAGAAACCCCGGAACCTGAATATGAGAATAACCCGGACAACATGAGGGAACGCCCCCCTGTCGTGACTTTCCTTGGACACGTTGACCACGGCAAGACCTCGCTCCAGGACTATATAAGAAAAACCAAGGTTGCCGCAGGCGAATCCGGAGGGATCACGCAGCACATAGGAGCATCTGTCATCAGCGTGAACGGTAAAAAAATCACTTTTATAGACACCCCGGGACATGAGGCATTCACCGCAATGCGGGCGAGAGGCGCAAATGTAACTGATATCGCGATCTTGGTCATAGCCGCTGACGACGGCTTCATGCCTCAGACAATCGAGGCGATGAATCACGCCAAGGCCGCGAAAGTCTCCATAATCGTGGCGATAAACAAGATGGATCTTCCGACGGCCGATCCAGACAAGATCCTGAGGCAGATGCAGCAGAATGATCTTCCAAGCGAAGAATGGGGTGGCAATGTGGGGACAGTTCGCGTCTCGGCTGTAACTGGCAAGGGAGTGCAGGAACTCCTGGAGAGAATCCTTCTCGAAGCCGAAATGCTTCAGCTCAAGGCTGATTCAGATAGGCCAGCTTTTGGGGTCGTACTCGAGTCCCAGCTCGAACAGGGGCTCGGGCCAACCGCCAATGTCCTAGTCAGGAATGGGACGCTGAAACTGGGAGACCCGATGATATGCGGGGAATGTTCTGGAAGAGTCAAAATATTGATAAACACTTTTGGCGAAAAACTTAAGAAGGCCGATCCAAGCATGCCCGTCAAGGTCGTAGGACTCTCGGGCGTTCCATCGGCGGGCTCAAGACTTGTCGTATGCAAAACTGAAAAGGATGCGAGAATAATTTCCGAGGAGCGCACACAACTCAAAAGAAGCGAATATCTCGAACCCACAAGACCGGGAGTGAACCTCGAGGACATATTTGCAAGACTCGGCACCAGCACCAAGAAACGCCTCACCCTCGTGGTAAAGGCGGATGCCCATGGCTCAATAGAGGCCATAAACCATTCGCTCGCGAAAATCCCGGACGACAGAATCAGCGTGGGTGTCATCCATTCCGCCACTGGCGCGATAACCGAGAACGATGTTCTCCTCGCAAGCGCCTCCAATGCGATCGTGGTGGGATTCCATGTCAGAGTCAATCCCGGTGTCAATACCCTCGCGAAAAAAGAGAATGTCGAAATCCGCCTCTACAACATAATCTACGAGCTGATAGAGGACATCAGGGATGCAGTCGAAGGAAAACTCGCACCCGATCGCAGAGAAGTAGAACTCGGATCCGCAGTCATACTCAAAATCTTCGCCCTCTCGAAAGGCCCAAAGGTCTGCGGATGCATGATCGAGAAAGGCCTCGTCAGATTCGGCTCCAAGGCAAGAGTCTTCCGTGATAATGAACTGATCTTCAACGGCACTGTTCAGTCACTGAGAAGATTCCAGGACGATGTCAAGGAGGTTAGGCAGGGACTCGAATGCGGAATACGCCTGGATAACTTCGATTTCCAGGAGGGTGACAAGATACAGTTTTACGATATCGAATTCAAGAAAGCTATCCTCTGAACACTTTAATGGAAGTGCACTATGCCTGAAATAGCGAAAACCTCAAGAATGCCCCGCGTCAATGAACTTCTCAGAAGGGAAATAGCCGATATAGTTGAAAAAAATTATGCGTCCTCGTTCAAGTGCCTCGTCACGGTAAGCGAGGTCAAGGCCTCCCCTGACCTTAGGGAGGCGAAGGTCTTCATAAGCGTATTTGGCGGAAAAGCACAGGACAAACATAAGGCTTTTCTGCTTCTCAATGAGAAAAGGAGAGAAATCCAGCGGCATATCTCCAAGGATGTGATCCTGAAATACACACCGGTACTGCATTTTTTCAATGATGAAAGAATGGAAAAGGCGGACAAAGTCCTCCAGATAATTTCCGAACTTGAAGTTGAAAAATAACAAAGCAGAAAAAACGATCCCGATGGCGATCCCGATTCCGACCCCGATGAGGAACAAGAAAACAAATGCCAGCGATGACAGATCCTCGGTAACTACTTAATAAGACTATTGAATGAACATATCCGACTACAAAAAACTATCTGACGTAATCACAGGAAATGGGAAGTTTCTCGTCCTTACACACGAGAACCCGGACGGAGATGCTATAGGCTCCGTACTTGGAACTGTCTCCTTTCTCAGAACAAATGGAAAAGAAGCTGATGCAATATTCCCCCAGCCTCTTCCTGACAAATACAAGTTCCTTCTGGACAATGAGATGAAACTTGGCACCATAATCGAGCCGTCACGATACGATCTCGTCCTATGCCTGGATTCGGCAAGCTCGGAAAGAGTGGCTGTTCCTGAAAATGCCAACCTTAAACTCGCCACACTCGTCAACATAGATCACCATCCTGACAATAAACTCTATGGCAAATATAATTTTGTGGATTCCTCCGCCGCAGCTACGGCGCAGCTACTCTTTAAGACTTTCAAAATGCTGAAAAATGCCGTCATGCCACCTCGCGTCGCCGAGGCTCTGCTTGTTGGACTGATTATGGACACAGGCGGTTTTAGGTTCGACAACACGGACGCCAGGACAATGAAAACTGCCGCGGAGCTTATATCTCTCGGTGCCGACTGCCCCGCTCTGATGAGCAAACTTTTCTTCTCGAAGCCACTGGCCTATGTGAAGTTCGAGGCCGAAATGCTGCTAAATCATCTGAAAACAGAGTTTGACGGCAAATACGCCTGGCTGGCAATGGACGACAGCGTCCTTGCGAAATACGGACTGGAGAAAAAAGACACCGAGGATCTTATTGATTCGGTGAAAGCCTTAAGAGATGTCGAGATAGCCGCTGTCCTATATAAATCCGAAAAAGGCGTCAAATTCTCGCTCCGCTCGAAAAACAAGAAAATCTCGGTTGCGAAAATCGCGAGGGAAATCGGCGGGGGAGGGCACGAAATGGCCGCAGGCGGCCTTGTCAAATCCGAAAGCCTCGACGGCGCAGGGAGAATATTGTCACAGAAAGTTGCGGAATTGTTGAAATAACAAACTGATTCAATCTCTGTGCCTCTGTGTCTTGTGGTTACTAATAGTCTCAAAATAAGATTGTCGTAACCTTATTTTTTATTAATATTCACTGTAGCCGCCCCCATGTTGGGGGCGAACACGGCCAACATGGCCGTGGCTACAACATAAAAAGTCAAAATATTTGTCAATTTAATTATGCGTTTATTAGTAATTTACAAAACTTATCAGGAAAATAAAAATGGAAATGAACGAACAGAACAATAGAGAAGCAGCATTCAGGCAGCAACCATTTCCGCACAGCGGCATCCTTCTCGTGGACAAGCCAGCCGAATGGACAAGCCACGATGTCATAAATTTTATTAGAAGAAGATTCAACGTCAGGAAGGCCGGACACTGTGGAACACTTGATCCCGCCGCCACAGGCCTCCTCGTAATACTGCTGGGACATGCGACTAAAATATCAGGAACTTTGAGCGGACAGGACAAGGCCTACGAGGGCACTATCCTGTTCGGGATCGAGACCGACAGCCAGGATATGGATGGCACTGTCATATCGGAAAAAGAATGCAAGGATCTTGCGGAAGATGCCATAAGAGAAGAATTTGCGAAATTCGCAGGTACGATAATGCAGATCCCCCCAATGGTGTCCGCAGTGAAGAAGGACGGGAAAAGACTATACGAGATAGCGCGCCAAGGGAAGATCATCGAGAGAGAGCCCAAAGAGATCACCGTCCATGAAATCAAAGTAAATAAAGTCCATCTGCCATATGCCGTTTTTTCCCTTAAATGTTCCAAGGGCACCTATGTCAGGACAATCTGTTCTGACATTGGGAGAAATCTCGGATGCGGTGCTGTCCTTCATTCTCTGCGCAGAACGCAGAGTGGAAATTTCTCCGTGGAAAAATCCGCCACTGTGGAGCAGATGAAAACCTGGACACAGGACGACCTATACCAGCATATCGAAGGCTTTTAGTTTGTCAACATCCAACGCTGAAAATATAACACATGTCTTAAAATAGATCATCTAGTATATATAAATCGTTGTAAGAGCCACTTTTTACCAGTCAATAATTCTTATACTGTTTGTCATGTGGTATTTACAATATTTTAAAAGGGTCAGACCCCTTTCAGAATTTGAATTATTTTAAATTTCCCCAGTTTGTTTCGAATTTCGATATTCGGATTTCGAATTTGGTTGCGGTTAAACTTCTCTGTGGTCTCAGTGTATCTGTGAGAGGATGTTCCTTTACTGCTGTAATTGATATCAGCAAATGGGAACAGCACCTGCCACTGAAGTCACAGATTTTTCCGGAACAAGCTGGAAGCTGTCGGTGACTTCAACTCCCATCTCATTCATCTCTAGGCATTTGTGGATTATTTTTTGGGCGTCCAGATGAAAATCTCCGAAGCCAGGGCTGAAGCGGGTTTTAGTAAGTTTGAGCCCTTCCCTGAGGATGTATTTCCCGGCAAATTCGTTTATGTAGTCCATCGCGCAATCCGCAATTTCAGACGCGGCGGCATCGAGAATCACGGCCTCCGCACCCCTGCCTGCTGCAATCTCACTTTCGATTTCCATGATTATTTCATTCCCGGCAGTGACTCCCATTATGAGGGCAAATTCAGATCCTTTCAGAAATTTGCTGATGCTTGCACTTTTAAATGTCATGCCCGATTCCAGAGAAGTTCCTTCAGCAGATGACGAAACAATCCGCAGAAATCTGAAGGCGCCCTCGCACTGGCAGAGCGATGAGGCTCGGAGGATGTTTTTATTGAGAAAGTTGGCTGATTTCTTGTCGAGAAGAGTCTTGTTTTTCTTATATTTCAGCCTTGATAAAATCCACTTTACCGGAATTTCCGGGTGAATGTTTTTTATTCGATGAATAGCTGAGTCAATCATCACATTCCTGTTGGAAGTTCTATGAACTCGCATTTGATTTTGAATTTTCGCGAGAGCTTTTCCATCACGGCTTGGACTCCGGGTTTTTCCGTACAGTAGTGTCCGCTGGCAATGACATTTATCCCGGATTCCCCGATAAGATGGAATGATTCGTGTCCGACCTCTCCGGTGACGAAACAGTCGAGTCCGTCTTCGATCGCCCGCTGGAGGCATTCGTTGCCGCCACCCCCGGAAACTATGCCGCATCTTGATATCATTGCATCAGGTCTTCCGAAAATTCTTGATTTGCCGCCAAGATTGGAGTCAAGGATTTCTGCGAATTTCGCAAGAGTCGCGCCTTTTGGAGCGTTGCCCTTGAACCCTATCTCCGAATCCGCGTATTTCGCAAACTTGCCGATGTTTTTCAATGAAAGCATCTTAGCAAGAAGGATGTTGTGTCCGATTTCGGGGTTGGCGTCAAGGGGAAGATGCGCGGCGTATAGAGAGATCCCCTTTTTGAAAAGCGGGTCCAGAAGTTTCGCATTGTATCCGGTCAGTCTCTTGAGGCTGTCCTTCCAGCTTATCCCGTGATGGAGAAAGATGAAGTCGGCATTCTCGTCTGCCGCCTTCTGGAATAGCTTGACACACGGATCCACCCCGAAAAATGCCTTTTTGACGTTGGCTTTTCCTTCGACCTGGAGACCGTTGTTCGAGCTGTCGGATGGGAACGAGTCAATCATGATGAGTTTTCCCAGAAAATCCACAACTTGTTTCAGTTCAGCCATATTTAGTACCTTTAAAAAATTATAACAAATGTTTTTGTTGAAGTAGGCCAAGTCTCGATGAGACTTGGCATGTCTGGTTTCATCCTACTCCGTTCTGCGAACTACGAAGGACAGGTCGAAACCAGACCTACTTTTGTGAATCTGTTGGACAGGTTGAATCCGGTCAATCGTACTAAGCTTACGCCTCAATATGTCTTATGTCCATACAGTCTATACGTAAGATAACCATTCGCGAAAATAATGCAAGAATATAATGTCAAATGCAATCAAGTGCATGATATTGCTAATACCTGTCATTGAATTATATTCTCCCTGTGAAATTATATTTTTTTATTTTTTTCAAAATCATATATCATAAAAGTGGCTTCACTGCAATACATATAAAAGAATATGGGAGGAGCGATGTCGCGCCAAGATAAATCTGTGGAAGGAGGAAGGTGACAAAACGCCTGAAACCTACCGAAAGTGACCTTGTGAGAGAGGAGAAGTCCGAAACTCACCCGGAGAAGCGAGATCGAGCGCCCGGAAGCAAGCCTTGCCCG